>NZ_JAPDCN010000009.1:33549-207023 GCF_027706185.1 Aeromonas sp. Y318-3
GGTCGTTACTGGGATCGAACCAGTGACCCCCTCCTTGTAAGGGAGGTGCTCTCCCAGCTGAGCTAAACGACCTGGGAATTCTGTCTCCACCGAGTGGAGAAAATGGTGGGTCGTGCTGGATTCGAACCAGCGACCAATTGATTAAAAGTCAACTGCTCTACCGACTGAGCTAACGACCCTCACCACGACCAGTTCCGACTGCATTACTGCTTCGGCTCTGACGGCGGCCTATATTACGGATTTAAATTTCCGGTGCAACAGAAAATTCGTAATTTAAATCCGTTTGCTCACTGTGCGTACAAATGCAGGCTGTTTTTACAGTAGCGTTACGAAAACAGTGACATACAGCAATGTTACAGCTTGGCCAGACTCTGTTTGGCCAACTGGGCCGGCGAGGTGTTGGGATAGCCCTTGATCACCTGCTCATAGAAGGATTTGGCTTCCGCCTTCTTGCCATCCAACTGCGCCAGCATACCCAGCTTCAGCAGCGCATCGGCTCGCTTGGGGGATTTGCTGTATTTGTTGGCCACGGTCGAAAACTGGGCCGAGGCACCGGCTCTGTCACCCTTATTGAACAGCAACTGGCCGAGCCAGTAGTGTGCATTGGGAACATAGCCCGAATTGGGGTACTGCTTGATGAAGCCCTGGAAAGCCGGAATCGCTTTGTCGTAGTTCTTCTCTTTGAGCACCATGTTGACCGCTGCGTCGTAGGCTTGGTTCTCATCCTGATTGGTTGAGTAATTGGCGGCAGCAGCCGGTGTGGCAGCAGCAGGGGCCGGGGCGGCTGGAGCAGCTTGCTGGCTGCTGGCAACCTTGTCGAGCTCCTGGTAGAGCTGACGCTGGCGCTCTTGCGACTGTTCCATCTGGTAGGTCTGCTGCTCCAGCTGACCACGCAGCTCGGAGACCTCCCCTTGCAGGGAGTCGACCTGTTGCTGCAATTCAGCTTGCAGTCGCAGACGGGCATTGAGGGTGCGCTCCAGCAGGGCAACCCGATCTTCCAGGCTACCGGTGGGCACGATGGCACCGTTGTTGCCGCTAAGGACAACGCCACCACCCGAGTCACCGCCCAGATCGCTGACAGGAGCCGCAGCTTGCGCATTCAGAGCAACCATTACGGCCAGCGCAACGACAGCTTGCTTGTACACAGATTTCATTCGGATCAAACCTTAGCGTTTAGTACAGATAAAACGGCCAGCGCCATCGTCGCTCGCATATGCAGATTTCATTCGGATCAAACCTTGGCGTTTAGTGCAAATAAAACGGCCATCGAAATGGCCGCTTGCATATAAACGAACTTCGTTCGGTTCAAACCTTAGTAAACCAAAACCGCGCGGCGGTTTTTGGCAAAGGCATCCTCGGTGTGGGACATGTCCAGCGGCTTCTCTTCGCCATAGCTGACGATGGAGAGCTGCTCGGCCTGCACACCCAGGGTTTGCAGATACTTGGCAACAGCCTTGGCACGACGCTCGCCCAGGGCGATGTTGTACTCCGGAGTACCGCGCTCATCGGCGTGACCTTCGATCAGGACTTTCACGCTCGGGCGCTCGCGCAGGTAGCTGGCGTGGGCATCCAGCAGATCAGCGTACTGACCCTGGATATCGTAACCGTCGAACGGGAAGTAGATCACGTTGTCACGCTGCAGTGCTTCGAACTTCTGACGCATCTGCTCTTCCGGGGACAACATGCCGTTGGCGCCGCCGGTTTGTACACCGCCCATGCCGTCGGTCATACCTGATTCAGCGCCAGCGGCGTCGGAATCAGAAGAAGAACTACAAGCAGCCAGGGTGAACAGTGGCAGTGCGATGGCCAAACCCTTGAGCAGTTTATTGAGTTGCATGCTATTTCCTTAAACCTTTATAACAAAACAAAAAACAATTGGATTTTTATCAATTCAAGAAGGGCGACCAAGCTGGTGCACGAATTTCACCGCTACTGGTCGGAAGCACAGCCTTGAAGCGACCATCAGTCGACACCAACGCGAGACTCTTACGACCCTGATAGATGGTGGCATAAATGATCATGCTGCCATTGGGAGCCACACTTGGCGACTCATCCAGAGCGCTCTGGGTAAGGACCAACAGGGCATTGTTTTCCATGTCCTGACGGGCAATACGATACTGTCCCTGAACACGGGTCACCATCACCATGATTTTGCCATCAGGAGTGATGGATGCACCCTGGTTGGATTCACCTTCCCAAGTCATCCGGCGAGTCATACCAGTCGCCAAATTTACGCTATAAATCTGGGGTTTGCCACCACGTTCAGAGGTGAACAACAAATTTTGCCCGTCCGGCATCCAGGAGGGTTCGGTGTCGATCACACGGCTGGTTGTGACGCGGGTCAGCTGCTTGCTAGCGACATCAACCACATAGAGGTTCGGTGAACCATCTTTGGAGAGAACGATAGCCAGACGACGACCATCCGGAGACCACTCCGGCGCCCCGTTGATACCGCGGAAACTGGTGATCAGGCTGCGCTGCTGGGTGTAGATATCCTGTACGTAGATTTCGGACTTCTGGTTCTCGAAGCTCACGTAAGCCAGCTTGCTGCCATCCGGCGACCAGGCTGGAGACATCAACGGTTCGCGGGAGCGCAGCAGGGTTTTCTCGTTGTAACCGTCGTAGTCAGAAATACGCAGTTGGTACGGGAACTGGGTACCCTGCTGTACAGAGACATAAGCCAGACGGGTCAGGAAGGCACCGCGCTCGCCAGTCAGACGCTCATAGACGATGTCTGAGATACGGTGGGCAAACTGGCGCATCTGGGCCCCCGGGATGGTCGCCATGCGGCTATCCAGAATGTAACCGTTGCTCTCGCCACCTTGCGCCTTGGCCAGCTGGCCTTTCAGCACATCGACCAGCTCGAAGTTGACCTTGTAGGTGCCGTCACCGACTGCCGAAATGGAACCCACCACCACGGCTTCAACCCCTTGGGAGGCCCAGGGAGCGAAGTTGATCTCGCTGCTGCTGCTCGGGGTCTGCGGCATCTGGCCACGGGCCAGCGGCTTGAACTTGCCGCTGCGCATCAGGTCGTTGGAGACCACTTCCGCGATGTCCTGCGGCAACTGCCCGTTACCTTCCCACTTGAAGGGGGCGACAGCGATGGGGCGTGCGCTATCAATACCGCCGGTGATGACGATGTCCAGGGCCGCCTGGGCACTCTGGCCCAGCAACAAACAGCCAACCAAAGCAAAAAATACTTTTCTGATCATGGCTTAAATACTCGGTTCCAATATAGATGAGAGGTTAAATTCCTTTCTCGGCGAGAGGTTGCCAACCGGAGGCAAGCAACCTCGTTTTATCACGCTTAGATACTCGGTTCTAACTTCAGGTTAAATTCCTTCAACATCTCGAATGCCGCAGGATCCTTGGGCACAGGCAGTTGATTGGCTTTCAGAACAGCCGCCTTACCGGAACGACAGACCGCCGGGTCACCCTGGCCGTTATCTACCGATATGACAAAGCCACTGCTCGCAAGACGTACGCCGATAGTACATGTTTTGCCCCGCATGGTGGGATCCAAAATCATATACCGCTCAACAGTGGCCTTGATGAGCGCCGCATATTTGTCGACTTCGCCCTGGGCTGCTGCCGATGCCGCCTGACTGCGAGCATTGGCCTCAGCCGACAGCTGCTGCTGCATCATCTCTTCCATCTCTTTTTGCAGCTTGGCCTGCTCGGCGGCTTTACGCTTGCGCTCAGCCGCGATCTTGGCCTGCTTTTCGGCCTCTGCCTTGGCTTTCTTCTCTGCGTCAGCTTTTGCCTTTTTCTCAGCCTCTTCCTTGGCCTTCTTCTCGGCCTCGGCTTTGGCTTTTTTCTCTGCTTCTGCCTTAGCTTTCTTCTCGGCTTCGGCTTTGGCCTTCTTGTCAGCTTCCGCTTTCTTGGCCTTGGCTTCTGCCGCCTTGGCCTTCTCTTCAGCCTCTTTCTTCTCTTGTTCCTTTTTCTTCTTCAGCGCCAACGCCTTGCTCTCGGCTTCCGCCGCTTTACGCTCGGCTTCGGCCTTCTTGGCCTTCTGTTCTTCCAGCTTGCGGGCTTCCTCGGCTTTTTGGGCCTTCTCTTCCGCCTGCTTCTGCTCGGCAACCTTCTTCTGCTTCTCGGCCTCGGCCTTGCGAGTCGCCTCTTCGGCCTGCTTGCGCTTGGTCTCGGCGATGCGAAGCTGCTCCTGTTTCTGAGCCAGCTCGCGCTTGGCGAGATCCGTGTCTTCCTTATCCTTCTCTTTCTCTACCTTTTGAGGCTTGGGCTGAGATTTCTGCTGCTGGATCTGCTTGGCCTGTTCGTTGAGGAAGTTCTCATCGAGCATGACGGCATTGACGATCTGCCCCTTCGATTCGGGTCGTTTCGGTTTGCTGAAATCGAGCCCGACAAACAGGATGATGCCGATGATCAGGTGCAGCAGAAACGACGCGATGAGATAACCGGAAATACCACGCTTCACATCCATCTCCGTTAGTTCACCGGATCTGTCATCAGGCCAACCTGAGGCACACCCGCATTCTTGAGGGCCACCATCAACAGGATCACCTCTTCGTAGCGCACGGCCTTGTCACCCGCGACCACCACGGGGGCATTCTGGTTGATCGCCAGATAGCCCATGGCTTTTTCGGTGATGTATTGCTGCATCGCCTCTGGCGTGCCGCTTGGCACCGGCTCGTCATCGGCTTCGCCAGCCTTGATGACATACTCGCCTTCGGTATTGACGCTGACGATGAAGGGCGGCTTGGCATCTTCCGGCAACTGCTCGGACTCAGCCTGTGGCAGATCCACTTTGACCCCTTGCGTGATCACCGGCGTGACCGCCATAAAGATGATAAGCAGCACCAGCATGACGTCGATATAGGGAACCACGTTGATCTCGGCCACCTTTTTGCGCCGGATCCGCTGATAGGTTTGCATTACTGATCACCCTGCTGCTGTGCAATTTGACGGTTCAGAATGGTGGTGAACTCGTCCATGAAGTTGGCGTAGGCGTTCTCCAGCCGCTCTACCTTGTTGGAGAAGCGGTTGTAGAAAATAACCGCCGGGATAGCGGCAAACAGACCCATGGCAGTGGCGATCAGCGCTTCCGCGATACCCGGTGCCACCATCTGCAGGGTGGCCTGCTGCACCTGACCCAGGGCGATAAAGGCGTTCATGATCCCCCATACGGTACCAAACAGACCGATATAGGGGCTGATGGAACCGATGGTCGCCAGCACCGGCAGGTTGGATTCCAGATCATCCACCGCGCGGGAGAGGGAGACGCGCATGGCGCGGTAGGTACCATCCATCACCGCATCCTGACCACGGGCACCGGCCTTGAGCAAGCGGGCATACTCCTTGAAGCCGGAGTAGAAGATATCTTCCATGCCTTCGATATCATCGCGGCGGGAAGAGGACTCCTGATAGAGGCGATTGAGATCGACCCCTGACCAGAAGCGATCTTCAAACTGTTCCGATGCGAGATTGGCCGCCTTGATCGCCTTTGAACGCTGGATAATCAGCGCCCACGAGACAATAGACATGCTCATCAGGGTCATCATGACCAGTTTTACCAACAGGCTGGCTTGCCAAAACAGGCCAATAAACGAAATTTCAGCGTGCACTTAACAGCACTCCCTTGATTTTTTCAGGTATAGCTACAGGTTTCATTTGCGGATAACTGACACAGGCTATCTGTACCATGGCCTGGGTGATCAGTCGTCCATCAGCCGCCAGGATCTGCTGCGAAAAGCGCAGGGATGCGCGTTTCACTTCAATCACTTGCGTTAATACATTCAATAGTTCATTAAAACGGGCCGCCGAGCGGAAATCGATCTCAGTTCGGCTCACCACGAAGGCATATCCCTCCTGCAGCCAGACGTCCTGTTCGACCCCTTTGGCACGAAGAAACTCGGTGCGAGCACGTTCCATAAACTTGAGATAATTGGCGTTGTAGACGATGCCCCCGGCGTCGGTGTCTTCGTAGTAGACACGCACCGGAAACTCAAAGACTTCCCCCATAACAATCTGTGATCCATTCGACAGTCAGATGGGGGGCTATCATAGCGCAGGGCTGAATAGGAAAGAAGCAGGGGGAGACAGGGAAATCCTGCCTCCCCCCGTTTTTTATGAAAGGAAATATGAATGTGTCAGCCAGAGGCCATACAACAAACTGGGCCAGGCGAGCCAGGGGTTGAACAGCACACGTCCGGGCAGGCTTTTCAGATGAAAGCCAAGCCCGTTAAGTACGCCACAACAGACGGCCCACATCAGCCAGGGAGCAAGCCAGAGACCATGCTCGCTGGTGTTGGCCGCGATCAGATTGGGGGCCTGTAAAATAGCGACGGCCAACAAGGCCGCCGCGAGTAACATCAACCCCTGCCACGGCTGCCGCTCCAGTGGAGCGGCCAGCCTGGCGAGTCGATCACTTGTTTTCATCGATCTGACGATCCATGTTCTCGGTGTGTTCCAGCCACAGCGCATTGATGATGCCAAATGCACAGGCCAGCAACAGCCCCAGGATCCAGGTGAAATACCACATTGTCAGCGCACCTCTTAATAGAGAGATTGTTGGTTATCTTCGATGTGCTTGTTGGTTACCCGGCCAAACATCTTGATGTAAGTCCAGATGGTGTAACCCAGCACAATCGGTACGAAGATCGCTGCAGCCACAGTCATCACCTGCAAGGTGTTGAAAGAGGCAGTAGCATCCCACATGGTCAGGCTCAGTGACGGCTCAAGGCTTGAGGGCATCACGAACGGGAACATGGAGAAACCGGCAGTGAGGATGACCCCGGCAATCGCCAGCGAGGAGCTGGTAAACGCCAGCCAGCCGATGTTCATGCGGGCAAACAGCGCAGTCAGCAGGCTCATGGCCAGGCCCAGTACAGGGGCAGCCACCATCCACGGATAGAGGGTGTAGTTGTTCATCCAGGCACCAGCCTGCAGGACAACTTCCTTGTTCATCGGGTTGGATACCGCGTCAGTCGCGGCAGCCTTGACGATGACATACCCTTCCATACCGCTTACCCACCAACCCGCGGCAGCAAACAGCACCAGAGTCAGCAGTGAGCAGATCATGGCGGCCGTGCGGGAACGCGCCAGCACTTCACCGTCGGTCTTCATCATCAACCAAGTTGCGCCCTGGGTGAGCAGCATGAACAGACTCACCAGACCAGCCAGAATGCCGAACGGGTTAAGCAGACCAAAGAAGTTGCCGTGATAGGTCAACATCATGAACTGGTTAAACTCGAACGGAACGCCTTGCAGCAGGTTGCCAAAGGCCACACCAAAGACGATGGGCGGTACGGCGCTGCCGGCGAACAAGGCCCAGTCCCAGTTGCTGCGCCATTTGGCATCAGCACGCAGGGAGCGGTACTTGAAACCGACCGGACGCAGGAACAGCGCCATCAGCGTCAGGATCATGGCGATGTAGAAGCCGGAGAAGGTCGCGGCATACACCATCGGCCAGGCGGCGAACAAGGCACCACCGGCAGTGACCAGCCAAACCTGGTTACCTTCCCAGTGCGGTCCCATGGTGTTGAGCATCACGCGGCGCTCGACATCTTTCTTGCCGACGAACGGGAGCAGTGCGCCTACCCCCATGTCGAAGCCGTCAGTGATGGCAAAACCGATCAGCAGTACGCCGACCAGAGCCCACCAGATGACACGCAGAGTTTCGTAATCAAACATGGTCGCTCTCCTTATGCCTTGATCTGTTCAAAGTGATACTTGCCAGTCTTCAGGCTGCTGGGGCCAAGACGGGCATACTTGAACATCAGGTACATCTCGATAACCAGAAGTACGGTATAGAACAGGCAGATACCGATCAGAGAGAACCAGATCTCGGCTGCAGGCAAGTTGGATGCAGAGAGGGAAGTCGGCAACACCTCTGCAATGGTCCAAGGTTGGCGACCATATTCAGCAACAAACCAGCCAGCTTCGATAGCGATCCACGGTAGCGGGATACCCCACAGCAGACCCTTGAGCAGCCACTTGCGCTTGCCGATCTGGTGACGGGCACTGTCATAGAAGGCCATACCAATCAACACCAGCATCAGCATGCCGACGGCAACCATGATGCGGAAGGCGAAGAACAGCGGCAGTACCTGCGGGATGGAGTCATCCACGGCGGCCTTGATCTGCTCGTCGGTAGCATCGGTCACGTTGCTGGTGTAGCGCTTGAGCAGCAGACCGTAGCCCAGATCCTGCTTCACTTCGTCGAAGCGAGCGCGGGTCTCGTCAGACTTGTCACCGGATTGCAGCTTGGTCAGCAAGTCGTAAGCGGTCATACCGTTACGAACGCGCAGTTCGTGCTCGCTCTTCAGATCCTTCAGACCGGTTACCTGACCGTCCAGAGAACGGGTCGCGATAATGCCCAGCGCATAGGGGATCTTGATGGCGTAGTCGGTGCGCATCTCTTCCTGATTCGGAATACCGAACAGGGTAAAGGCAGCCGGAGCAGGTTCGGTCTCCCACTCAGCTTCGATAGCGGCCAGTTTCACCTTCTGCACTTCACCGGTCTCGTAACCGGATTCATCACCGAGGATCAGAACGGACACGATGGAAGCCATACCGAACGCAGCGGCAATGGCGAAGGAGCGACGGGCGAACGCCACATCACGATTCTTCAGCAGGTAGTAGGAGGAGATACCCAGCACAAACATGGCGCCACAGGTATAACCAGCCGCCACAGTGTGGACGAACTTGACCTGAGCAACCGGGTTGAGCACCACGTCAGCGAAGCTCATCATCTCCATCCGCATGGATTCGAAGTTGAACTCTGCACCGACCGGGTTCTGCATCCAGCCGTTGGCGACCAGGATCCAGAGGGCTGAAAGGTTGGTACCCAGCGCCATCAACCAGGTGGCAGCCAGATGCTGATGCTTGCTCAGACGATCCCAACCAAAGAAGAACATACCGACGAAGGTGGACTCCAGGAAGAAGGCCATCAGCCCTTCGATAGCCAGCGGGGCCCCGAAGATATCGCCGACATAATGGGAGTAGTAAGCCCAGTTCGTCCCGAACTGGAACTCCATGGCCAGACCTGTGGTGACCCCCAAGGCAAAGTTGATACCAAACAACTTACCCCAGAATTTGGTCATGTCCCGGTAGATGGTGTTGTTGGTCATCACATAGACGGATTCCATGATCGCCAGGAGAAAGGCCATTCCCAGCGTCAGGGGTACAAACAAAAAGTGATAAAGGGCCGTCGCAGCGAACTGGAACCGCGATAGGTCTACCACATGCTCAGCAATCATGATGTTTCCTCACCGATTATTGGCACGGCTATTTTAAGTTTTAAGCACAAAGCTTCCGTTGGAGGTTAGCGAATGAGCCTTATTGGGACGTGTCACAACAAAACGCGTTCAGTAACCACTGGCATTAACAACAAGGCAATACGAGAACACAAATAAAGCTAATGTTTAACAATTCCAAAACAATCAGCCTAAATTTATTCTCGCCCATGATGACCGGGTTTTTATATCACCTTTATTTGATTGAAATCAATGTAAAAGGACCCGCCATACATGGCTTTGAAAGGCATTTTTAATCTATTTCACGATTATTGACGCGAGCCAGATCACAAAACACGATAAAGCGTAAAACATTGATTTAAATCAATTTAAGAATTTAACATCCCGCCACTCGGTTTAATTTGAAAAGCGTGAATGACGCGCCTTTTTCCATGTTATCCGAGTCAGTCAATCTGATTCGAAAACTCAATTTAAAATTGCAAAGAATGCATACTCATGCGAACCAATTTCATCAATAAAGACATTAGATAAACTAATTTGAAGAGTGCAATTTTTCTTGTTTGCCGGGGTCGATTCGAACTCCTACAATGCGCCTCGCAGTGAGGGCATACCCTTGGATACAGGCCGGTTAATCCGGGTTCACGGTACGTATTCGACGATCAATTTGAACCTGTCTATTGGAATCGAAGATGAAAAAGTTTGTTGCTAAAACCATCCGTTACTACAAGCTTTCCTTTGTTCAGCTCTATCAACTGAACCGACTCTGAGAGCTCGCGACGGCTCACCTGTTTATTTTCCGGTCTGTGTCCAGACGCACTCACTGTCTGTGAACATCCATCCTGAATTGTCTTTGCCCACCGCATCCGCCGTGGGCTTTTTTTTGCCCGGATAATAAAAAACCGCCTTTGACGGCGGTTTCATGTTCAAACGACTGTTTTTACTTCTCATCTGGTCGCTGAAGACCGAAATGAGCGTAGGCTCGTGTGGTCGCAATCCGTCCTCTGGGTGTACGTTGCAGATACCCTTGCTGGATCAGATAAGGCTCCAGCACATCTTCGATAGTATCTTTCTCTTCCCCGATCGCGGCGGCCAGATTATCGAGACCCACCGGGCCCCCCATAAACTTGTCTATCACAGCCAACAATAACTTGCGGTCCATGAAGTCGAAGCCTTCATTATCGACATCCAGCATGTCCATGGCGCGAGCAGCAATGGGGCCGTCGATCCGGCCATCGGATTTCACCTGGGCAAAGTCGCGCACCCGCCTTAACAAACGGTTAGCAATCCGCGGCGTGCCGCGAGAGCGACGGGCGACCTCAATGGCACCATCTTCCGTCATCTCGAGCCCCAGACAACGGGCGCTGCGGGAGACGATATCGGTCAGATCCTTGACGTTGTAGAACTCCAGCCGCTGGACGATGCCAAAACGATCCCGCAGCGGGCTGGTCAGTGAACCTGCCCGGGTGGTGGCGCCAATCAGGGTGAAGGGAGGCAGATCCAGCTTGATGGAGCGAGCTGCGGGTCCCTCCCCGATCATGATGTCGAGCTGGTAATCCTCCATCGCCGGATAGAGCACCTCCTCCACCACCGGACTGAGACGGTGGATCTCGTCGATGAACAACACATCGTTCGGTTCAAGGTTGGTGAGCAGAGCCGCCAGATCCCCCGCTTTCTCCAGCACCGGGCCGGAGGTGGTCTTGATATTGACCCCCATCTCGTTGGCGACGATGTTGGCGAGGGTGGTCTTGCCCAAGCCCGGAGGGCCGAAGATCAGCAGGTGATCGAGCGCTTCGCCCCGCTGACGGGCCGCTTCGATAAAGATCTCCATCTGTTCGCAGACGGTATCCTGACCGGTGTAGTCAGCCAGCTTCTTGGGGCGGATAGCCCGGTCAATAATGTCATCCTCACGGGCGGCACTGGCCGAGATGAGGCGGTCTGCTTCAATCATCAACTACCTCATACCAGGCTACGCAGGGATTCACGGATGATATCTTCCACCGACATCCCCTCTTTGGCGATCTTGCTGACAATCTGACTCGCCTGCTGCGGCTTGTAACCGAGGGCCACCAGCGCACTGGCCGCCTCTTCGGTCACATCAGGGGCCCGCAATTCGGGCTCACTGGCTGGCAAGGTGACCATGGCCGGGGAGAAGAGGTCGTGACTGACCCAGCCCTTGAGGCGATCCTTCATCTCCACCACCAGCCGCTCGGCGGTCTTCTTGCCGACTCCCGGCAGTTTGACCAAAGAGCTTATCTCTTCACGTTCGACACTCAGCACGAATTGGGTAGCTGTCATGCCGGAAAGAATAGCCAGCGCCAGCTTGGGGCCGACTCCGTTGGTTTTGATCAGCTCGCGGAACAGTGCCCGCTCCTGTTTGTGGTTGAAACCATAGAGCAACTGGGCATCTTCCCGCACCACGAAGTGAGTATGGATGGTCGCTTCCTTGCCGATCTCCGGCAAATCATAGAAGCAGCTCATCGGCATCTGTACCTCATAGCCAACCCCGCCCACTTCCAGCAGGACCTCGGGGGGCTGCTTTTCAATGACAATGCCTCTCAAGCGACCAATCACGGCTCTCTCCTCACCAATACAACTATTCGTAAATTGGCTCATAGCATAAAGAATAACTGGATAAGTATCCAGCATAGGGCTGCAACACCCGCGTAGTCAGAGAGGCTTTTTATCCAATTTTCCACCATGCTTGATCGGGTGCAACCAGTGCACGGGATGTTTCAGCGCCGCACCGGTCCCCGAGCGGGGGATAAACCACTAAACTAAACCCGTTCGGAACCGAAACTGGTGCCAATGTCGATACCAAGGAAGGCCATCACATGAAAATTGTTACCACCTCCAATCTGGGTCTTGCCATATTGCTCGGCTGTACGCTGGGCATGGGGGTCGTTGGCTGGTATGGCAGCCAGCGGCTAGCCAATCTGCTCTCCTATGTGCTGGGCGCCGCCTGGCAGACCGCCGACGGTGCCATGGAGGGCTCCATAGAGCTGGGCAACCAACAGCTACAGATTCAGAAGATGCAAAACGGAACCCCACTCAATCGCGCCGAACTCGATGCTGCCAAGGCGGCGACCGATGATGCGCTGGCCCGGGTCAGCCAGGGGCAGCTCATTGATGGTGCGGCCCTTGCCACCATGGAACAGCACAAGCAGGACTATCAACAGCAACAAGAGAAGCTGCTGGCGCTCTATCACGCCTATACCGAGGTGGATCAGGCCCTGCATCACAACGCCGATCTGATGGCCCGCCTCTCGACCCAGCTGGAGGTGATCGGCGACGGCGCGGTCGAGGCGCTGACCCAATCCCCCGACCAGACCATCAGCTGGAACAGCGGCCTCTCCACTCGCTGGGAAGCGGCCGACGGGGGGATGGAATCCAACATAGGCTTTTTGCGCCAGCTCTATGCGCTGGAAAAGATGCGCAGACAAGGAGTCACAGAGGCGATCAAGGCCGAGCTGAAAGAGGCGACCGATTTCTACCACGAAGCGATCGACAGCATGCTCGGCACCGGGCTGTTCGATATCGAGGGAACCGGCGAATTTGCCGGCAAGACACTGTCGGCAGAGTATCGCGCCCTGTTGGCCCGGCATCAGCAACTGATGGGACAGTGGGTCGATGCGCTCGGCAGCTATCAGGCCCAGCAGTCCGCCTATGAGGTCAGTGCCGATGAGCTGCGACAACAGCTGGTTGCCATCGAGGAGAGCGGCGATGCCACCGTCGAGGATCAGGTGGCCCAGCTCAACGGCATCATCAGCAAGATCCGAACCCTGCTGCTGGGTGGCCTGTTGCTGAGCCTGATCATGGTCACCCTCTGCGGCTTCTGGCTGACCCGCAAGCTGGTGACCCCGCTGCTGCAAGTGGACAAACGAATGCAGGATATCGCCGCCGGCGAGGGAGACCTCAACGCCCGCATCAACCTGCAACGTGATGACGAGATAGGCTCGCTGGCAAACAGCGTGGATCGTTTCATCGAGAAACTGCAGAAGATGATCAGCTCCACCATGGACAACAACCAACACATCAGCGAGCACGTTCACACCTCGGTCAACCGGGTGGAGGCAATCAGCCAGAGCAGCCGCCAGACCGCCGAACATGCGCTGGCCCTGCACCACGACAGTGAACAGATGGTGCAAGTCGCCACCGGTATCTCGGACAACTGCAGCATGGCGGCCCACAATGCCAACGAGGTGCGCCAGCTGACCACCGAGAGCAGCCAGTATGTCGCCTCCGCCAGCGCGGGCATGCAACGGGTGGTACAAGAGGTGAGCGAGTGTGCCATCGCCATCAACTCCCTCAAGGAGCAGGCAGGTCAGATTGGCCAGATTATTTCCACCATCAGCGGTATCTCGGAACAGACCAACCTGCTGGCCCTCAATGCGGCCATCGAAGCGGCTCGCGCGGGGGAGATGGGGCGTGGCTTTGCGGTGGTTGCGGACGAGGTGCGCACCCTGGCCAATCGCACCGCAACATCGAGCGCCGAAATTAGCCAGGTGATCAGCAGCATCCAGCAGCAGACCGAGACCGCCTACCTGATGATGCAGCGCAACCTCAAGACGGTGGAGTCCGGCATGCAGGACTCCGAGAACACCAAGCAGATCCTGTTCAAGGTGGAAGGCGCCATCGACCAGCTGGCCGACATGGTGCAGCAGGTGGCCGTGGCTACCGGGCAACTGTCACACACCCTGAGCCACTCCTCTGACAAGGTCTCCGGCATCAGTCTGCAAGCCAGAACCGGCGAACAGGAGGCGCAGGAGTGTCTGCAACTCGCCTCCTCGCTCCATCAGGCCAGCCTGCTGCAGCAGCGCCTGCTCTCCCAGTTCAGGGTCTGAACCCTTTCAATAGCAAAGATGCCACTCATATGAGTGGCATCCTTTTGCTACCGATCGTTCATTCCTGCCGCCTTAACTTCCTCAACGTCCTATGGCCAGTTGAACAGCCAGGCTCAGCATGATGATGCCAACCAGCAGGTCGATCCCCTGCTGCACCCGGCTGCGGGCCAGCCAGGGCGCCAGTGCCGCTGCACCCAGCGCCAGCGAGTAGAACCACACCAACGAGGCCAGCATGGCCCCCGCAGCAAAAGCCGGACGCAGGGACTCGCTCACCTGACTGCCAAGGGAGCCGAGCAGCATCAAAGTATCGAGATAGACGTGAGGATTGAGCAGCGTAACACCCAGCGTCATCGCCAGCACGCTTTTGGCCCCCATCTGCTGAGCAGTCTCGGCAAGCCCCTCCCCTTTGCCACGCCAGGCACTGAGCAGGGAACGGCCACCAAACCAGCCGAGAAACAGCACGCCTCCCCAGGTGAGCAGTGCCATGCCGAGGGGGCTGGTGGCCAGCACATTGGCTCCGCCAAATACGCCGATAGCAATCAGGGTGAGATCGCAGAGGCTGCAGAGCGTGGCCGTCAGCAGATGGTGATTGCGATGGATGCCCCGACTCAGCACAAAGGCATTCTGGGCGCCGATGGGGATGATCATGGCCAGACCGATGGTGAAGCCTTGCAGTGTCGTTGCGAGCATCATGGAGAGTACCGTTCGAAATGATGAATGAGCGGCACTATAGCGATGGTAGTTCCCTCTTAGAAATTCATTGATTTACTGATTGATTCATTTTGCTAATAAAAACCGGCATACCCAGCCGCTGTTCCAGCCCTTGTCAATTACCGGATCTGACAATTGTGACCCTCAGAGTGCGGCAGGAGAATCTGTTGCGCCTGTGGGCTCAGCCTACTGCAGCAATCTGGGGAAGTTGGTCACCACAACTTGCTCCAGATTGGGCAGCAACAGCCCCGTACTAACCCCTTTGGCAATGGCCTGATAGCGGTTCATTGAGCCGGTTTTGCGGGTGACCTGATTGAGATGGTAATTGACCGTGCGCTCCGTGATCCCGAGGATGCAGGCGATCTCGCTAGAGGTCTTCCCTTCGCTGGCCCAGAACAGGCACTCGGTCTCGCGCTCGGTCAAGGGGTCTTTACCCGCACTATCCATCATGCTGAAACGCACCACCCGAATGGCCGCCTCGAAGATGTAATTGGACATCCAGGAGAGGATCGGCGAGGACTCCAGCAGCAGGTCGCTCGAGGCCCGCTCGGAGGTGATGAAGGAGAGAATACCGTTCTCCCCGGCAGCACCGTGCAGAGGGAAGGAGATGCCGTTACGCAACCCGAACTCGGCTGCCAACCCCATCACGTCCATGGTTCCCTCCTGCAAAAAACTGGCCCGCTCATCGAGGCGGTTCCAGTAAATGGGCAGCGTCTGCTTGCGTGCCAGCCGGATCACCGGATCGCACGCCAGCATGTTGTTTTCGGTATAGGCCTGCACCCAGGAATCGGGGCACTGGTTGAACAGCACCACCTTGGGCCTTTGCATCGACATCGGCAGGATCAGGGCGAAGCGATAGTAGTCATAGCCCATCCCGAGCGTAAAGCGACCGATCAGTTCGGCCAGACGATTGCCGTCCGTCACCGAAGTGAAATGTTCGAGGTACTCAAGCAGTTGGTCTCTGTTCATATGAAAGCCCCCTTGGCCAGACATGTGATTATAACGGCGAATAGCAAGATAGAGGGTCCATAATGTTGGTTTTTAAAGGAAAATTGAGAGAACATCCACGAAACGAGGTGGAGAATGAACTCTATCGCTTTCGAAATCGCGTCTTTTCCGACCGGCTAGGCTGGGATGTCGAGTCTCATCGGGGCCTGGAGCGTGACAGCTTCGACACGCCAGACACCCATTGGGTTCTGATCGAGGACGAACAAGGGCTGTGTGGCTGTATTCGTCTGCTCAACTGTGCCGATGCCTATATGCTGCCCACCATCTTCCCCACCGCCCTTGCCGGTGAAAGCGCGCCACGCACCCCAGATGTCTGGGAACTCACCCGTCTGGCTATCGATGCCCAGCGCGCACCGCGCATGAGCAATGGCGTCAGCGAACTCACTTGCGTCATCTTCCGCGAGGTCTATGCCTTCGCCCATGCCCACGGGATCCGGGAGCTGGTCGCCGTCGTCAGCCTGCCGGTGGAGCGCATCTTCCGCCGACTTGGCCTGCCCATCGAGCGGCTCGGTCATCGGCAGGCGGTCGATCTGGGTGCGGTAAGGGGCGTTGGCATCCGCTTCCATCTGGATGAGCGCTTCGCGCAGGCGGTCTCCCAACCTCTGCTGGGCCATTATCAAACCAGCCATTATCCACTGCGGCAACCGTCACCGGTGTTGGCAGTTCACTCATAAAAAATCCCGGGAAAACAGACCCGGGATAAAGATGTCGCTACGATCTGCGCAGGGCTACCCCATGCGGCACCAGAGAGTATCCTCCCTCAATGGCCTGACCACTACTGTCAAAAATCACAGCGCAACGCCCCTTCCGCCGCCCATTGTTGTCCCCTGCCGAGTGACGTAGAGTCAGCCCTTGGGCAACGGAAGGGAGGGAAGATGAAAGAGCTGGACTACAAACTGCTGCGGGCGCTGGATGCGGTACTGCAGGAGCAGAACTTCGATCGGGCGGCCAAGTCGCTCCATATCACTCAGTCGGCCATCTCCCAGCGGATCAAGCAGCTGGAGCAGCAATTTGCCGAGCCGCTGCTCATTCGCAGCCAACCGCTGCAGGCCACGCCACTCGGCCAGAAGCTGCTGGCCCACTATCGGCAGGTACACCAGCTCGAGCTCGAACTGGCGGGGGAGCTGACCCCCGACCAACCGCAGGGACCAATCCGGATCAGCATCGCCGTCAACGCCGACAGCCTGGCCACCTGGTTTTTGCCCGCCATTGCCCCCTTGTTGAAACAGCACCCCATCGAACTCAACCTGCTGGTCGATGACGAGAGCCGCACCCTCGATAAGGTCCGCGAGGGTCAGGCCTTTGGTGCAGTCAGCCTGCATCCCCAGCCGCTGGCGGGTTGCTGCGTCGACGAGCTCGGTGAGATGAACTATCTGCTTACCGCCAGCCCCGCCTTCGTAGCCCGCCACTTCCCTCACGGCCTGACCCGTGAGGCGCTGGCCAAGGCACCGGCGGTGGCGTTCGATCAGCGCGATGACATGCATGTGAGCTTTATGAGAGAACACTTCGGGCTGGAGCCGGGCGGTTATCCCTGTCATACGGTCCACTCGTCAGAGGCCTTCGTCGCCATGGCCGAACAGGGGTTGGCCTATTGTCTCATCCCCGAATTGCAGATAAGAGGCCAGCTGGCAGGCAGGTCACTGCTCAACCTCAGTCCCGACCACGTTCTGACGGAACGCCTCTACTGGCACCGCTGGGTACTGGAAAAAGGGGTACACAAGCAGCTATCCCAACGCCTTATCGACCATGCCAGATCGCAGTTGAAACCACGCTGAGCAGGCCATTCACCTTGGCTTTGCAGGGCTAAAAACGTATAGTGCTGGGCGATCCTTCATCAGGTCTCCACCCAGGTTTTCACTTCAGGTTCCTCACTTATGTTCCAAGACAATCCGCTGCTGGCCCAGCTCAAGCAACAAATCCGCGAAAACATCCCGAAGAAAGAGGGTGTGATCCGCGCCTCGGACCGGGGCTTCGGCTTTCTGGAAGTCGATGAGAAGACCAGCTATTTCGTGCCGCCTCCCTACATGAAGAAGGTGATGCACGGTGACCGGGTGACCGCCCTGATCCGCACCGAAAAAGAGAAGGAAGTGGCCGAGCCGGATACCCTGCTGGAGCAGTCCGTCACCCGCTTCGTGGCCCGGGTCAAGATGTTCCGCGACCGCCTCAACGTGGTGGCCGACCATCCGCTGATCAAGGATGCCATCAAGGCCCGCGTCAAGAAGGGTCTGGATGAGAAAGAGTTCAAGGAAGGTGACTGGGTGGTGGCCACCCTCAAGCGCCATGCGCTGGTCGACGGCAACTTCTCTGCCGAGATCATCCAGAAGATTGCCGCCCAGGAAGATCACAATGTGCCCTGGTGGGTGGTGCTGGCGCGCCACAATCTGGCCCAGGTCGAGCCGGCTGACTTGCCGGAGTGGAAGGTGATCGAAGAGGAGGAGCTGCCCCGTCGTGACCTGACAAAGGTGCCCTTCTTTACCATCGACGGTGCCAAGACCAAGGATATGGACGATGCGCTGGCCATCACCAAGCTGGACAACGGCTGGGAGCTGCTGGTTGCCATCGCAGACCCGACCGCCTATGTGGCCGAAGGGAGCGAGCTGGACAAAGAGGCGGCCCAGCGCGCCTTCACCGTCTATATGCCGGGCCGCAACGTGCCGATGATCCCGCGCACCCTCTCCGACGAGCTTTGCTCCCTGAAAGAGGGCGAGGAGCGCAACACTCTGTGCGCCCGTCTGCTGATCGCCGAAGATGGTCTGCTGCTGGAGGAGACCGAGTTCTTCGCCGCCCGCATCTGTTCCCACGCCCGTCTCAACTATGACGACGTCTCCGACTGGGCCGAGCATGGCAAAGAGCTGTCTATCCACGCAGGCGTACTGGCCCAGCTGCCGCTGATGAAGGCGATGACCGAGGCGCGCATCGCGTGGCGCACCGAGCATGCGCTGGTATTCCCGGATCGTCCCGACTACGACTTCGAGCTGGGCGAGAATGGCGAAGTGCTGGCCATCCACGTCGAGCCGCGCCGCATCGCCAACCGCATGGTGGAAGAGTCGATGATCGCCGCCAACATCTGTGCCGGTCGCGTGCTGGGCAAGAGCGTCGGTTACGGCATCTTCAACGTTCACACCGGCTTTGACGAAGAGTCCCTCGACGGCGCCATCGACCTGCTGAAGAGTGCCGAAGCCCCGTTCGAGCGCGACGAGATCGCCAGCCTCTCCGGCTTCTGCGCCCTGCGCCGCTGGATCGACAACCTCGACACCCGCTGGCTGGATGGCAAGATCCGCCGCTTCCAGAGCTATGCGCTGATGTCCTCCGAACCGGGCGCCCATTACGGTCTGGGTCTGGATGCTTACGCCACCTGGACCTCCCCGATCCGTAAATACGGCGATATGGTCAACCATCGTCTGCTCAAAGCCGTCATCGCCGGCAAGACCCCGGGCGAGCGCCCGAGCACCGAGCTCACCGAGCACCTGACCGCCTGCCGCCGTCTGCACCGCATGGTGGAGCGCGACATCGGCGACTGGCTCTATGTTCGCTACCTCAAGGCCGATGCTGGCACCGACAAGGTGTTCAACGCCGAGATCATCGACGTGATGCGTGCTGGTCTCAAGCTGCGTTTGCAGGAGAACGGCGCCGTGGTCTTCCTGCCTGCCCGCCATATCCTCGACAACAAGGATCGACTGGAGTGCAACTGGGACAACGGCCGCGTCTATCTGGACAAGACCGAAGTGGTCTACGAGCTCGGCCAGATCATCGAGGTGAAGCTGACCGAAGCGGTGGAAGAGACCCGCTCCCTTATCGCCAAACCGGCGGTAGATCTGGTGCCGGGCCCGGCACCGGAAGCCCCGGCGGCCGAGAGTGCGCCAGCCGATAGCAGTGAAACGCCCGCTGAGGCTGCCCCCAAGGCAGAATAAGCCACGCAGAATCATCTGATCTGCCCGAGAGCCCGCCATCGTGCGGGCTCTTTTTTGCCCAGCATCCCGCCCTACAAGCTGCCATATATACCGTTATGGCACACAGTTCTAGCCACGATTGGCAAAGAACGCAGTGAATATCTCCACCAGCAGGGCTGAAAGCAACCATTATGTGCGCCACCTCTCCTTTCTGACATATTAATCAAGGAGGAATATGTCTATACTCGCTTGGGTACAATCCAAGGGATATTGGTATGCAGGAATGGGACCCGGAACACTTCACCAACTTCGCTCAGTTATGCGAAGTGAGCCTCGCCACCATCCGTGAAAAGACCGATGCCGAACGCCTCTACCTCTGGCTAAAAGCCCCCGAACCGCAGCTCTACAGCTTTCAGCTCGATCAGGGGCTGACCACGCTTGATCTCGCCCATCTCGGTCAACTGACCCTGCCCCACCACCTGATCGACAAGGCGATGGAGAAGGGACAACTGGTGATCGAACAACTCCAACCTCCGCCGGATCCCGGCGAAAATGTGGAGCCCGCCCAGCCGCAGTTACGCGCCTGTTTCCCTCTCAAGCGTCACATGAAACTGGAAGGGGTCATCTATCTGGAGACCCGCCGCCGCATCGATCGCCTCTCCTCCCACCAGCGTCAGGGCATCCAGCTCCTTATCCACTATCTGACTGCCGAGCTCAGCAATCACCTGCTCTCCAGCCAGGTCAATCAGGAGCGGGACCAGCGGCTCCATACCCAGACCGATCTGGTACAGAGTCAGGCACTGCAGGGCTCCTTCCTCACCATGTTGCAGGCGCTGCACATGGTCAGCGTCACCCTCTCCCGCAGTCGCAGCGAGAACGATCTGCTGCGGGATGCCGTGCTGCTGGCCCGCAAGGAGCTGCAGTTCGATCGGGTTGCCATCTTCCTGATCGAACCCGATGGCAAGACCATGCGCGGCACCTGGGGCACCAGCGAAGAGGGCGAGCTGATGGATGAACACAACTTCATCAGCCCCATTCCGGATCACCCCACGGTGCAAGAGGCGCTCAGGCGCAAGGACTACGTGCTGGTGATGGAAGATACCCCCCTCTACTACGAGAAGCAGCAGGTGGGCCGTGGCTGGAACGCCATGGTATCGCTGTGGGATGGCACCACCCCCATCGGCTGGATCGCCGCCGACAACCTGCTCTGGCACCGTCCGCTCAAAGCCTATCAGAGCGAGATCTTCAAACAGTACGCCGCCATCCTGTCGCAACTGCTGATCCGCCAGCGCACCCAGGAGCAGCTGGAAACCCTCAACCGCCAGCTGGAAGCCCGGGTCGCCGAGCGCACCATGCAACTGGCCGAGACCAACCGTGCGCTGGAGGAGGCCAATCACCGCCTCTCCCTGCTGTCGCTGGAAGATCCCCTCACCGGCATCGCCAACCGGCGCCAGTGGGACATCACCATGCAGCGGGAGTGGGAGTGGGCACGACGCACCCAGAACCTGCTGGCGGTATTGATGATCGACGTCGACGAGTTCAAGGCCTACAACGACCACTTCGGCCATGCCAAAGGGGATCTCTGCCTGCAACAAGTGGCCCATGTGCTGCGGGATGCAGAGCGGCGCTGTACCAATCTGGTCGCCCGTTACGGCGGGGAGGAGTTCGTCATTCTGCTCTGCGCCCCGCAACCCGGTGAGGCCGAACAGCTGGCCGGACGGATCCACGATGGTCTTACCCGCTTGAAAATGCCCCATCCCGCCTCGCGGGTTGCTGATTTCATTACGGTTAGCATAGGCTTTAGCTATCTGGTTCCCTCCCTGGACGGAGCATGGCAGACCCTGACCGAACAGGCTGACCAGGCGCTCTACCACGCCAAGTCACAAGGGAGGGCCCGCACTCTGGCCTATCGGTGATCCCATGCTGTTGCGTCGCTACCCTATCTTCAATCGTCGCCTGGCTCTGGTGGCCTACGGCATCGACTATCAGCTCAGCTCACCGGCCGAATGGCCTTCACTGGCGCAACATTGCCGCCTGCTAGCGCAGGGGCGTCAATATCTGGTGCCCTTCACCCACGAACAGCTCGATGAACAGCGCCCCCTGCTGCTGGATCAGGACGCGATCCCGCTGGTTGAAGCCTCCAGTGAACGCCAGCCCAACTCGTTCCCGGTGCTGGAGCAGTGGCGCGACAGTCGGCGCAGACTGGCGGTGCACGGCGCCAACCGGGATCCACGCTGGCTCGGCGCCAGCCGCCTGCTGGTGTACTGGATGGGGGAAGAGGGGATCTGCCAGCCCACCGAACACAAGCGGATGGCGCTGAACATCGAAACCTGGGCGGATTTTCTCCCGCTGCGGGAGGCTGGGGTCGACTTCTTTGCCGGCGGCTTTCTCGCCCGTCCGGAGCTGGTTAATCAGCGGGCCAACCAGCCCGATATGGCGCTGGTACAGCAGATCCTCCAGCTCATCTGCCACGAAGAGTTCTCCTTCACCCAGGTAGCCCGCCTGCTGGAGCAGGATACCTGGCTGCCCGGCCTGCTGCTCACCTACGTCAACGCCCCCGGCTTCGATCATGCCGCCCCCATCACCTCGGTGCCCCGCGCCCTCTCCTATCTGGGGGAGCAGGAGATCCGCAAGTTCGTGCTGATCAACGGTCTGGCCCGGGTGAGCCAGCACATGCCGGAGGCCTGCACCCGAATGGCCATCGCCCGCGGCCGCTTCTGCGAGTTGATTGCCCTCACCGCCCTCGGTAAAGCGGAGGCCAGCTGGGCCTTTCTGGTAGGGCTGGTGCTTGATGGATCCCTGCTGTCGGAGCCGCTGATGGCCCACCTGCCCAAGAGCGTGCAGCGCGCCATCGAACTGCACGAAGGGCCACTCTTTCATCTGTTTCAGCTGGTCAGCACCTATGAACAGGGCAACTGGGCCCTGCTGGAACAGCTTGCCCCCAAATATCAACTCGATCCGGCCCAGCTCACCCCCGTCTATTTTCAGTCACAAATGTGGGGGCAAGCGTTTCTCACCAGCTAGGTGATGGCGAGGCGGGGAGCCACTGGCTAGAATGGACTCCCTTTTTTCAGAGACTGACCCGCACCATGACGCTTTCCGGATTCCAAGGCCTGGTCTTTGACCTTGATGGCACCCTGGTCGACTCCATGCCGCTGCACCTCGCCGCTTGGGAACATACCGCCCGCGAATTTGGCTTTCACTTCGATGCCGACTGGTTCTATGAGCTGGGTGGCATGCCGAGCCGCAAGATAGCCCTGCTGGTCGCACAGGAGCAGCAGATCCCCCTCGATCCCCTCGAAGTCACCCGCTGCAAGACCGCCCACTATGTGGCCAACCTGCACAAGGCGACCGTCTTTCCGGCCATGCAGGCGCTGGTCGAGCGCTATCATGGCGTCATCCCGATGGGGATCGGCACCGGCTCGCCCCGCGTCAACGCCGAAGCGGTGCTACGCAACACCGGGCTGGATCGCTACTTCTCTGTGGTGGTCACCGCAGACGATGTGGAGCTGCACAAGCCCAATCCGGACACCTTCCTGCTGGTCGCCAGCAAGCTGGGGGTCGAGCCATCAGGCTGTCTGGTGTTTGAAGATACCGGAATCGGGGTACAGGCCGGAGAGGCGGCGGGTATGCAGACCTACATGGTCAAAGAGGGTCAACCGGTCGGCATAACCGCGTAGTGCGGAAAAAAATATCGCCCTGCAAGGGGCGATAACCGGAACCGGCTCTCATACGGGACATTAATGAAAAATGAGAGCAGGTTCCGTCAGCCGCTGACGCAGGGCGCGTCAACGAGGAGTGCGGGGCAGACGATTACTCGTTGTTGCCGCCGCCCTGATTGTCGTCATAACGACCCGGCGCACCGTGGGGGCGCGGCGCCATGGAGACACGCGGCTTGCGAGCACGCTGGATGTTCACCTGCGGACGGCCGGTGTGCATGGCGATGGTGGAGATCTTGGCCTTGTAGACCAGCTGCTGGTTACCATGAGCATCGGTCAGCAGCACGCTGTACTGGTCGAACCCGCTGATGGTGCCTTCCAGCTTGATGCCGCTCACCAGAAAAATAGCGACCTGACTGCGGTTCTTGCGCAACCAGTTGAGGGCAGAATCTTGCCCGTTCCCGAGGGAGAAGGCTTGCTCAATCGTGGAGTAGCTGGGGGATTCAGTTGTCATAAATTATTGTCCCGCGGAAAAAAAGTGGCGTTTGATTGTGCTAAATGGGCACTGGCTTGTCAAAGTCATTCTCACTCCCGCCAGCAATAGCGCCCTCCGGGGGCTGGTCGCTGACCAGCACAACTGCGATAATCGCCAGCTCTGGCTCTACCACGGGCCTTATCTGGGGTTTTATCTTGCATCCGGTTTCACACCAACACCACACCACCTATGTCCATGATGCCACTGCCTGCGAAGAGTGTGACCTGCTGATACCGGCCACACCGCTCGAGGTGGGACAGGCCAGCTGCTGCCCCCGTTGCGGACATACCCTGAGTCGCCACCTGCCACAGCAGGAGTTGCGGCCGATCTCCTACGGGTTCGCGGCACTCATCATGTTCGTGCTCGCCAATGCCTTTACCTTTATGTCCTTCTCGGCCAAAGGGGTGGGCCAGGAGATGACCTTTTTGCAGAGCATCACCACCCTGGTGGATGAGGGCTATCTGTTTCTCGGCGCGGTATTGAGCCTGACCCTGATCGGCCTGCCGCTGGTCTATATGGGCTCCATCATGCTGGTGCTGTGGCGGGTCGATAAAGATCTGCACAGCAATGCCCTGCGCTCCCTCGGCCGTCTGCTCTGCCGGATCAAACCTTGGCTGATGGTGGATGTCTTTCTGGTGGGGGTGCTCATCTCGCTGGTCAAGCTGATGGGGATGGCCGACATCAAGATGGGGCTGTCGTTCTGGGCTTTCGTCGGTTACACAGTGCTGCTCATCAAGATGATCTCCTCACTGGATCAGATGTGGCTGTGGCAGCGGCTGTTCGGCCCTACCGAGTCGCGGGAGATCGACCCGGAAGCGGGTGCGCTGGAATCAGGTCTGGTGGGCTGCCATATCTGTGGCGCCCTGAGCGAGGTGGGCAGCCACAGCTGCTCCCGCTGCGGCGGCAAACTGCATGCGCGCAAGCCAGGCGGCCTGAACCGCACCTGGGCGCTGCTGTTTACCTCCGCCATTCTCTACATTCCGGCCAACGTCTATCCCATCATGGATACGGTGTTTCTCGGTGATGACAGCCCCTCCACCATCCTCGGCGGTGTGGTGCTGCTCTGGGCCATGGGCTCATACCCAATTGCCGCCGTGATCTTTTTCGCCAGCGTGGTGGTGCCGCTGGTGAAAATACTGGCGCTATTCTGGCTTTGCTATATGGTGCAGCGCGGCAATGTCACCTCCCCCCTCGGCAAGCTCAAACTCTATCGCATGACCGAATTTGTCGGACGCTGGTCGATGATCGACGTCTTCGTGGTGGCCATTCTGGCGGGCCTGATCCGGCTCGACAATCTGATGACCATCTATCCCGGCCCTGCGGCCGTCGCATTTGCAGGTGTGGTGCTGATCACCATGGTCGCCGCCATGAGTTTCGACTCCCGCCTGATCTGGGATTTACAACAAGGAGAACGCGAACGTGAGTGAGCGTAAAAAAAGGTGGAAACCGGGCTCTGACTTTCTGAGCTCTGCCGCCGCAATCTGGATGGTGCCCCTGCTGGCGCTGTTCATCGGTCTCTGGATGCTGTTCCAGCACTGGTACTCCCAGGGCCCGAGTTTCACCCTGACAGTCGCCACTGCCGAGGGCATAGTCGCTGGCAAGACGGTGATCCGCTCCCGCGAAGTGGACGTCGGCCGCATCGAAGCCGTCGAGCTGAGCGATGACTATAGCCATGCCGTGCTGAAAGGACGGCTGACCAATGCCGCCTCCGGCATGCTGCGCGGTGACAGCCAGTTCTGGGTGGTCAAGCCCAGAGTGGGCCGTGAAGGGGTATCGGGTCTGAGCACCCTGCTCTCCGGCGCCTATATCGAGCTCGCCCCCGGCAAGAAAGGTCGGGCGCGGGATGAATACGCCATGCTCGACAAACCGCCGCTCGCCTCCCTTGATGCCAAGGGGCTGCGTCTCACCCTCAGCAGCCGCGACACCCGCGCGCTGGGGGAAGGCTCCCCCATCAACTATCAGGGCTTCACCATAGGTCAGGTGGAAGAGGCGAAGTTCCTGCCGGAAAAGAGCGAGATGCAGTATCAAATCTTCATCCACGCCCCCTATGACATTCTGGTGAGCAGCAACTCCCGCTTCTGGATGACCCCAGGCTTCGAGGTCTCCATGAGCAGCGAGGGGATGAAAGTGAAGATGGATTCGCTGGAGAGCCTGATCGATGGCGGCATCACCATGGGTCTGCCACCCGGCTGGGCGCCTGGCGAGCCGGTCAAACAGATGGAAGGGTTCACCCTGTTCCAGGATGAGGCGAGCGTGCTGGCCGGTAGTCTGGATCAGTTCATCGACTACGTCTTCCTGTTCGATGACAACGTGGGTGGCCTGCACCCGGGCGCGGCGGTGCAGTATCGCGGCATTCGGGTCGGTACCGTCATCTCCGCCCCCTACCTCATCGAGGACAAGGGCGTGCAGATCTTCAAGAGCCGCCAGATCCCGGTGCTGGCTCGCATCGAGGTGCAGCGCCTCTCCCACCGCTATGCCAAGGCGGAGAAGGATCAGTGGCGCGCCCTGTTCGGCAAGCAGTTCAAGGAGGGGTTGCGTGCCAGCCTCAAGACCTCGAGCCTGCTGACCGGCGGCAAGATCATCGATCTCAACTTCTATCCGGACGCGCCACGTTTCGAGCAGGCCAAGCTGGCCGGTTATCAGGTCTTCCCCACCGTGCAGGGCGGGCTGGATCAGATCGAGCGCAAGGTGAACCTCATCCTCGACAAGTTTGTCGACATGGACATGGCAACCACCCTGACCAAGGTCAACGGGTCACTCACCACCCTGGATGGCACCCTGAAGAACATCAGTGCAGTCAGCGCCAACCTGAACAAGCTCACCGCCAAGGATTCCACCCAGCAGCTGCCCGCCTCGCTCAACGAGAGCCTCAAGCAATTGCAGGAGACCTTGCAGGCCTATGATGCCCAGTCGCAGACCAATCAGGACCTGCGCCAGTCGGTGCAGACCCTCAATCAGTTGATGCGCGAACTGCAGCCGCTGGTGCACTCCCTCAACGAGCAGCCCAGCTCGCTGATCTTCGATCGCGCGCATCCATCGGACCCTGAGCCCAAGCGAGGCAAACAATGAAAAAAGAGATCCTGACGCTGGCCCTGCTGGGGCTGCTGGCGGGTTGCAGCAGCCAGCCAAGCCTGCACTACTATTCGCTCGATGCCGACAGCCAGCAACCCGTAACGGCCCCGGCCAAACCACAGCACCAGCTGGTGCTGCGCCCGGTGGCACTGGCCAGCCAGCTCGACCGGATCAGTCTGGTCTATCAGCTGGAAGGGCAAGAGCTGCACTTCACCGAGTACCATCGCTGGGCCGGTGCGCTGGACGATCAGCTCAACCAGCTCACCCTCAATGGCCTCTCCACCCGCCTGCCGGGCTGGGTGGTACGGCAGGATGGCGCCCGCAAGGGGCCGGTGCTGACCATCCTGGTGGAGCGCTTTCAGGGCCGTCATGACGGCAGCGCCGTGCTGAGCGGCCGCTGGCGCCTGCTGGCGGAAAATGGCACCGTGCTGCGCGATGCCCCCTTCCGTCAGGAGCGGGTGCTGCCAGCAGATGGCTACAACGCGCTGGTGAACGAGCTGGGTCAGGGCTGGCAACAGCTGCTCGACCAGATCGCCGCCGAGGTGCGCCAGAGCGCCAGCTAATCGCCCATCCGCCGATTGCAGAGATAAAAAAACGACGCCAGCTGGCGTCGTTTTTTTGTGGGCAAGAGTTGGGGACGACTTATGCCTTGGCGGGCAAGCTCAGGCGGGCAACCGCTTCGACGTGCATGGAGTGCGGGAACATATCGACCGGCTGCACTTCGTCCAGCACGAAGCCCTGCTTGACCAGCCAGGCAAGGTCGCGGGCCAGGGTCTGCGGGTTGCAGGAGACATAGACCAGACGGCGGGGCGCCATGGCGACCAGGGTCTGCAGCACCGCCTTGTCACAGCCTTTGCGGGGCGGGTCCATCACCACCACATCAGCGGTCACACCTTGGGCGTGCAGTTCAGGCATCAGCTGCTCGGCCTTGCCGACGTGGAATTCGGTGTGCTCGATACCGTTGAGGGCGGCGTTGCGGCGGGCATCGCTGATGGCGCTCTCCACCGACTCGATCCCCACCACCTTGGCGGCCTTGCCAGCCAGGAACAGGGAGATGGTACCGATACCGCAATAGATGTCGAACACCGTCTCGTTACCGGTCAGCTCGGCATACTCGAGGGCGCTGGAGTAAAGCACATCGGTCTGGGTCGGGTTGTTCTGGAAGAAGGAGAGGGGCGAGATCTCGAACTCGAGTTCGTGGATCTTGTCGCGGATCACCCCTTCGCCGAGCAGCACCCGGTTGGTGGCACCCAGAATGCGGTTGGTGCGCTCGTTGTTGATGTTCTGCACCAGGGTAGTGACCGGCAGATCGCTCAGGGCTGCCAGCAGCTCGGCTTCGAACGGTAACTCCTCGCCCAAAGTGACCAGCACCACCATCAGCTCGCCGCTCTTGAAGCCCTTGCGGGTCATCAGGTTGCGCACGCAGCCGCTGTGGTTCACTTCGTCATAGGCGGATATGTCGTGCTCGCGCATCCAGTTGCGCACCCGGGCGTTTAGCTCGACGTGCAGCGGATCCTGCACCGCACAGTCATCGGCGGTGATGAGATCGTGGGAGTGCTTGCGATAAAAACCGATCTCGGCACCGGCGTCACAGCCACGCACCGCATATTGCGCCTTGTTGCGATAGGCGAACGGGCTCTCCATGCCAAGGATATCCTTGACCGGGGTGTCACCCAGCCCGACCTGCTCCAGTGCGCTTTGCACCAGTGCCTGCTTGAGCTTGAGCTGGGCCGGATAGGCCAGCGGACGTACCTGACAGCCACCACACTCGGTGTTGGGGCAGAAATCGGCAACCCGATCGGCGGAGGGCTGGAGCAGCTCGGCGACCTTGCCGTGCAGATAGTTCGGCTTGACCTCGGTCAGCTCCACCAGCGCCTGCTCACCGGGCAGCAGACCTTCGACAAACAGGGGGCGATCGAACAGGCGTCCTTTGCCATCTCCTTTGTCGGTCAGTTCCAGGATCTCGATCTGGTGTTGATGTCCCACTAACGGCATGAGCGGCTCCAAAAGTACTAAAAATGGGGGGTGATGAACGCGGCAGAGCCATGCCCATCGAGAAAAGGTGGCAGAGTTTAGCGGAGATCCGGCCAAATTGCAGGCATAAAAAGCCTGCTTGTTGCAATGGTCATTGCCCCTGGCCATCTGCCGGGTCTTGCCACCTTTCGGGTTGCGGCAAATTTAGCCCTTGGGCCATAACGCCCAGCCTGTTAAAATTCCGCCCTTGAAATTATCCTGGGCCCCGCGCCCGTTCTAGCTAAGGTCTACCGCGATGCGTACCAGCCAATATCTGCTTTCCACTCTCAAGGAAACCCCCTCCGACGCTGAAGTTGTCAGCCACCAGCTGATGCTGCGCGCCGGGATGATCCGTAAACTGGCCTCCGGCATGTATGCCTGGTTGCCAACCGGTCTGCGGGTACTGAAGAAAATCGAGAACATTGTTCGCGAAGAGATGAACAATGCTGGTGCCGTCGAAGTCTCCATGCCGGTGGTACAACCCGCCGAGCTGTGGCAGGAGTCCGGCCGCTGGGATGACTACGGTCCCGAGCTGTGCCGTCTGACCGACCGTCACAACCGTCCCTTCGTGCTGGGCCCGACCCACGAAGAGGTGATCACTGCTCTGGTGCGTTACGAAGTGAACAGCTACAAGCAGCTGCCGCTCAACCTCTACCAGATCCAGACCAAGTTCCGCGACGAAGTGCGCCCCCGCTTCGGCGTGATGCGCGGCCGCGAATTCCTGATGAAGGATGCCTACTCCTTCCACATCGACAAGGAATCTCTGGTCGATACCTACGAGAAGATGCACGCAGCCTACTGCAAGGCGTTCACCCGCATGGGCCTGAACTTCCGTCCGGTGCAGGCCGATACCGGCTCCATCGGTGGTACCGGTTCCCACGAATTCCAGGTGCTGGCCGAGAGCGGTGAAGATTTGATCGCCTTCTCCGACAGCTCCGATTACGCCGCCAACATCGAGATGGCCGAAGCGCTGGCACCGGCTGGTGAGCGCGCAGCCGCCACCGTAGCCCTGACCAAGGTTGCCACCCCGAACGTCCACACCATCGACGAAGTGGCTGCCTTCCTGAACGTGGCACCGACCGCCATCGCCAAGACCCTGCTGGTACTGGCAGAGGAAGATGAGCACGGCAAGCAGGCCGTCATCGCGCTGGTACTGCGTGGCGACCACGAACTGAACGAAATCAAGGCAGAGAAACTGGCTGGCGTGGCCAACCCGCTGACCTTCGCCAACGACGAGCAGATCAAAGCTGCCGCCGGTTGCGACGCAGGCTCCATCGGCCCGGTCGGCTTTGCCGGTCGCATCATCGTCGATCGCAGCGCCGCCCATCTGGCGGACTTCGTCTGCGGCGCCAACGAAACCGGCTTCCACCTGACCGGTGCCAACTGGGATCGCGACATTGCTACCTACGAAGTTGCCGACCTGCGCAACGTGGTGGAAGGCGACCCGAGCCCGTGCGGCCAGGGCAAGCTGCTGCTCAAGCGCGGTATCGAAGTGGGCCACATCTTCCAGCTGGGTACCAAGTACTCCGAAGCGATGAAGGCGAGCGTGCTGAACGAAGCTGGCAAATCCGTCACCATGGAGATGGGTTGCTACGGTATCGGGGTTTCCCGTCTGGTTGCTGCCGCCATCGAGCAGAACAACGACCAGTACGGCATCATTTGGCCGGACGCCATCGCCCCGTTCGAAGTGGCCATCGTGCCGATGAACATGCACAAGTCCGAGCGCGTGGCCGAGCAGGCACAACAGTTCTACGCCGAGCTGAAAGCCGCCGGTGTGGACGTGCTGTTCGACGACCGTAAAGAGCGCCCGGGCGTGATGTTCGCCGACATGGAGCTGCTGGGCATCCCGCACGCCATCGTCATCGGCGATCGCGGTCTGGACAACGGAGTGGTGGAGTACAAGTGCCGCCGCACCGGCGAGAAGCAGGAAGTGGCCATCAGCGACATCATCGCCATGCTCAAGGCCAAGCTGGGCCGTTAATTCCGCCCTCTTCCCGATATAAAAAAGCGCGCCATTTGGCGCGCTTTTTGTTTCTGTGTGCTGACGACGGCAACCGGATGAAGGGTTGCCTCAGGGATTGCGACCGATAAAGAGGTCGGTCACGTGGCAGCTGCTTCTGGCTTCCAGCGCGTCGAGCATATAGGCCGCCGCATCTTCCGGGGTCATGAAGCCACTCGGGTCCACGTGATCCGAGTTGTCCCAGAATTCGCTGCGGATCCCGCTCGGGTAGAGGTTGACCAGCCGCAACGGCGAGCCTTTCAGCTCGGCGCGCAAGGATTCGAGAAAGCCGCGCATCCCCCATTTGGAGGCGCAGTAGAGACTCTCGTTGGCCTTGCCCACCTGCGCGGCGGAGGAGAGCACATTGGCCAACACTCCGCCTTTCTCACCGACAAGCCGCACCGTCTGCTGGGCCACCAGTATGGTGGAGATGAGATTGCTCTCTACCACCCGGCGGATCTGCTCGGCGGTATAGACACCGACCGGGCCAAACTCGCCGACCCCGGCGCAGTGGATCACCATGTCGGGCAGACCACCCCACTCCACCGCAGCGGCGAAGGCAACGTCGACCTCTTCATGGTGTGCCAGATCGGCCGCGATGCCGATCACCGCGCTGCCGAGCAGTTGCTCCTGCTCCTGCAGTCGCTGATAACGGCGCCCCATCATGGAGACCTGATGGCCCCGCTCAACCAGTCCGATGGTCAGCGCCCGGCCGAGACCAGAACCGGCGCCTGTCACTATGATGTGCCCCATTATCGCTCCTCGTCGTCAGTCGACGGTCAGATTAGAAAGTGAATTCGCCGCCCATGAACCAGCCATCGACAGACTGGTCGATATTGGCGAAGTCGACCTTGGCTTCACGCCAGCCGGCGCGCAGCTTGATCGGCATGGAGGAGAACTTGTAGGAACCACCCAGACGGTAGTCATAGTTGTCCGCATCGTGAGTACGCAGATCGCCGAAGAAGGCGATGCCGGTGCCCGGGATCTTCACTTCGCTGCCGGCATAGGCCATCAGGGTATCTTCGTCATAACCCTTGCGACCGGAGTAGACCTGCTCGCCATCGTAGTGACGACCGGTCATACCCAGATCGATCTTGAACAGATCGTTGTTGAACAGACGGTAGTAGAGGCTCAGATCGTAGGCAGTCAGATCGTTCTTGAAGTTGCCGCCGGAGGTGCTGAAATCGGAGACTTCAAACTTGGCGTTCGGCAGGAAGATGATGCCGTGTTCCAGTTGCAGATAGCCGTTCCAGTTGTAGCTGTCGTCATAGCTGCCATCAGCACTGGTGCCATAAGCCTGACCACTGCCCTTGGCGGCCCATACGTCGGCACCGGCGGCAAAACGCCAGTCGTCAGCGGCCATGGCACTCTGGCTGCACAGAGCCAGCACAAAACCGGCAATCAGCGTCTTTTTCATTACGTCACTTCCTCTTGCATACATGGAAAAGAGCACTATTTTACTCGGTGCAGCCAAAATACCCAGCGTCAATCCTGAACAAACGACGACAAATGTCAGTGCTTCATATGCTTCATCTCTGCCATCGGCTCAATCGGCTTCACCGGCAGTGACAGATCCAGCTTCTGACCATCATCCATGGTGAGGGTGAGCGGGAAAGGAGTCTGCTCGGAGAGCGTGCCCACCTCGAACAGCATGATGTGCAGGCTGCCCGGTTTCAGCACCGCCTCGCCCTTGGCCGGGATCTCGATATTCTCGACCTGACGCATCTTCATCACGCCATTTTCGTGCAGGTGAGTGTGCAGCTCGGCACGCCCCGCCGCAGCAGAAGCCGCCGCCACCAGCTTGACCGGCTGGTCGGCGTCATTCTTGAGCACCATAAAGGCGGCAGTGTTGGGTGAGCCCGGCGGCAACAGGCGCACATAACCGTCGACAGCCTCGACCTTGGCCAGTGCAGGCGCCGTCATACCCAGAACCAGCAGAGAATAAAACGCACGTTTAAACATGGTTGAAATCCTTTTATGATGTTGTTAAACGGCGCCAAGGTTACCCCAGCGGCAACCTTTTTTGCACCTTTCAATAACAAGGATTTAGACATGGCCCCCATTCTCATTGCCGAGCAGCAGGATGGCTTGCTCACCCTGACCCTCAACCGCCCCGACAAGCGCAACGCCCTCAATACCGAGCTGTATCAACAGCTGGTAGCCGCGCTGCGAGAGGCGGCAGCCGATGAGGAGGTGCATGTCCTGCTGTTGCAGGGGCAGCAAGATTGCTTTACCGCGGGCAATGATCTGGCCGACTTTATGGGCAAGAGTTCGCTGGAGCCCGACGACCCCATACTGCAGTTCCTCCACACCCTGGCCGACTTCCCCAAACCTGTGGTCGCCGCCGTTGCAGGCCCGGCGGTGGGGATCGGTACCACCATTCTGCTGCACTGCGATCTGGTCTATCTGGGGGATAACGCCCGCTTGCAGCTCCCCTTCGTCGAGCTGGGGCTGGTGCCGGAGTTTGCCTCCAGCCTGCTGCTGCCGCGTCTGGTGGGGCACCTCAAGGCGGCGGAGCTGTTGCTGCTGGCCGAGGCGATGGATGCCGAGGAGGCGCTGCGACTCGGGCTCGCCAACAAGGTGGTGGCGGCCGATGGATTGCTCTCCTTTGCCCGCGAGCAGGGGCTGAAGCTGGCGGCCAAGCCGCCCAGAGCGCTGCAAAAGAGCAAGGCGCTGCTGAAACAGGAGCTCAAACAGGCGGTGCACTTTGTCATCGATCTGGAGGCGCGCGCCTTCGCCCAGGCACTGCAAGGGGAAGAGGCGCAGCAGCGGATCGCCCAGAAACTCAAACGGCGGGGCTGAGCCTCGCCCCAATCCGTTCAGTTCAGGCGAAAACGGCCGATCAGCTCGCAGCCCTGCACCTTGTCCTGCAGCTGGATCAGCCGGGCAATTTCCGGATTGGGGTGACGCTTGAGAAAGGCGAGCAGGGCGCCGCGACAGCAACCCAGCTCGCTGATCAGTGCCTCGCACTCCCGATTGGGGCACTGTGGCACCAGCGCAGTCACCAGCTCGGAAGCGAGCTTCAGGTAGCGCAGCTCATAAGTCGGCTCATCCATCGCCCGCCAGAAGTCGGCCAGCCGGTGACAGGTGGCGACCCGCATGGTGGCCAGCTCGGTCAACTCGACCTGGGTCATCTCGTAAACATCCCCCAGCGCCTGCTGATAAAAGCAGATCGCCGCCCCCAGCGAACCGGCCTGCCAGGCACGCTCCGCCTCCAGCATGTATCGTTGCCAACTTTGCGGTGTCATTTCGCTCTCCCGAATCCGTCATGGTGGGAGTGTTATCATGGCTAATTGAGAATAAATATCAACCAGAGGGTTAGTGCAGGATCTCTGCGCAACCTTGGCAAACCCGGCGCCCGACCTTATGATCGTGCCCTTCCCCCCTTCTTTGGAGCACACCACAATGCGACCTCGCCTCCCGCAGATGCTGGGCTGCTCCCTGCTCTGCGTGCCCCGCATGCTGGTCTGGATCTATTAGCTGCGCTCAAGCGAACGCAACCCATCCGATCCATTCAGCAAAGGAGTACCAACATGAACCCCTGCCAACACTGGTCGCAGGTCGAATACCTGCACCTGACGGTGACCAACCCCAATATCTGCCTCAAGGGGCAGCACAGCTACTACTCGGGTGCCTGGGATGGCCCCTTCGAAGAGGTGGCGGTACGCTACCTCCATGGCGATCCCTTCAGCCGCAGTCCGGACACCGGCTGGGAGCCGCTCTGGCATATCGACCGGCTCCATATCGGCGACTATGTGCAGATTGCCGCCGGGGTAAAGATCATCATGGGCGGCAACCACACCCACAACACGTCCTTCATCAGCACCTATCCGTTCGCCGATCTGGCGGCGCTCCAGCGCAGCTACCGCCCCGCTGGCGATACCCGCATCGGCAACGATGTCTGGATCGGCATGGAGGCGATGATCATGCCCGGTGTCACCATCGGCGACGGCGCCATCATCGCCGCCCGTTCGCTGGTCAATCAGGATGTGCCGCCCTATGCCATGGTGGCAGGCACCCCGGCCAAGGTGGTGCGGATGCGCTTTGGCGAGGAGGAGATTGCCCGGCTACAGGCCCTCGCCTGGTGGGATTGGCCGGATCAACAGGTCAAAGATCTGCTACCGCAGATCCAGCAAGGTGACGTCGCCCTGCTTGAACAGGCGGCGGAGCGCCATGAGTGACCACTGCTAACCAGTAGCTGACAGCAAGAGGGCGACCCCGGGGTCGCCCTCTTTTATCTCCGACATGCTCTGGATGCCGACATCGCACATCCACTCACTGCGCGCTTTTGGACTGGTTGAGGCTGCACTGCTTGCCGGGATAACCGGGTAGCTCCTTGGCATCGCTGCCGCAGGCGAGCCGTTTGGCCTGTTGCAGGCGGGCCGCCAGATTGGCGCTGTCCACCGGCATCCATTGCATCTGCTTGCCGAGCCAGCTGGCCCAGGCAAACTCGACGAAATAGACCTGTTTGTCCTTGCGAAAGTAGCCCGCATTCTGCAGCAGTCCGGCGAGGGTGCGATAGGGGTAATCAGGCAGCTTGTCGATGCTGCTCGGCAACTGCTCCGGGGTCAGCGGCTGCCCCTTCTCATCCTTGAGCCAGGCCCAGTGGTTGTTCTGCATCTGACTCCAGAAGTTGGCTTTATCCTGCAGACGGCCAATCACCTTGACCCGGGCATCCTTGACGCCCTGCTGCCACAACGCCTTGGTGAGATGGTGGCGGTCCACCAGCCAGTAGCTGCCATCCGGCGCAATCACCACGGGGATCTCTTTCTTTTTCATCAACTTGTCGAGCTGCTTTGCGCTCATGCCCGCCAATGTGGCCTGGGTTTCATCGACCTGGATCTGGCCGACGCCCCCCTGGGTCGGGTGCAAGGCATCGATGCCGATCTCGCACCAGTTGCCCACCGCCGTGTCGCTCTGGCACGGGGCCAACGCCCAGGCACCCTGGCTCAACACACAGGCCAGCACTAACCATGCTTTCATCGTTTGACACTCCTCACCACATTGAACTGCACAGACGCCGGGAACGCTCTTCTACCCCGATTGGGAGTGAGAGTCGAATGCTGGCGGTCAGACCAGCAAACGGGATATCATAATTTCCCATCTGTCGGCGATATTTTCTCGCCGAGTTTTCTCCCCGCTTCACACTATTTGAAGGATCCGACCCATGAAAGGATGGACCCCCTTGCTGGCCCTGCTGGGCTGTGCTGCTGTCCAGGCTGCCGATATTCCCGCCGGAACACAACTCGCCGCCGAGCAGATTGTCGTTCGCCACCTCAAGGATGAACCTGCGAGCCTGAGCCCGCTCAAGCTGGTCGGCCTGCCGGAGTTGCAGGTACTGCGGGATCTGTTCGAAGGGCTGCTGACCCAGGGGCCGGATGGCAAACCGGTTGCCGGGGTGGCGGCCAGCTGGGAGAACAAGGGCAACCAGTTCTTTACCTTCCATCTGCGCCCGGATGCGCGCTGGTCCAACGGCGATCCGGTCAAGGCCGGCGACTTCGTCTACGGCTGGCGCAAGCTGGTCGACCCGAAAGAGGCGGCCACCTTCGCCTGGTTTGCCCAACTGGCCCGTTTCGACAAGGTGGACGAGATAGTCGCTGGCAAATTGCCTGCCAGCGAGCTGGGGGTCAAGGCCCTCGATGACCACACCCTGCAGGTGACCCTCTCCCAGCCGGTGCCCTACTTCCTGAACCTGCTAAGCCACCCCAGCCTGTCGCCGCTCCATCAGGCCAGCATCGAGCAGTACGGCAACCTGTGGACTCAACCCGGCAAACTGGTGGGCAACGGTGCCTTTGTGCTGAACAACCGGGTGGTCAACGAGAAGCTGGAGCTGACCCCCAACCCTTATTACTGGGATCGGGCCCATACCGTATTGACCAAGGTGATCTTCATGCCGATCAATCAGGAGAGCGCGGCGACCAACCGCTACCTGGCGGGCGATCTGCATATCACCGAATCCTTCCCCAAGGAGCAGTACGACAAGCTGAAGCAGCAGATCCCGAATGAGGTCTACACCCCGGATCAGCTCGGCACCTACTACTACGCTTTCAATACCCGTCAGGCACCACTGAACGATGTGCGGGTACGCAAGGCGCTCTCCTACACCATCGACCGCGCCCTGATCGCCGACAAGGTGCTCGGTACCGGCGAGAAACCGGCTTATCACTTCACTCCGGATGTGACCGCCAGCTTTACCCCAACCGCCAACCTGCTCTCCATCAGCAGCCAGCCAGCGCTGGACAGCAAGGCCAAGGCCCTGCTCAAGGAGGCTGGTTACGGCCCGGACAAGCCGCTCAAGCTGACCCTGCTCTACAACACCGCGGAAATTCACAAGAAGATGGCGCTGGCCATCGCCAGCATGTGGAAGCAGAAGCTGGGCGCCGAGGTCGAGCTGACCAATCAGGAGTGGAAAACCTATCTCGACAGTCGCCAGAGCGGTCAGTTCGAGGTGATCCGCTCCTCCTGGGTCGCCGATTATAACGACCCTTCAGCGTTCCTTGGCCTGTGGGGCTCTCGTCACAGCGGCAATATGGCTGGCTTTGCCAATGCCCGTTATGACCAGCTACTGGCAGAGGCGGCCAGCACTCAGGATGCCGCCAGCCGCAGCAAGCTGTTTGGCGAGGCGGAGGCGATCCTGCTGGATCAAGCCCCCATCGCCCCCATCTACCAGTACACCAATGCCCGACTCATCAAGCCATGGCTCAAGGGCTACCCCATCAACAACCCGGAAGATGTGGCCTACAGCCGCCAGCTCTATCTGATCAAACACTGACACCAGCCACAACGATGCGAGGCCCCGCAGGGCCTCGCTATTGATACTGTTCACATCCCGATTTCCAGCCTAAAATGCCGCCCCTTCTGTTCAATTAATCTTCAATACCCAGTCAGACATGCGTTATTTGATACTGCTCTCGTTGTTGTGGACCCTGCCTGCTCAGGCCAACAGCGAATCCCAATGCCAGCAAGAGTTTGTCGGCTGGATGCTGCACCAGCAGCAACAGTTTAGCGATCGCAAGTCTGACAAGATGGAGCGGCGCCGGGCCGAGCGGGCCATCGAGTTGGCTCGTCAGGAGTACGACAAGCAGACCAGCTTTTGCAAGACGATGGAGCTGGTGCGCAGCTACAAAGATAGCGATCCGCGCTTTAAACCGAGAAGCGGCGAAGTTCACGATTTCACACCGGCCAGCTGACCCTCACTTCATCAATTCATTGTGTTGATTAATTGACCCAAGCCAAGTTCGGGTCACTGAAGAGCCTTAGAATGATTAACTGAGAACGACAATAAAAAATATATTTATCAGTTATTTGGCTTTTTCAGGAACGACACATGACCAAACTCCATCAGGAGGGGGAGATACACTTCCCCGACAACATCGCACTCATCTCGACCACTGATCCCGCCAGTCATATTACCTATGCCAACCAGCACTTCTGTGATGTAGCCGGGTATGGTGCTGCCGAAATGGAAGGGGTACCCCACAATCTGGTGCGACACCCCGACATGCCCAAAGCGGCCTTCGCCGACATGTGGCAGCGGCTGCGACAGGGCAAAAGCTGGATGGGGCTGGTCAAGAACCGCGCCAAAAGCGGTCAGTTCTATTGGGTAAACGCTTACGTCACCCCGATCCTCAATGCGCAGAAGGAGATCGTCGAGTTCCAGTCGGTGCGCACCAAACCCGCCGCCAGCGATGTGGCCTGGGCCGAGCAGCTCTATGGCCTGCTGCGCAGCGGCAAGGCACTTCCCTGGCTGAGCCGGTTTCACATTGAACCGGGCCAGCTGACCCTCTGGCTCTCCGTTTCTGCATTGCTCAATACCCTGGCTACTTTTGCCACCGGCAACCTGTTATGGCTGCTGCCCACCGCCTTGTTGCTGTTGGCACAGGCAATCCACGGCTGGCGACTGCAGCAACGGCTGGCTCATCTGCTCACCCTTGCCGATCAAGACAAGGGAACCCGCCTCTGTCAGGTGCTCTACACCCGACGGCGCGACACTCTGGCGGCCGTCGAACTGGCCCTGCGGATGAAGCAGGCCGAGCTCAAGGCCGTGGTCGGGCGCAGCGCCGACACCAACCAGCAGATCCTGCAGGCAGCCGAAGATGACCGGGGCAATATCCAGACCATTGATACTCATCTGCAGCAGCAGCGCGCCCACAGCGAGCAGCTGGCGACCGCCATCACCGAGCTGAGCCACTCCATTCGGGATGTGGCCCACAGTGCCCATGAGGCGAGCAATCTGGTTATAGAGGTACAGCAGGTTTCCGACGAGGGGCTGCAAGCATTGGCGACCACCCGATCTGCCGTCAACCAACTCCATCAGGAGCTGGATGCCAACCACGCAGTGCTGGCCCAGCTCACCAGCGACAGCCAGAAGATCAGCGGTATTCTGGAGGTGATCAGTCAAATCGCCGACCAGACCAACCTGCTCGCCCTCAATGCGGCCATCGAGGCTGCCCGGGCGGGCGAACAGGGGCGCGGTTTTGCCGTGGTGGCGGATGAAGTGAGGGCGCTGGCTCAGAAGACCCGTGCCTCGACCAGCGAGATCCACGAGATGATCCAGGCGCTGCAACAGACTACACGACAGCTGTCGGACGGGATGACGCAAGGGGCGCAGACTTCGGTGCGCTGCCAGCAGCACGCGGGCACCACCGCCGACGTGCTCACCCAGATCAACCGGATGCTGGGGCAGGTAACCCGCACCAGCGACGAGATCGCCCAGGCGGTGAGTCAGCAAGCCGACGTCACGGCGACGCTCGATGAAGGGATACACCAGATCCACCAGCTGGCCAGCCACACCGCCGACAACAGCAGGCAGGCCCTCGATGGCATCACCCTGCTGGTAGAGCGGCTGCAGGACCTCTCGCGGCTGATCAACCAGTTCAGATATTGAAGCGACAGCGATCAAAAAAGCGCGTCAACTGACGCGCTTTTTGGTTGCTCTTGCCTTGGCACAACTGGCTTATTCGGCCGTCTCGCTGCTGGCAAACTCCGGCACTTTGGCCATGGCATCCAGCACCACCTGAATATCCGCCCCCGGTTTGCAGGCGTTCTCGCTCAGGTGACGGCGCCAGGCGCGGGCCCCCTGCATGTTCTGGAACAGACCCAGCATATGACGGGTCATGTGGGAAAGGTAGTTGCCCTTGGCCAGCTCCTGCTCGATATAGGGCAGCATCATCCGCACCACTTCATGGCGGCTCGGCACGGCGTTATTCTGGCCGAACACCAGATTATCCACCTGCGCCAGAATATAGGGATTCTGATAGGCTTCGCGCCCCATCATGACGCCGTCTACGTGTTGCAGGTGCTCAAGGGTCTGCTCCATGGAGGTGACACCGCCGTTGAGGGCGATGGTCAGCTCCGGGTAATCCTGCTTGACCCGATAGACCCGAGGATAATCGAGGGGCGGGATCTCGCGGTTCTCCTTGGGGCTCAGGCCACTCAGCCAAGCCTTGCGGGCATGGACGATAAAGGTGTCGCAACCGGCATCGCGCACCTGTTCGATGAAAGCCTGCAAAAACTCGTAAGAGTCCTGATCGTCGATACCGATACGGGTCTTCACCGTCACCGGAATATCGACCACATCGCGCATCGCCTTGACGCAGTCTGCCACCAGCGCCGGTTCACCCATCAAGCAGGCGCCAAAGCGGCCGTTCTGCACCCGATCGGAGGGGCAACCGACGTTGATGTTCACCTCGTCATAGCCGCGCTCCTCGGCCAGCTTGGCACAGCGCGCCAGATCGGCAGGATTGCTGCCACCCAGTTGCAGGGAGATGGGGTGCTCCTGCTCGCTGTAACCCAGATAATCACCCTTGCCGTGGATGATGGCGCCGGTGGTCACCATTTCGGTATAGAGCAAGGTCTGGCGGCTCATCAGTCGGTGAAAGTAACGGCAATGCCGATCAGTCCAGTCCAGCATGGGGGCGATGGAAAAACGCTGCGCCTGCATAAAAATCATCCGGGTTGGCTAAAGAAAGGGGCGGATTTTATCACAACGTGAAGCAGCCCCAGAAAATGAATTTTGTCGCCGCGCCATGCGAGGCCCTGTGATAGTATCCGGCTAATAGAAAGGGTATCTGCGCGATCATGAATCAAGACCAACTTTTACAACGAGCCGAGCGACTCTGTATACAGCGAGGGATCCGCTTCACCCCGACCCGGCGTCAGGTATTTCGCCTGCTGGCGGCACACGGCAATGCCATCAGCGCCTATGATTTGTTGGCCCAGCTGCAACAAACCGAAGCCAATGCCAAGCCGCCAACCGTCTATCGGGCACTCGATTTTTTGCTCGAACAGGGCTTTGCTCACAAGGTGGAATCTCTCAACGCGTTTATCTTCTGCTGCCACTTCGATCACGCTCACCCGATGCAGTTGTTGATCTGCGACGAGTGCGGGGATGTGGTCGAGCTTCACGATACGGCGATCGATAGCGCGTTTTCCGAGCAGGCCCACTTGCATGGTTTTACTATTACCAATAAGACGATAGAGGCACATGGCCAATGTGCCCGTTGTACGCCCACTGTAGGAAGTCATCATGAAGGCTGATTTTGTAAATCCGTTCCTGCTATCCCTGCTCAATGTGCTCTCGACCATGGCACAGCTGGAACTCAAACCGGGCAAACCGAAACGCAAGATGGATGAGCTGGCGCGCGGCGACGTCTCCGGCCTGATTGGCATGGTCGGCCCGCAGACCCGTGGTTCCCTCTCCATCAGCTTCGAGAAGGGGCTGGCGCTGGAGATCATGCGCCGCATGCTGGGGGAAGCGCCCGCCAACATCAACGAAGAGGTGACCGACATGGTCGGTGAAATCACCAACATGGTGACCGGCGGTGCCAAGCGGATGCTGGGCGAGAAGGGCTACGAGTTTGACATGGCGACCCCCATCATCGTCTCCGGCCCCAACCACACCATCACCCACCGTGCCGATGGCACCAAGATCATGATGCCGTTCGAATCGGATTTCGGTCGCGCCACTATCGAAATCTGCTTCGAGTAACCCTATGTGGAAAGCATTGAAATGGATTTTCATCTGCTGGGCCCTGCTGTTGATCCTGTCGGACATTCAGATCAGCACCTCCCTCTACAAGTACGAAGATAACCGGGTGCTCATCAACTTCCCGCGCTGGGAAGCCAAGCAGCCTTGGGGCACCTTCGAGTGGCATGCCGGACGGGTAGAAACCCACTGGTATGGTCTGGAGGGAAAACCCAAGCCGTCAGGCCCGCAAATCTGATCCGATAACGGATCCGGCAGAAACAGAAGAGGCCAGCAGCTGCTGGCCTCTTTGCTATCTCGTTGTTTCTGAATCAAGCCGCTTCGGCAGCCAGCTTACCGCTTGGTCGCACCAGGATGCCGACGATGCAGGCCAACAGGGTCGGCAGCAGCCAGGCAAGCCCCCTGTCGAACAGCGGCAGGAAGGCAAAGCCGTCCATCGCCATCCCGGCAGCCCCCAGCCCATCGAGGCAACCAAACAGAAAGGCGACCGTCAGCACACCGCGAAACACCAGCCGTGGCTGGGCAAACCATCCCTTGAGGAAGGTCACCAGCACCAGCGCGATGGCGACCGGATAGATGGCCACCAGCACCGGGATGGAGAGGCCGATCAGCTCGCTCAACCCCACATTGGCCACCAGTGCACAGAGCGCCCCCAGCAGGATCACCCAGTTGCGATAGCCCAACCTGTCAGGCCATGGAAGTAGTCGGCACCGGCACAGAGCAGGCCGACCGCGCTGGTAAAACAAGCCAGGGTGATGATGGCTGCCAGAATAAACTGGCCCGGTTGACCAAACAGACTCAGGACGTAGGCATTGACGATGGCCCCACCATTGCTGATATCGCTCGCCACCCCACCGGCACTGTTGCCCAGCTGAAAGAGCGAGACATACACCGCCGACAACCCGACCGCCGAGATCAAGCCCGCAATGGTCAGATATTTGAACTGGCTGCGATAATCCTCGATCCCCTTCTGACGCAGCAACCCGATGATCAGGGCGCCAAACATCAGGGAGGCCAGGGTATCCATGGTGTTGTACCCCTCCAGCATCCCCTTGGTCAGGGCTGCATCTATGTACTCACCGCTGGCATCAGGCATGGTGCCCTGCGGCGTCATAAAGACCCCGACCGCCAGAATAAGCAGCATCGCCATCAGGGCTGGGGTCAGATACTTGCCGACCGCATCGAGCAGCTTGCCCCGATCGAGCGCCACCAGGATCACCAGCGCAAAGAAACTCAGGGTGTAGATCAGCAGCCCCGCATGACCGGTATCGCCAAGCCAGGGCTTGAGCCCCATCTCGTAGGCGACCAGACCGGTGCGGGGAATGGCAAAGGCGGGCCCCATGATGATATAGATGGCGATGGCCAGTGCCGTCGCCGCCCCGGCGGGCAGATAGCGGGTCATTCCGGTCCACCCACTCGCGCCTCCCCCCGAACTCCCCTTGGCCACCGCAATCAGGGTGATCAGCGGCAAGCCCACTGCCGTCACCAAAAAGCCGCACATGGCGGCCAGCAGATGCTCACCAGCCATAAAACCGGCCAGCGGCGGAAAAATGATATTGCCAGCCCCCAGATAGAAGGCAAACGTCATAAACCCCAATCCGAATACGTCGGACAACTTCAATGATTTCGTCAAACTCAACCTCATCTGCCTTATCAGCTTGTTATTGATTGCACCCACTGCCTGGCAGATAACCGGTAACAATACCTCTCGCCCCCACACGGCCCGCGGACCGGATGAGGCGCACCACCTTTAGCATAAAGAAGAGGAGTTCGATCTCAATCACCAATTAATATCTTGAAACAATTTACCGCTGCGGAATTAATCGCCGAACAACTCGGCGCTCCATAAACAGGTGTCGCACGTGCCCTATGGGAAGTGAGAAGGGGGAACTGGTTATAGCGGCAAGATACGGCTGCTCAGATGCTATCTGCGTACAGTGACAATTACGGCAGCAAAGCGAGGCGAGAAGCTAGGCTCACAGAAAACAAAAGAGCCTGCACGGGGCAGGCTCTTGGCAATATCAGATCGGGTGTGATCAGGCAGCTTCGGCAGCCATCTCGGTTGGACGCACCATCACGCCAACTACGCAGGCCAGCAGGGTCGGCATCAGCCAGGCGAGGCCTTTGTCGAACAGCGGCAGGAAGGCAAACGCATCCATCTTCATACCGGCAGCACCCAGACCATCCAGGCAACCGAACAGGAAGGCAACCATCAACACGCCACGGAACACCAGACGGGGACGGCCGAAGTAACCCTTCATGAAGGTGACCAGTACCAGCGCCACGGCAACTGGATAGATGGCAACCAGCACCGGAATGGAGAGGCTGATCAGCTGGCTCAGGCCCACGTTGGCCACCACGGCACAGATAACGCCCAGCAACACCACCAGCTTCTTGTAAGCCATACCGGTCAGATTGTGGAAGAAATCGGAACAGGCAGAGATCAGACCGACTGCAGTGGTAAAGCACGCCAGAGTGATGATGGCCGCCAGAATGAACTGACCCGGCTGACCAAACAGGCTCAGTACGTAAGCGTTGACGATAGCGCCACCGTTGCTGACATCGGTCGCCACGCCGGCGGCAGTGTTGCCCAGCTGGAACAGGGATACGTACACCACGCTCAGACCAACGGCAGAGATAAAGCCAGCAATGGCCAGATACTTGAACTGGCTCTTGTAATCGTTGATGCCTTTCTGGCGCAGCAGATCGACGATCAGGGCGCCAAACATCAGGGACGCCAGGGTGTCCATGGTGTTGTAGCCTTCCAGGATCCCTTTCACGAAGGGGCTGTTCTGATAGTCACCGGACGCATCAGGCATGGAGCCTTGCGGTGCTAAGAATACACCGATCGCCAGAGTCAGCAGCAGCAGCATCAGTACCGGAGTCAGGTATTTGCCGATGGCGTCCATCAGCTTGCCCTGGTTCATGGAGACCAGAATGGCCACACCAAAGAAGATCACGGTATAGGCCGCCAGACCCGCCTGCCCCATGTCACCGATGAATGGCTTGAGGCCCATTTCATAGGCAACCAGACCGGTACGGGGCGCGGCAAAAGCCGGGCCTATGATGATATAGATGGCAACGGCCAGCGCAGTCGCAACACCGGCAGGCAGCAGCTTGGTCATGCCAGCCCAACCGTTACCGGCTTTCGCCACGGCCAGAATGGTCACCAGAGGCAGGCCCACGGCAGTAACCAGGAAGCCAAACATCGCCAGGGAGAGGTGCTCACCAGCCATGTAACCGGCCAACGGCGGGAAAATGATGTTACCGGCGCCCAGGTAGAAGGCGAAGGTCATAAACCCTAATCCGAGTACATCGGACAATGTGAGTGATTTCGTCAAGTTCAACCTCGTCTGTCTTGTAAATTATTGCTTGTTATAGTTTTTATCGGTCGCTGACCGGGTGTGTTCAGGGGGTATAAAAAAAGAGCCCCGCATGTTTTTTCATCGCAACCAGTGGTTTTAGCTGGTCTGGAGCGGGCGCTCGATCTGGAACCAGCATAATGGCGTGAAAAAATAGTTCAAGACGAAATTTACATCTTCAAATAGAAGGGGTTGGTCAGTTGGATATATCTGTCGGAATAGGCCCCATCAGCAGAATGGATCACAATTTCACCCCTCTCACACCTGTTTAATCCTCTGCCAAGTAGCAATAAAACACGATTTGCCTCTTTACCCTCTCTGGTGATAACAGCTGTATAACAAATGCCATGCAGATCATAATTCGCCGAAATGCATAAAATTTCATCGGCCATCGCCGTCGGCAGCACCAGCGCCACCTGCCCGTTCGGGCTCAGCAAACGATCGCAGGCCGCCAGTAATGCGTGGCTGTCGAGGGCGCCGGTATGGCGGGCCAACGCCCGCGCCGGATCGCTAAATGACTGGCCTGCCACGAAATAGGGAGGGTTGGAGACGACAAGATCGTAAGGGGCTGCCTGATAATCCTGAATGGCACTCTCTATGACGGTCACCCGATCGGCCCAGGGAGAGGCAGCCGCATTCTCCCGCGCCTGACTGGCCGCATTAATATCCAGCTCGACCGCATCAAGACGGCAGTCAGATCTGCTGCGCTGGGCCAGCATCAGGGCAATCAGGCCGCTGCCGGTGCCGATATCGAGCACTCGACGCACCTGTTCGACCGGCGCCCAGGCACCTAGCAAAATGCCATCGGTGCCTACCTTCATGGCGCAGCGATCGTGATTGATATGGAACTGTTTGAAGGTAAATCCGCGACTACGTCCCATCTGGCCCCCGTCATCTGCAAAAATGGTGGGCGATTATAGCGGCTAAGACACACTCACCAATAGGAGCCGACGAGATAATCGCCTATAATCTGCCGTTTCCTTAATGACCGAGTATTGCCATGAGCCAGTCCTTTGATGATTTCGACCTGCACCCAGCCCTCAACCGGGCCTTGGCCGAGATGGGATTCACCCGCCCCACCACCATCCAGCAGATGGTGCTGGAGCCAGCCCTGGACGGCCGCGATATTCTGGCATCCGCACCGACCGGTACCGGCAAGACCGCCTCTTTCCTGCTGCCGGCACTCCAGCACCTGCTGGACTTCCCGCGCCGCAAGCCGGGCCCCTGCCGCATGCTGATCCTGACCCCGACCCGCGAACTGGCCCTGCAGGTGACCGCCCACGCCAAGGCGCTGGCGGCTCACACCAACCTCAGCATCGAGACCATCATCGGCGGCGTCAGCCATGAAGAGCAGCTGCCAGCCCTGACCAAAACCACCGACATCGTGGTCGCCACCCCGGGCCGTCTGCTCGAGTACATCGAGAAAGAGGAGTTCGAGAGCCACGACATCGAAGTGCTGGTGCTGGATGAAGCGGACCGCATGCTGGACATGGGCTTTATCAAGGATGTGAACCGCATCGTGGAAGAGGCGCGCTACCGCAAGCACACCATGCTCTTCTCCGCCACCCTGGAAGGTGCCGGCCTTGAGAAGTTCGCCAACGAGATCCTCAAGGATCCGGTGGAGCTGCACGCCGAACCGCCCCGCAGCGAACGTCGCCCCATTACCCAGTGGATCCATCTGGCTGATGACGCCGCCCACAAGCTGGCGCTGCTGACCCATATCCTGAAAGATTCGGAAACCCAGAAAGCCATCATCTTCGTCAAGACCCGCGAGCGTCTGGCGGAGCTCTCCGGCCAGCTGCAGGCTGCTGGTATCTCCTGCGCCTGGATCCGTGGCGAGATGGAGCAGAGCAAGCGTATCGAGTCGATCCGCAAGTTCCACGAAGGGGAAGTACCCTTCCTGATCGCCACCGACGTCGCCGCCCGCGGCATCGACCTGCCGAACGTCAGCCATGTCATCAACTACGACATGCCCTACGGCGCCGACGTTTACGTCCACCGGATTGGCCGTACCGGCCGCGCTGGCAACCGTGGCTGTGCCATCAGCCTGGTGGAAGCCCACGACATGGCGATGGTCGCCAAGATCGAGCGCTACACCGAGGAGCGCCTCAAGCGCCGGGTGATCGACGAGCTGCGCCCGAAACACAAAGAAGCGCGGGTACCGGTGAAGAAGAAAAAGCCGGTCGACAAGAAGAAGTCCGCCAAGAAGAAAAAGAAGAAGTGATCGCCTGGCGATAAAGAGAAGGGCCATCCCGCGGGATGGCCCTTCTGCATTCTGAATCACTCTGACGAGTGGTTATGCCACCACTCTGCGCATTCCCATATGGGGGATATCATCTTCGAGATAGCCTTCCCCTTCCGCCACAAAACCGTGTTGGCCATAGAAGCCCTGCAGATGGGCCTGCGCCCCCAGCCAGATGCTGTGGGTCGGCCAGCGCGCCTCGCACGCCTTGACCGCCTCGCCGATCAGCTTATGACCGAGACCGCCGCCACGCGCCTTGGGTGAGGTCACCACCCGGCCGATGGCAGCGCCGCTCTCATCGCCGATGCCGGGCGCCATAATCCGCGCGTAAGCAGCAAGCTGGTCGCCCTGATAGCCGAGCAGGTGCCAGACCCCGTCGCGGCGATCGAGCCCGTCCAGATCCTGAAAGGGGCAGGTCTGCTCCACCACGAACACCTCGGCCCGCAGCGCCAGCAACTCATACAACTCGTCAGTGGTCAGTTCAGACCAGGGTTTCAGGATCCAGTTCATCGGCAACTCCTTATCAGTTCGGCCTGCCAGCATAATCGTGGCGCCAGCGCCCCGCATTAACCTTTGTTAAGTTCTTTCAGTCGCTTGCGAATGCGGCTAAGGCTGATGGGAGTAATGCCAAGATAGGCGGCGATCTGGTGGTCGGGCACTCTGGCATCGAGTGCAGGAAAGCTATCGAGAAAGTGCTGATAGCGCGCCTGCGGGCTGCCGGTCAGCAGCAACTGCTCCTTCTCCTCCTTGATGCGCAGCTGCACCTCCAGCAGGTGCTGATACCAGCGCGGCCAGCCGGGCAACTGGCGCAAGTCGGCAAGACTGAACAGCTGCAAACGGCAGGGCTCCAGCGCCTCCACGCTGTAGCGGGCAGGCTCGCCACTGAGCAGGTGGTGGAAGTCGAGAAACTCGTCCCCCTCCCAGTAGAACTCCTTGATGTACTCGCGGCCATCCTCCAGCACCAGCTTGGCCCGCAGCAGCCCCTGCTCCACCCTGACCAGCAGATCCGGGCTGTCGCCAGCATGCCAGAGGCAGCTTTTCGGGCTGAGGGTCAGCGGGCGGGCAAAAGAGAGGAGGCGCGCGGCCTCCTCTCTATCTGCGACCTGCGCCCAATCGAAGGGGGGTCTGTCAGTCAGCATGATTAACCGCGACGCTGACGCACGGCTTCAAACAGGCAGACGCCGGTTGCCACCGAGACGTTGAGGCTGGATACCGCCCCCGCCATCGGGATGCTCACCAGCTCGTCGCAGTGCTCGCGGGTCAGACGACGCATACCTTTGCCTTCGGCGCCCATCACCAGCGCCATCGGGCCGGTCAGCTTGGCCTGATAGAGGTCGTGATCGGCCTCGCCAGCGGTGCCGACGATCCAGACGCCGCGCTCCTGCAGCTCGCGCAGGGTGCGGGCCAGGTTGGTGACCTGAATGAGCGGCACCACTTCGGCGGCGCCACAGGCAACCTTGCGCACGATCGGGGTGAGACCCGTGGCCTTGTCGCGCGGCACGATCACCGCGTGCACCCCGGCGGCATCAGCGCTGCGCAGGCAGGCGCCGAGATTGTGCGGATCGGTCACGCCATCCAGCACCAGCAGGAAGGGCTGGCTCTGTTGTGCCGCCAACTCGTCCAGCAGGCTGGCCAGATCGTGCTCGGCCAGCTTCGGCGCCTCTTTCACCCGGGCCATGATGCCCTGGTGATTGTTGCCTTCCGCTTTGTCATCAAGGGTCTTGCGGTTCACGCTCTGCACCTTGAGGCCGAGGGATTCCAGCTCGGCCAGCAGAGGTTGCAGCCGGTCGTCATCCCGCCCCTTGAGGGCCCACACTTCGATAAAGCGCTCTGGGGTGCGCTCCAGCAGCGCGGATACAGCGTGAATGCCGTAGATAAGTTCAGTGCTCATGTTCAAGATCCGTAGGTCGGGTCGCGCGAATGCGCCCCGAAGAAAATGGCCGTACCGGCAGCCTGACCGCCATGATACTGGCGTCGTCACCGGTCGCTAAATGATGGCGCATCATACCAGAGAGACCGGCATCTAGGGAGGAGGAAGCTGCTAGGCCAAGCTGCGAAACTATGACAGGCCTCTTGATCCGGCTGCGCCATCATCCTTGATGGCGAACCTGACCCGGCCCGGCAGTGACTAAGTGGGCTCGCTACGCGGTGCACAAAACGGTCGCATTCCCATTTTCAGCCCTTGGAGATCAGCCCTTTCGTTGTGGATGTTCGACTGCAACACGGCTCAAGATGATTAATTTATTGATCTTGCCCAGAAAACCATCATCTCCCGCTTCCCTATCCTGCATCGCTCGCTAACATAGCCGTTTGGCAACAAACTTGTCAGAGTCCCCCATGGGTCATGTCAGTGCAATATCGCCGGTAAGCCGGTAAAAAGCAGCTGACTGGAGGCTGACATTCAAGGGCGGTAGCCTTGCCGCCACATGCCATGCCCCCTCCACGGTTTTTCCTCACAACGGTAATCCGCGAGTAAAATGCTGAAGTCATGCGAACACGTTAAGTTTCAAATGGAAGACAATAACACCTTGATTTTAAATAACCTTGCCAAGGTTTAACATCAGAGATTAAGCAGTGCTTGGGAAGGCAATAAAATAGTAGATGACTACATGAAACTGAATATAGATGATCCACGTGAACTGTATCACGGGGTTAACGCTGAACTGGATGGCCTTATCGGAGAACTGACCACAGAGTCAGATGATGAGCAATTGAAAGTAGCTCAGCGTGAGGCCCATGCCTTGCTCCAGAAGCATCGGTCAAACCTTCAGGGTCAGCTGGAAGCACTTGAGACAAATGCTGAGTGGGATACATTCACTATCGCGTTTTATGGCGAAACGGGTGCCGGAAAATCCACCATCATAGAGACCCTGAGAATATTGCTGAAAGAAGCCAGCAAACTGAAAGATCAGGAAGCGTTCCGGGAATTCCAGAGCAAACACGGGTTGACAGTTGAAGCACTGGACGGGCTGCACCATGAGGCAGAGCGACTCGGCCGAGCACTTGAAGATCTCAGCGATGAATATGAAAAAACGTCTGCCAAATATGAACAGCTAAGTGTGGAATCCAGTAACAAAATTACCCAATATCGTGAGCTGTTACTGGAGCAAAAACGAACGGCGTCCTTGTGGCAGAAGTTTCTGCACCTGTTTCGGAAAACGGAAGAGGAGCTGGCCTTTGCGCGTGAAAAGCTACAGTTGCGCAAGATCGAAACAGAATGCGAGAGCGAGCTGTCGACCCTGAACGAACAGAAAATAGGACTGGAAAGTCAGTTGGCTGACACCAGGAACAAACTGCAGGGGTTCAAGGAACGCCTGCCAGAGCTTGAAGCTCTGTCTGACGGCAGAATTATAGGAGATGGCCGTTCGGATTTTACTCGAACGACGCAACGATTCGACTTAAGCGTCGCTGGCCAAGAATTCGCACTACTCGACGTACCAGGAATAGAAGGTACCGAACGCCTGATCGCTGAGGAGATTGAAAAAGCCCTCCAGGCAGCCCATGCGGTGTTCTACGTTACGAACCAGCCCGCCCCTCCACAAACGGGGGATCAGAAGCGACGGAAAGGTACCCTCGAGAAAATCAAAATGCACCTGGGGGCTTCGACGGAGGTCTGGTGTGTTTTCAATAAAAAAGTAATAAATCCCAAGTATGCGCTGAAAGATCGTCCCCTGATCTCCGAAGATGAATGCGCTAGTCTGCGGGAGCTTGAAGGAAAAATGGAGGAACAGCTCGGATCGCATTTCCAGGGCGTGCATCCTTTGACCGCACTACCCGCTTTCTTAGCTGCAACAGATCATTTTGCGCCCGACACACAGAACGCGAGACGCAGCAAAAAAGCTCTATCCGAATTTGAAGCCGGACAGCTGATCGAATTATCCGGTGTAGTGGCATTTATCAGCCTTATACAGGACAGTCTGCTGGAGGGAAGTCAGCAAAAGATCCAACGGGCCAACCTTTTCAAGGTGAAGGATGCTCTTGATAAGACTGCTATCGTCCTCGAGCAGGTAGGAGAGGGAATTTCAGAGTTGGTATCAAACCTCCACCTTGGTGAGCAGAGTTCGAAGAAGCAAATCAGAAGTGGCTTTTCATCATTCAGGAAACGTCTCGAATCATCCACTGAGATATTGATTGATCGCTTCAACAGCGATGTTCTGAACGAAGTGTATTCAGAAATTGACGACGATATTAGCAATGACGCCTTTAAAACCAAGTTGAAGCAGTTAATTGAAATCCATCAGGAGCGATTGAGTGAAAGGTTGAAGAAGGCGATGGCTAAGGAAATTGAACGCTTTGGAAAGGAGACTGAGAAAATAGTTAAGCGTTTCGAGGATAAAAGTCGCGAGTTGACGGATATCTACACCACGATTGCCAGTGCTGACATTGATCGTGACTTCGACCTAAAACTGGATATCGACAATGGTCTGCGATTGACGAACCTTCTGGCACTAATCGTTGGTGGGGCTCTGCTGTGGTGGAACCCAGCAAGCTGGTTAGTTATTGGTATGGGAGCCGCCAGTATTGCAATCGGTGCATACAAGGCCGTGCGTGGATTTCTAAGCTCCAGTTACAAAAAAGCACAGCAACGAAAAGCTGCTGATGAAAACCTCAGAAATATAACCGGCCAATTGCGCGATTCACTGAAAGAAAGTCTCAAACAGGGACTCCCAGAGATGGAAAAAACAATCAGTGGTATTGAACAGGCACTCGCCAGGCCTGTGAACAAGGCGAGGACCCTCGCCGACCTCATTAACAAGTCGAACACAAAAATCAAGACCTTGTCGGGCATGATTGAAGCTACAGGAGCGCTAAAATGAAAGACACTCTCAATACTTTCAAAGGCCAGCAGAACGAATCTCTGGAGCTGCTGAATAGGCTTTCGAAGTTTTTGACGCAAGGTGAAAAGGCCGGGGTTCCGATCGATCAAGAGCTGCGTTCCAAGCTTCAAACAGCCATACAGTCCGTGTCTGGCGAACGGCTCAAGGTTGCACTCATCGGCGGTTTTTCAGAGGGTAAAACGTCTATTGCCGCCGCCTGGATGGAGCAGCTCGATAAGTCCAGCATGAAAATCAGCCACAGTGAATCTTCTAATGAAGTGAAGGTCTACGAGGTGGGGGAGGACTTTGTACTTATTGATACCCCTGGTCTGTTTGGCTTCAAAGAAAAGTACAACGCCGAGAAGCAGGCTATCGAAAAATATAAAGACATTACTAAGAAATACGTGAGCGAAGCACACCTGGTTCTGTATGTCATGAACCCGACAAATCCGATCAAAGAGAGCCACGAGGACGACCTGGCCTGGCTGTTCCGGAGCTTGGGGCTTCTGCCCAGGACAGTATTCGTACTCAGCCGCTTCGACGAAGTAGCGGATGTGGAAGATGAAGATGACTACCGGGACAACCTTAAAGTTAAATATGACAACGTCGTTGGTAGACTTCGCGCGGCAATAGAGCTTGACGATGAAGAAGAAAAAGAACTATCGGTAGTTGCTGTGGCGGCAAATCCGTTTGATCTGGGCGCTGACCACTGGCTCCAGAACCCCGATGAGTTTAAAGAACTGTCACATATTACCGAGCTTCAGGCAGAGACGGCGCAGAAGATTCATAACAACGGTGGTGCAGCCGCCCTTGCAGAAGAGATGCGCGCCAGTGTTATCCGCGATGTTCTTAGCAAACAGCTGCCGATAGCGATAGAGAACGACCAGAAGATCTCGCAGGAAGTCACCAAGCTGGATGAGCTAAATAGCCATTTGAAGCTTGAGCTGGCGACTACCGAGCGGGATATCGAAGACGCGAGGATAGAGCTACGGGAGTTCGTCGTCCGATATTTTTCCGACCTAATCCTCAAAGCGAAAGGTTGTAGTCTCGAAACCTTCGGTGATTTCTTCGAGCGGGAAATCGGCTCTGAGGGTATTGTGATCGCCACTCGCTTACAGAATGAGTTCAGTCGTCAGGTTCAGCCAATTACGCTGGAAGTCGAAAAAATGCAGATTGGCTTTGACAACGAAGTCAGTCACTTCAATACCACAATCAAGTCGCTGGGCAAGCAGGGGGTCAACCATGTCTTGAACGGAAAGTTCATTAATAAAGACTCTGTCTTGGCCGCCCGGGATGGCATTGTGAATGTCGCGAAGTCCGTTGGAGTCGACCTGGGTAAGTATCTTAAATTCAAGCCCTGGGGTGCCACCAAATTTGCCAAAGGTGCGAACGGGGCTCTTGCTGCAGTAGGATTGGCGTTTGAGCTATGGGATAGCTGGGAAGAGCATAAGCGCCAGACCGAATTTCAGAATGCGATAGCCAAAATGGTGAGCAATTTCGAGAAGCAGCGGGAGGAGCTGCTTACACTGATCAATTCTGTCCAGTTCAAGGAAATGTTCTTTGGGAACTATATTGAGCTCAGGCAGCAAGTCGTGGAGGTAGGGCAGATGCTCAATCAGAGACGCGAAATCCAACAGAAGTTTCAAGCATGGAAATCCGAAGCGGAGGCAATAAAAGTAGATTTCAAACGTATGGGATGAATTCCGGAAATTAGTCCCCCCATAGTTCTGAGCGCTGCGTAGCAGCCAATAGAGTGACCATCGCGCAGGGAGTATGCCCCTCGCCATAGGCACGGCGCTTGGCCGCTCTCCGCCGAAGGGCTGAGCCCCTCCCCTTTTCGCTGACCATAAAAAAACCCGAACCCCGGTAATAGGGTTCGGATTTTTTTCATCGCCAAGACTATCAGGCACTGGCGAAGATAACGCGGGACCATCAGCCCGTTACAGCCTATCCCCGGCTCGCTGGACCCAAGCCATAGGCCGAGGGCTTAACCCTTGGCCTTATCGCGAGCTTTTTTGCCCGGTCGTCTGTTGCTGGGTTTGGCGCGGCCACCCTTGTCGGATTTGCCGTGATCCTTGCCCTCTTTACGTTTTTCGTGGCGCTGAGCGCTCTTGGCCTTCTCTTTCTTGATCTCGGCCTGCTTGCGCGCCATCTCTTTGGCGTTCTTGCCGGTGGCCTTGAGCGGCTCTTCCACCATCACGAAGTCGATCTTGCGATCGTCCAGATTGACGCCCATCACCTTGACCCGCACCTTGTCGCCCAGACGGTAGCGACGGCGGAAGTTCTCGCCGATCAGCTGCATGTGCAGTGGATCAAACTGGTAGTAGTCGTTGGTGAGGGTGCTGACGTGCACCAGACCATCGATGTGGATCTCCGCCAGACGCACGAAGAAGCCAAAGCCGGTGACGCTGGCGATAACGCCGTCAAACTCGTCACCCACGTGATCCAGCATGTACTCGCACTTGAGCCAGTCGGCCACGTCGCGAGTGGCATCGTCGGCACGGCGCTCGGTCATGGAGCAGTGCTCGCCCATCGGGTCCACTTCTTCCAGCTGGTAGTGATAACCACCGCTCGGGGTCCACTTGTGGCGCAGGTTGCCCTGTTGCTCCTTGGCGGTCTGATACTTGATCGCCCGGTGCAGGATCAGGTCTGGGTAGCGACGGATCGGCGAGGTGAAGTGCGCGTAGGACTTCAACGCCAGACCGAAGTGACCGATGTTGTCAGCCTGATAGATGGCCTGACGCATGGAGCGCAGCAGCATGGTGGAGAGCAGCTCCGCATCCGGGCGCCCTTCAAACTTGGCAGCCAGCTCGGCAAAGTCTTTCGGCTCGGGCTCGAGGCCGCCTTTGAGCTCCAGACCCAGTTCGGCCAGGAAGTCGCGGAAACCGGTCAGACGCTCTTCGCCAGGACGATCGTGTACCCGGAACAGGGCAAAGGCTTCGTTCTTCTCGATGTAACGGGCAGCTGCCACGTTCGCCTGGATCATGCACTCTTCGATGATCTTGTGGGCGTCGTTGCGCACCAGCGGCACGATGCGGTCGATCTTGCGCTGGGCGTTGAAGATGAAGCGGGTCTCCTCGCTCTCGAACTCCACCGCACCGCGCTGGTGACGGGCATGCTTGAGCGCCTTGTAGAGGTTGTTGAGCTCCTCGATATGGCCCACCAGCGGATCATACTGCTGGCGCAGCTTGGGATCGCCATCGAGGATCGCGGCAACCTTGGTGTAGGTCAGACGGGCGTGAGAGTTCATTACCGCTTCGTAGAACTTGTAGCCGGACATGCGGCCAGCGGCGGAGATGGTCATCTCGCACACCATGCAGAGGCGGTCAACTTGCGGGTTCAGGGAACACAAGCCGTTGGAGAGCACCTCCGGCAGCATGGGCACCACGAACTCGGGGAAGTAGACGGAGTTGCCGCGCTGATACGCTTCGGCATCCAGCGCCGTGCCGGGCTTCACGTAAGCGGAAACGTCCGCAATGGCAACCCACAGGCGCCAGCCGCCACCACGCTTGGCTTCACAGAAGACGGCGTCATCGAAGTCACGGGCGTCTTCCCCGTCGATGGTCACCAGCGGCAGAGCGCGCAGGTCGATGCGGCCCTCTTTGGCTTTCTCCGGCACCTGCTCGCCTAGACCGGCAACCTCTTTGGTCACCTCTTCCGGCCAGGTGTGCGGAATGCCGTGGGTACGCAGGGCAATTTCGATCTCCATGCCCGGCGCCATGTTCTCGCCCAGCACTTCCAGGACGGTGCCGACGGCATTGATGCGGGAGGTGGCGCGCTGGTTAATGCGCACAACCACGACCTGGCTCTGGCGAGCCCCTTTGTTTTCACCTTCCGGGATGATGATGTCCTGGCCGATACGGCTGTCATCCGGCACCACGAAACCAACGCCATTCTCGACGAAGTAACGGCCGACAATGTCTGCCTCACGGGACTTGAGCAGGCGCACCAGACGCGCTTCCTGACGACCCTTGCGGTCGATCTCGGTCGGCTGAACCAGCACGTAATCGCCATGCATCAGGCGTTGCATCTCTCGGTTGTTCAGATACAGATCCGGACCACCACCTTCCGGACGCAGAAAACCGAAGCCATCCTTGTGGCCGATTACATAACCTTTGACCAGATTCAGGCGATCCGGCAGGGCATAGCATTGGTTGCGAGTGAATACCAGTTGTCCATCACGCTCCATGGCGCGCAGACGACGACGCAAGGCTTCCAACGGCTCTTCATCTTTCAGCTTGAGGACCTTGGCCAACTCTTCACGGGACATGGGCTTTTCATGGCCCTTGATGAGTTCCAGGATCAACTCGCGACTGGCGATGGGGTTATCGTATTTTTCGGCCTCGCGTTCGAGGAAAGGATCTTTTTGAGACATAAGCAGGCCTTAGGGTAGGTGGTAACGGTGCCATTATATCGGAGGGGGGGGCGAATGGCATCCATCGGCTGCCTTTTGGCCAATCTCTCTGTCATACTATCTTCAGTTCGCTGGCATGATGAGACACAGAACTCATGAGTAAGGACACATTTGCCCAATCCGCCGCCTATCTCAAACAGGCGGTGCCTTTGATGATCAAGTACCAGATCCCCACGACGCCGGACAATTACCACCTGTGGTACAACTATGTCTCGGCCAGCATGCCCGAGCTCAACCAGGCGATCGATCAGGCAGTCAAAATGCAGGGAACCTGCTCGCTCACCACCTGCGAGCGACTCTATCACCAGTATCTGGCCGCTCAGGACGAGAAGCAGATGGAGGCGATGAAACTGAGCCTCGCCGCCATGGCCAACGAGCTCGGCCACTCCATGCAGGACGCCATCTCCGATACCGGCATGTTTCAGGAGATGCTCGACAAGAGTTTTGACAAGCTCAGCCGCATTGATGACGAGGGCTTCAGCCTGGAAGACACCATGGGGATCCTGCGGGAGCTGGTGCGCGAGTCGCGGGATGTGCGCATGTCCACCATGCACTTTCGCAACCAGCTTAGCAATGCGGAGAAAGAGATCAAGGAGCTGCGGGCGGCACTCAACGAGACGCGCAAACTGGCCAACGAGGATGCCCTCACCAACCTGCTCAACCGCCGCGCCTTCGATCTGGAGCTGGAGGGGTTGATCCGCAGCCAGCACCCCTTCTCGCTGATCCTCGCCGATATCGATCGCTTCAAGAACTTCAACGACGAGTACGGTCACCTGCTCGGCGATCAGGTGCTGCGCGCATTCAGCAAACGGCTGCGCGATGCCTGCAAGGAGGGGGTCACCGCCTATCGGCTGGGTGGGGAGGAGTTCGCCATGCTGGTCCCCCATCGCTCGCTGGCGCTGGCCAGACAGATGGCGGAGAGCATGCGCCGCGCCATCGAGCGGATGTCGATTCTGGATCGCAAATCGGGCCGCCGCATCGACCACATCACAGCCTCGTTTGGCGTGGGCGAGTTCAACGGTCAGGAGAGCGCAGACTGTCTGGTCGAACGTACCGACAAGCTGCTCTACAAGGCCAAGGAGCTGGGACGCAACCGGGTGATGCCGCTCCCTTCCTGATTTAGTCCCCTGCCCGACCGCAATGCCAATGTAAAAAGCCAGTCAGATCAACTGACTGGCTTTTTGGTCTCTCTTGCTCCGACAGGGGCTGTTCATTCCAGCCCCAGTGGAACTCTGCTCAGTGTGAAGGATTACTCCTGCACCTCGCTGACACCTTCGACTTTCACATCAACACGGCGATCCGGAGCCAGGCAGACGATCAGCTCACGCTTGGACTTGCTGACGCAGCTGTCGCCGGTAACCGGTGAGGATTTACCACGACCTTCCACATTGATCTTGGCGGCCGGAATCCCTTTACCAACCAGATAGTTGGCAACGGTCTGGGCACGCTGTTCGGAGAGCTTCTGGTTGTAGGCATCGGAACCGATACGGTCGGTGTGGCCAATTACGGTTGCCACGCCATCTTTGGGTCGCGCCTCTTCAATCTGGCTATAGAGGCTATCCAGTGCCTGACTGGCCTCTGGCTTGAGAGTCGCCTTGTTGAAGTCAAACAGCACATCGGAGCTCAGGGTGAACTGCTTCTCAACCATCACAGGTGCAGGAGCAGGTTCCGGAGCCGGGGCGGGCGCCACAGGGGCAACCTGACCAAAGCGATAAACCGCTGCCAGTGAGAGCAGGCCGTTATCCATTCTCAGACCGGTATCATCGCGGCTGCCATACGGGGTGGTGTACTGGTACTCCAGGCGAGCGGCCCAGTCGAGATTGAACGCATACTCGGCACCCAGTGCACCGACCATGACAAAGCGGCTGTCATCTTTGTAGACATCGCTCTTGGTATCAGCCCAGCCATAACCGCCACCGACACGACCATACAGATCCAGATTATCGGTAACCGGGAAGCCCAGTTTCAGGGTCAGTTGAGCCAGCTGTGCTTTTACTTCATCACTGAAAGCGCCTGCCGCCGTAGTGGCATCGTATTTGTAATTGCCCAGATAGTCGTAACCCAGCTCCAGTCCCAGATTCTTGTTGATCTGATAACCGCCAAACACGCCTGCACCCAAGGCATCGTTGGTCTCATTGCCAAGGGTCAGGGCATTGCTTTCATCAATGCCGTAGAAGTTGGACCAACCCAGTTTGGCACCGCCATACCAGGTGTTGTCCTGACCGGCAGCCTGGGCATTGGCCGCCAGCAAGCCGGTAACCAGCAAGGTAATCAATGATTTTTTCATGTTTGAGCCTCTGCAACTTTATGTAGGAGGAGGTTGATTGATATCACCTCGTCTTATAGGTGCAACCACCCAAAAGCGATCGCAGCATATCAACGTTAGCCTATTTTCAAGTCACTGATATCAATTAACAAAAAACACTCTAACGCAACCACGTTACAAAAACAGCAACAAACGTTTGTTATTTGAACTGAATGTGACGCAAAAAGACGCACAAATGAGGGCAGATAGGAGAAAAAGGCCAGCAACATGCTGGCCCGAAGCGATATCAGTGACGAACAAACTCGTAGTGCTGATCGATAAAGTCAGCAACACGCTGGCTCAGTACCTTGTGCACCGTCCTGGTCGGATGCACCTGATCCCAGAACATATGCTCATCGCAGTTGAGGGTCGCTGCTCGCCCTTTTGCCTGCCCGCTCACAACCGCCTGCGCCAGGATCGGGTTACCGGCAATAGCCACTCTTTCGGAGACACTTAAAGCCGGGGTCGCAGCCACCTCGGCGGCGCTGCCGGAGAACGGCTTCCATGTATAGCCGCCACCGTAGCAAGCGTGTTCTGTGTCACTCAGCCCGAACTGCTGAGGATCGCGCATCATCTCGTCAAACTGCTTGTCCACTTCGAACAGCTTCACGATGCCAAGGGGAGCCAGCTCTCGAGTGAGGTTCTGCAACTTCTGGTTGTGGTAACTGGCCACATGGCGCACCTTCTCCACCACCTTCATGCTGCGGGCTGACGGGGTCTGCCCCAGATCAGGAATGTTGAACAGCAGGATCTGCTGCGCGCCGTTGAGCACCAACCGGTTGGATGCCAGCCGGATGGTATCGATCACCCGATCCGCATCCCGCTCGGTGTTCCAGCCATAGGCCAGATAGTCGTTGGCACCGACCCAGATCACCACCAGATCATCGGGGCGGAACTTGTCCTTTTTCAGGAACTGATCGATCTCGTAATCGAGATTGTTGATCACCTGATATTTGGGATCCCAGGACCAGAAACCGAGCCAGCCATTCAGAGCCCCCAGATGGTTATAGGCCACCGCGGTTGCACCGCCTTCCGCCTCGTTGGCCACGACCAGACCGGGGAAACGCTCGTCACCCAACTGCTCCAGCCACACTGGGCCGTTGCTGAAGCGCCCGTTGAAGTAGGGTGGGCTGGAGGGGAGATACCCCCGCATCTTTTTGTACATCTTGCCGGTGTCGGAGAGGCTGTCACCAAACATCACGACCCGGGAAAAAGGTTGGCGTCCCTCTGCCGCTTGCGCGGTTAATGCCATTAACCCCAATAAACAAACAAGCCATTTTTTCATATTGTTATGCTCTTCGATTAAGCAGGTGAGACCTGCGGACTTCTCCTCGAGTGGCGACAGGCATGGGAAGAGTCTGCTGCCACTGACTTCTGGTGAAGGCGACAGATTACAGTTCCAGATGAAATCACACATGTTCCGCCACCGATGAAATCGCTTGCGCTCACAAAACAGACAATCACACCTGCCTATTTCTTTCACACTTGTTTCACGCCCCCCCCGGCACAATGCCCCCATACCAACGACAGGAGTATGAAATGAACAAGGCAAGCGCAAGCGTAATCGGACTGTTGACCCTGATGTCTGTCTCCTCTTTTGCCATGGCGGCCTATACTGGCCCGCAAGAGCAGAACAAGGTTTCCGTTGCTCAACTGAAAGATCTGGCAGATGACAGCTGGGCCACCCTGGAAGGGAAACTGGTCAAGCACCTGGGCGGCGAGAACTATCTGTTCCGCGATGCCAGCGGTGAGGTGGAGGTCGAAGTGGATCAGGATGTGTGGCGTGGCACCGAAGTGGGCCCGGATGATCAGATCCGTATCCGTGGTGAAGTGGACCACAGCTGGAACAAGACCGAAGTGGAAGTCAAAACCCTGGAGAAAGTGGGAGCGGCCCCGCAGACCAAGGGCGGCTTTATCGCCAAATAAGGCCACTTCAACGACGAACTGGCCAGACGTTAAAAGGGCGCTTGATATCAAGCGCCCTTTTGCATGGTTAACCCAGCATCACCGCTTAACCGGCCCGACTGGCAAAGGCTCTCTTGAAGCCCTTCTCGGCCTGATTGACCTTGTAGAGGTAACGGCGCGCCTCCTCTTTGGGATGCTGCTCGGTCAACACCTGATAGACCGCCTCGGGGGAGAGCCTGTTGATCCGGCTCGGCGCCGCCTTGCGATCGCTGGAGAAGGTATTGAGCACCCCGCCAGCGCCACCGTTATAGGCGGAGATCACCGCATAGCGACGGGAGCGCGGATCCTGAATATCCGCCAGATAGACGGTCTGCAACAGGTGCAGATAGGCGGTACCGACATCGATGTTGTAGGCCGGGTTGAACAGCTCCTCCCGGGTCGGCTGGCCGTTCTTGCCCTTGACCCGCACATAGACGTCACGACCGGCAGTGGCCGGGATCACCTGCATCAGGCCATAAGCGTTGGCATGGCTCACCGCATAGGGGTTGAAGCTGCTCTCGGTCTTGATCACCGCATAGATCAGGCTCTCCGGCACGCCGTATTTGCGCGACGCTTCCCGGATGATCCCCGCATACTTGTAGCCCCGTCGGTCTTCATGGTTGGCCACCATGGGTATATCGACGAAGAAGATGGTGCGAATACCCAGAGTGCGCTTCTTCATCGCCGTGTTGAGCAGGTAATCGGCATAACGCTCGGCGCGCCAGGAGGCTCGGATTGGCTGGCGCTGATTGTCCAGCACCTGACCATAGAGGAAAGGCTCGCCTCCGGTCAGAATTTCCCGGTCGGAGTAAAGATCCACTTCGGCCGGATCGTCCGGGGTCAGCAGGGTCTCGATGATGGCGCGACGCAGGTGAGTACGGGGATCGATGCCCGAGACCGTCTCCACCATGATGTGGCCGCTGGAGAAGTCGATATGGGCCCGGCTCTTGTACTGATCCGTGTATTTTACGTAGTCAAACTTGCCCGCAAACAGCGCCTCCCGCCCCCATATCTCGTTCACGTTATGGGAGAGCGCGCTGATCATGTGTTCAAAACCGCGGATGTCCTTGCCGTTGACCAGATCGTCATCCTCACTCCCGCTGGGCTTGGGGGAAGATGAGCAGGCAGAGAGAAACAGCAGGGTACACAGCAGCCAAAAAATTCGGCCCATAGGATCCTCAAACCGGGCAGCAGAGCTGCCCATCATTCATTTGCTGCGACTTCAGAAGCGGTCACGCCAGTGTGGCGCCATTCCCGCACCTGTTCACACGTACAACAGCCGGAGAGCTTACTGGGCAGGCGGGGTGTAACCTTCGATCTGCACTTCACCTGCATCAAACAGGTAGCTGACCATCTCTTTTTCCAGCAGTTGGCGATGCTCAAGATTCATCATGTTGAGCTTTTTCTCGTTGATCAGCATCACCTGCTTCTTCTGCCACTCGGCCCAGGCTTCCTTGCTGATGTTGTCAAAAATCCGCTTGCCGAGCTCACCGGGATAGAGTTGGAAATCCAGACCCGGGCCCTCTTTTTTCAGGCGTTGGCAAAATACAGTACGGCTCATGTTGACCTCTATGGTTGTAACTCTGGATAGGCGAGCAGACGGGCCGTGGCGGCCGCCAGCCCCACCTCGGCAGGATGGCGTAAGTTATACCAGAGTCGGTTATCTGCTTCCATGAGCCGCAGCGGCTGCGCCTCATCAATTTCAATCAGCAACGGCTGAATATCGAGATGGAAGTGGCTGAAGGTATGGCGAAAACCGGCCAGTTCACGATAACCGTGATGGCTCAGGCCGAGGGATGCCAGCAGACCATCCACCTCCGCCAGCGAGGCCACCTGCGGGAAGCAGTAGAGCCCGCCCCAGATCCCCTGCGGCGGCCGCTTCTCCAGCAATAACTCGTCACCATGGCGGATCAGCAGCATGACGCCATCGCGGGCCGGAATACTCTTCTTGGGCTTGCTGTTGGGATAGACGGTGGGCTTGCCTTGCGACAGCCCCTGGCAATCGGCCCGCACCGGACAGCGATCACAGGCAGGCTTGCTGCGGGTGCAGATAGTGGCCCCGATATCCATCATCGCCTGATTGTATTGCGCCACGCCCAGTTTGGGGGTCAGCCGGATGGCGATCTCCCACAGCTCGTTCTCCACCTGTTTTTGGCCGGGCCAGCCCGGCAGCGCCAGCCAGCGGGTGAGTACCCGCTTAACGTTGCCATCAAGGATGGCGTGGGGCTGACCCAGAGAGAGCGACAGCACGGCCCCGGCGGTTGAGCGGCCAATCCCCGGCAGCGCCATCACCTCGTCAAAGCGCTCGGGAAAGAGGCCGTGGTGGTGATCGCGGATCTGCTGAGCCGCCTTGTGCAGGTTGCGGGCCCGGGCGTAGTAGCCAAGCCCGGTCCAGTGGTGCAGCACCTCGTCGACAGGGGCATCGGCCAGCGCCACTACATCGGGGAAGCGCGCCATAAAACGCTGGTAATAGGGGATGACTGTGGCGACCTGGGTCTGCTGCAGCATGATCTCCGAGACCCAGACCCGGTAAGGGGTCTTCTCCTGCTGCCAGGGCAGGGTTTTGCGGCCATGAAGCTCGTACCACTCCAGAACCCGGCTTGCGAAGGTTGATTGATTCACGTTGTTCTCATGTCGTTGATATATGGGGAACTCTGCGGTTCCTTCGGCTCATCTGGCCTGAGCGGGCATAAAGTCATCCCGCAGCACAGCGCCAGCTGTCTGGTGCGGCAGCGTAAGGCCTCGTCACGCCCAAGTCAAAGCCGCGCTGACTGGCGCTGCGGGCAGGTGGTGGTCAGGCAGCAAAGCGGTAACAAAGACGATATACTCGGCCCCACAATTGATGACGGGAGAGACGGTTTGCAGACTTATCTGGTTGGGGGCGCAGTGCGGGATCGCCTGCTGGGATTGCCGCAGGGCGACAGGGATCATCTGGTGGTCGGCGCCACCGTGGAGCAGATGCTGGCGCTGGGCTTTACCCAGGTCGGTCGCGACTTTCCCGTGTTTCTTCACCCCAAAACCCAGCAGGAGTATGCCCTCGCCCGTACCGAACGCAAACAGGGTCAGGGCTACACCGGCTTTGTCTGCCACGCCGCCCCCGATGTGACCCTGGAGCAGGATCTGCTGCGCCGGGATCTCACCATCAACGCCATCGCCGAGGATGATCAGGGCCAGCTCCACGATCCCTACGGTGGCATCGAGGATTTGGAAAAACGGCTGCTGCGCCACGTTTCCCCTGCCTTTGCCGAAGATCCGCTGCGCATCCTGCGGGTCGCCCGCTTCGCCGCCCGCTTCCACGCTCAGGGCTTTACCATAGCGCCGGAGACCCTCGCCCTGATGAGCGAGATGACGGCCGCTGGCGAGCTGGCCCACCTCACGCCGGAGCGAGTCTGGAAGGAGCTGGAGAAGGTGCTGCTGGGGCCGACCCCGCAGATCTTTATCGAGGTGCTGCGCAGTTGCGGTGCCCTCAAGGCGCTGTTCCCAGAGATTGATGCGCTGTTCGGCGTCCCCGCCCCGGCCAAGTGGCACCCGGAGATCGACACCGGCATCCACACCCTGATGGTGCTGGAGCAAGCCTGCCGGATCTCCCCCGAGCTGACCGTCCGCTTTGCTGCCCTCTGCCATGACCTTGGCAAGGGAGTAACCCCCAAGGAGTTCTGGCCAAGCCATCACGGTCATGGCCAGAAAGGGCTGCCGCTTATTCGCGCTCTGTGCGAGCGGTTCCGGGTACCCAATGAGTGCCGGGATCTGGCGCTGCTGGTGAGCGATCTGCACACCCACATCCATATCGCCTTTGAGCTCAAGCCCGCCACCCTGCTCAAGGTGTTCGACAAGGCGGATGCCTGGCGCCGCCCCGAGCGCTTTGCCCAGTTGCTGGATGCCTGTCGCGCCGACTTCCATGGCCGTACCGGTTTCGAGGAGCGGGTCTACGCCGAGCCGGACTATGTGGCCGAAGCGCTGGCTGCCGCCCAGGCGGTGCCGGTGAAAGAGATAGTGGCAGCCGGTTTCAAAGGGGAAGAGATCAAGGAACAGCTCGCCAAAAAGCGCACCAATGCCATCAGCCGCATCAAGGATGAGTGGACCTTTATCGAGGAGTAACCTCGGCCCCATAACAGACGGCCGCCCTGATGATGAGCTCCGCAAGGAGAGCATCGCCAGGGCGGCCGTTTTGCATCCAGATTGATATGTGAGGGGGTGCTAACCCCTGCTGGTGCCGTTATGCCGGACCAATTCGCTCCATCAGGCTCATATGGGATGAGCCATCGTGGCGCTTGAGATTCTGGCGATATTCGAACTGGCGCTGGCTCTCCTGCTTGAGCCCCAGCATCAGCGAATAGCACATCGCCAGCATGATCACCGAGAACGGCAGTGCCGCTATGATGCTGGCCGCCTGCAAGGCCGCCAGGCCGCCGGAAACCAGCAGGATGGCCGCAACCAACCCCTGCCCCAGACCCCATACGGCGCGGTGCAGTACCGGCGGCTCCTGATCACCGATGGAGAGCAGTGTGGTGATGACCAGCGTGCCCGAATCACTGGAGGTGATGAAGTAGGTGCAGATGAGCAGGGTCAGCACAGCTTTGGCAATCCAGCCGAAGGTATCCCAATGCAGCAGCTCGACCGTCTTGTAGAGCGCCAGCGTCACATCCTGATTGACCGCAGCGACCACGCCGCCACCACCAAACAGCTCCAGATTCATCGCCGTACCGCCAAACACGGTGAGCCAGAACATGCCGAGCAGCGAGGGCACCAGCAGCACACCGAGCACAAACTCGCGGATAGTACGCCCCTTGGAGATGCGGGCGATAAACATGCCGACAAACGGCGCCCAGGCAATCCACCAGCCCCAGTAAAACGCCGTCCAGCTCGACTGCCAGGCCGAGGTGCCGTTGGCCTCGGTGTTGGTCCAGAAGCTCAGTTTGACGATGTTCTGCAGGTAATCACCGATATTCTGCACATAGGCGTTGAGGATATAGGTGGTCGGCCCCAACACCAGAAAGAGCGCAAGTACGAAGACGCTCAGCCAGATATTGAGCTCGGAGAGGATCTTCACCCCTCGCCCGACCCCGGAGACCGCCGACAGAGTGGCGATCAGGCTGATGCCACCAATCAGCCAGAGCTGGTTGGACTGCGACACCGCCATACCAAACATCTGGTTGAGGCCGGTATTCATCTGGGAGACCCCCAGACCAAGGGAGGTTGCCACCCCGAACACGGTGCCGAACACCGCCAGCACATCGGCCGCATGGCCCCAGAAGCCGTAGATGCGCTCACCGAGGATGGGGTAAAGCACGGAGCGGATCGCCAGCGGCAACTTGCGACGATAACTGAAAAAGGCCAGCGATAGGCCAACGATCACATAGATGGCCCAGGGGTGCAGGCCCCAATGGAAAAAGGTGAGGCGCATGGCGATCTGGGCCGCTTCCGGGGTCATCCCTTCGGTAATGAACGGATTGCCCTGCAGATGGTTCATCGGCTCGGCGATGCTCCAGAACACCAGACCGATGCCCATGCCAGCGCTAAAGAGCATGGAGAACCAGGCGAAGTAGCCGAACTCCGGTACCTGGTCGTCGTCACCCAGCCGGATGCTGCCAAAACGGCTGAACATCAGGTAGACAGCGAAGAACAGGAACAAGGCGACCACCAGAATGTAGTACCACTTGAACCCGGCAATAATCTGATCCTTGGCACCGACAAACCAGGCGGCCGCGGTATCGGGAACAAATACGCCAAACAGCAAAAACAGGGTGATCACGGTGAGGGCCGTCATGGCCATAGTCGGGTTGAGGCCTTTCAATAGCCCTTTGCTTGCTCGCATCCAGCCTCCTTAGTCGTTGTTGAAAAAGTCTTCACCCACATGATCACCGGCACCGCCGATGGCGCGATAGACCAGTTTGCCGGCCGTCTGTTCGCGGTGATCCACCAGCGAAACCGAGGGCTGGCCATTCACGGCGTGACGCTTGCCAAGGAAGATGGCCATGGGGACGCCCAGATTGGAGATACCGCTGGTGATCCAGAGGCGGTTGAAGTCGTAAGAGCCACCGATGAACTCCAGCTGGGCCAGGCCGGTATCGAGGCCGGTCAGATAGAAGTTCATGGCACTTTCGTCAGGAAAGAGGTGCACCAGCACATAGGCGTAGCGCAATTCATTCACCAACTCCTTTAGGTTGAAAGTACCTGTCTCACTGCAAGAGAGGGGTAACTCACCATCATAGTGGTGTACCTTGAGGTTGTTCGGGTCTTCATCATAGGCAGGCTGATAGCGCACAAAAGCCGAGGTATCCGGCAGTTCATAGCGCACTCTGACCACACGTAACTCGGCCACCAGAGACTTGATATCCAGCTCGTCATTCATCATTTCGCTCCTCAAATGTCAGGGTGAATTCCGTGAAATGCCCGTTAACCTAACACAAAATTAATTAGAGCAGAAATTATTACAACAAAAACCATATTGACCTTGTGACGAATTAGGCGGAAAATTTTGCGCCTCTACATAGCCCTCCAATGACGCACACCCCATGGAAAAACATGATGAAGTGCTGGTCGCCCTGCGCCAGATTATTCGTGCCATCGATATGCACTCCAGGCGCTTGATCAAAGAAGCCGGGCTCACCTCCCCGCAACTCTTGCTGCTCAAAGGGATCGACGAGCTGGGACAGATCTCCATGCGTCAGCTGGCCGATCACACCAACATGAGCCAGGCCACCGCCACCACCATCATGGACCGATTGGAGAGCCGCCAACTGGTGCAGCGCGTTCGCAGCAATACCGACAAGCGCAAGGTTCACGCGACACTGACTGACGCAGGCCGCGCCCTGCTGGCCCAGGCCCCGACCCCGCTGCAAGAGCGCTTCATCCAGCGTTTTCAGGCGCTGGAAGCGTGGGAACAGACCCTGCTGCTCTCTTCCCTGCAACGCATCTCCGCCATGATGAATGCAGACGAAATCGACGCAGCCCCGGTGCTGAGCGTCAGACCCCTCACCGAAGAGCAGGCATAAGCTGCTGAACAATTTCAGGCATAAAAAAAGCTCCCGAACGGGAGCTTTTTCGATCAGGGGCCGCAGAGGATTACTCTTCCAGGCTGATCCCGATATTGGAGACGCCATCCTGAGAGGCAAATACTCTGATGGCCAGGATACGATCGCTGTCGCGCTCATGAGCAACCCGCTTGAGCAGTTCAACCTGGAACTCCAGCTCGGCTTCCATGTACTCGTGCTCGTAGAGCTCCTCTTCGGTCAGATCCCGCTCTTCCAGCAGCTCGATAAAACCGGCCACAGTACCGACTGAGGCATGACTGGCATCGTTGGCCTCTTCGCCAACCCGGCAGATCACCGAGTTATAGGCGCAGCCCAGCGCAACACAGGCATCCAGCGCGGGATAGGCGCCGTAGGATTCAAACTTGCGGGGATCCGGAATGTGAGACTCGAACTCTTCGAGAATGGCCCCCAGATTGACCCGGGATCCCTTGACGGTGAGGTAGACCCACATCTGATCCAGCGCATGCCGGAAAGCGCCAGCATTGCCAAAGCCGGAGGCCTGACAGAACAGGGCATAGTTGGGGTACATGCGCTCTGCCAGCGCCAGGGTGTAGACGGTCTGTTGCCAAGGCTGTAGCTCGGCCAGTCGCTTATAAAACTTGTCACCAAACACTGGAGTCGGATCCTTTGCAAAATGTGGGGCAGATTGTAGCCCACGAGGCGCGCGGCGAAAACGAAAAAGCGCCCTGGTCGGCTATGTTGCGATATGAAGTCAGGTAAGATGGGTCGAGAGCGGCATCTTGTTGCGCCGCAAATTCTGATAAGGAACAAGAGTATGAGCCAACGTACCCTTCTTTTGCTCAGCCAGGATAATGCTCACTACGAACGGCTGCTCAAGGCCGCCAACCTCCCCCATCTGCGCATTCTGCGGGCCGATAACCAGAGCGATGCCGAGAAGCTGATCGGCGAAGCCCATATTCTGATGGCCGAACCGGCCCGTGCCAAACCGCTGCTGCCCAAAGCCAACAAGCTGAGCTGGTTCCAGTCCACCTATGCGGGAGTCGATGTGCTGCTCGACCCTGACAGTCGCCGCGACTATCAGCTCACCAATGTCCGCGGCATCTTCGGCCCACTGATGAGCGAGTATGTCTTTGGTCATCTGCTCAGCCTGATGCGCCAAATTCCCCTTTATCGGGAACAGCAGAAACAGCGACTGTGGCAAAGCCACCCCTATCAGGGCCTCAAGGGGCGCACAATGCTGATCCTGGGGACCGGCAGCATTGGTCAGCATATTGCCCACACCGGCAAACATTTTGGCATGAAGGTACTGGGCATCAGCCGCAGCGGTCGGGAGCGGGCCGGGTTTGATCAGGTTTATCAACTGCCTGCGCTCAACAAGATGCTGGCGCAGGCCGATGTCATCGTCAGCGTGCTGCCAGCCACCCGCGATACCCGTCATCTGTTCAATGCCGCCCGCTTCGAACACTGCAAACCGGGCGCCATCCTGTTCAACGTCGGTCGTGGCAGCGCCGTGCACTCTGGCGATCTGCTCACCGCACTGCGTACCGGCAAGCTGGCGATGGCGGTGCTGGATGTGTTCGAGCAGGAGCCGCTGCCCGCCGACAGTCCGCTGTGGGGCCAACCCAACCTCATCGTCACCCCCCACAACAGCGCCTACAGCTTCCCGGATGATGTGGCCCAGATCTTTGTGCGCAACTACATCCGCTTTATCGATGGCCAGCCACTGGATGGCAAGATCGACTTCGACAAGGGTTACTAACCCTCACTGTGCATGTAAAAAGGCCCCGCCAATCTGGCGGGGCCTTTCATTTCAGGCTGTGACGACAGGAATCAACCCGCGGCCAGCTCCTTGCGGTAGCTCTTCACCTTGGCAAGGAACTGACGACGCTCCTTGCCGCTGAGCGGTTCAGCCATCGGCAGCTTGGCAGTCATGGCATTGACCGGGCGGTTGTTGATCCGCAGCTCGTAGTGCAGGTGAGCACCGGTCGAGCGACCTGTGTTGCCGGAGAGGCCGATCTTGTCGCCCATCTTCACTCGCTGACCGGTTTTGACCAGCAGCTTGCTCAGGTGCAGATAACGGGTAGAGAGAGTACGGCCATGCTTGATGACGATATAAGTGCCCGCTAGCGGGTGGCTGGTTGCCTTCTGGACGACACCATCACCGGTCGCCAGCACTGGCGTGCCCACCGGCACCGCGAAGTCGGTGCCCTCGTGAGGACGCACCATACCGGTTACCGGATGTTTGCGCGCCGGGTTGAAATTGGAGCTGATCCGATAGCGGCTATGGGTCGGGTAGCGGCGGAATCCGCGCTCCAGACTGTTGCCCTGACCGTCGTAGTAGTTGCCGTCATCGGAGAGCCAGGCCGACACCGTCTTGCCCTGGCTGGTAACTTCCACACCCAGCAGCTGGCTGTTGCCAGTGCTTTTGCCTTCCACCGTCTCCTGGCGTACCAGCACTTTGAACTTGTCGCCCTTCTGCAGATCCTTGGCGAAATTCATCCGCCACTGGAACAGGTTGGCAATTTTCTGGATATGGTTGGCCGGAATCCCCGCATTGCGGGCACTAACATAGAAGCTGCCGTTGATCACGCCGTTGTAACGCTGCGGTTGCCACTCAACCTTCTCATTGATCATGGAGGCGGTATAGGCATCGTCGCTGCGCGCCATCACCAGCGTCTGCTTGATGTTCAGGCGGATTTTGAGTTGCTGCAGGATGTTGTCCTGATCGATCAGCAGCTCGATATTCTGGCCCGGCTTGAGGCGCGCCAGATAATTCTTGTTATCGGCGTCCAGCACCTTGTAAAGGGTGGTGGTGGAGAGACCGAGATTGTTAAAAATAGCGGTCAGGTTTTCGCCGTTGCGGACCCGGTAATCCTGCCACTGGGGGGTGGTGTCAACCGGGATGTCGTCATCCGGCGCACTTTGATCAACCAGTTCGTGATCGGGGATTTCGTTAAAGTCGGTGTTGTTTTCGTTGGTTGCCGTACCTGCGGTATCAATGGGCAACTCAAGACGCAGCGGCCGCTCGAGGATGTCACCCGGAGCTGGCAATAATGCCACTGCTGACAGGGTCATGGCCGTCAGCATCAGCATGGCGTAAAAGTGTTTGCGGGGAACCGGTGGTTCCCAATTGGCAGCCTGTACTACCAAGGGACGGAGACGTTTCATCCGCTATCCTGTATTTAGATCTAAAGATTGTGAGTTGCGATGTCAGTTGTGACAAAACCGTATAAAACTGTTTGTTGGACACAAATAGTTACAAATAGTTCATCACAATCTGCATGAACCTCACATTTTATGCATAACCCGCCCGGATGGGCAGAAATGATCGTCTTTTTTAACCATTTTTTCCTATTTTTAAGAACCGGGTCGGATTCGATACTGAATAGAAACCCAAAATGTTGCGATAACTTTTCCATGGAGTGGATATGTCGTTAGCAAAACTGTTAATCAGAATAATTGTCGTCCTGTTCCTGATCGGTGCAGCGCTGCTGTTTGCACTGGAAGTCACGACGGTCCGCCAATCCATCCTCGACCAGATGTCAGCCAACCTGGAAACCGCCGTCACCGCTCTCGGGCTGGTGCTGCAAGGAACCCTGCTCAATGACGACAATGTGCTGGCCGAGACCATCGTCAATGCCATGTTCGACGGCGGCTTCGTCAGCTCGGTCACCCTGATCGATCCTGATGGCCAGTTGCTGTTTCAGAAGGTCTTCCACTCTACCCAGCAAAATGTCCCCGGCTGGCTTCCCTCGGTTATCGGCATGCCCCCCGTCAAGATTGAGCAAGAGTTGACCGATGGCTGGCGCATGCTGGGCACTCTGACCCTTGAGGGGCATAGCGGCTACGCCTATCAGCATCTGTGGAATGCCATCAGTCGCACCGGTCTGGCGCTGCTGGCGGGCCTCGTCGTATTTACCCTGATCATCTCCCTGGTGTGCAAACGCCTGCTGCAGCCCCTGGAGCAGATCAACCTGCAGCTGATCCGTATCCGCAAACACCAGTTCAACAGCACCCTGCCCACTCCCTGGTTGCAAGACCTCAAAGAAGTGGCACTTTCCATCAACCAATTGGTTTCCGAACGCAAACGGGATCTGCTGCAACAACGACTCAAAATCACCCAGCTGGGAAAACAGCTGCCACTGACGCCCCCACAGCCGCTGCAAGGAGTGAGCCCGCTGCCGGAAGGTGGGCAACTGCAAAAATTTGTCTCCACACAAGGGGAGATCGCCCTCTATCAGCGTTTCTTGCCCAGTCAGCCCCTCGGTGCCGACAGCGATCTCGCAACCATCCAGAGCGCCCTGCAACAGTGGCAGCACTCTCATATAGAAGGGGTCTTGCTGCCCCTCTCCCTGCTCAATCACCCGCAATGGTCCGAGATCGCCCCTCTGCTAAGCCAGGGGCGAGGAAAAACACTGGATTGGCGCTGGGATGTAGCCACATTCCCCGCCCACGGCCAGTCTACCTTGGCCGCGTTGCAGGAACAGGGGTGTGAGCTCGCCTTCAGCGCCATTCCCCTCAATGCGGATACCTTCAATCAACTTGACCCGCTCAATCCCATCTTTATCAGCTGTCAGCTGACCGATGCGCCGCTCTACTGGAATCTGCTCTCCCAAACCATGCATGCCGCCGGTTATACCCTGCTGGCAGAATCGGGAGAGTGTCGCGACATCGACAAACTGCGGACCTGGGGTATCGATGGTTATGCCAAGGAGGCGCAATCATGAAGAAGCTCGCCATGCTGTTGCCCCTGCTGTGGCAATCCGGCCTGATGGCTGAAACCGTCACTATCACCACCGGGGGTGAGCAGGGGATTTATCACCAGATAACCAAAGAGTTTTGCCGTCTGGCCCATGAGGTCGATGAGCAACTTGCGTGCACATTGCAAAGCTCATCGGGTTCAATAGAAAACCTGAAGCGGCTAAAGAGTGGCGAGACCTCCTACGCCATGGTGCAATCAGACTGGCTATATCAGGCAAGCCAGGGCTTGGGCCCTTTTGCCACGCAGCCGCAACCTGAGCTGCGCGCCCTGTTTGCCACCCATGCCGAGCCCTTCACCATAGTGATCCGTGCCGATGGCGATATCACTTCACTGGAACAGCTCAAGCTCGCCCCCATCGACATGGGGTTGAAGAGCTCGGGAACCCGCCAGACGGCGCTGACCCTGTTCAACATCTTGGGAGCGAAAGAACAGGATCTCGATCTAAAGAGCATGGCCAACCTGCCGGATGCGCTCTGCAGCAAGCAGATCGACGCATTTGCACTGGTGATGGGACACCCGAACCGGATTGTGCTCGACACCGCCAAACGCTGCGCGGTCAGTTTCCTCCCCATCGATGGGGCCACCCGTGATCAGCTACTCAAAGGGGTCAAATATTACCAACGTAGTCAGGTGCCCGCCCGCATCTACCCCGGCAATCTGAAGGCGACCCCCACCTTTGCCATTGCCGCCACCCTGGTCACCAATGCAAACATGCCGGAAGAGTCTGTCTATCGTCTGACCAAGGCCATGCTGACCCAGCAGACCAAGTTCAATGAGCAGACTTATGGCTACGCCAATATGTTTCACCGGGCACGCAATAAAACCGGCCCGGTGCTGAGTATTGAACAGCATCCGGGCGCGGTGAAATATTTCGATGAGTTGAAGGCGGCGGGCAAGCTATAACTGACGACGAGGAGAGCGCAGTTGCTCGCTGGAGAAACGGGTCTTCATCGATGTCCACTGCGCCAACCGATCGGCACTCCCCGCCAGCGTCCCTTCCCGCCGTGACTTCATGATCCAGATGCTTTTGGCATCGAAACTGTAAACGGGAATGAGATCGGTACGCTTGCTGCCCGGCAGGATCCGGCTGTTGATGTTGTCGAGCACCAGTGGGTCAGCCTTGGGTGTCGGGAAGTAGAGCGTCACCATGTGGAACTGGTTGTAACGCACCGCCTTGACGTAGGCCAGTCGCAGCTTCTTCTCATCAACCCCCAGCTCCATCAGGGTGTAGTACTTGGAGATGCTGTAATCCTCGCAATCACCACCCCGAGCGCCGATGAACTCCAGCGGATTGGCCCAGTAATCCTCATCTCCCCACAGCTTGGGATCCTCGCTATAGGTCAGATTGTTGAAGTAGTTGTTCACCAGCTCGATCTTCTGCTGGTCGGTTGTACCCGCTCTGGGGGTGAGCAGGCGAGAGAATGCCTCGGCCCGCTGGATGGCTCGGCCACCATACACTTCCTGCAGCTTGGCCCGCAGATCCGGACTGGCAATATATTCGGAAAGACGCGAAGCCTGCACGCTGGCGCAACATAGCGCCAACGTGCAAGCCGGGATCAACAACCATTTCATACCGGACACTCCATGTCAGATGCTGGAGGTCAGTATAGTCCCTCCGGATGAGAGGCTCAGCAGGCGATCAGCGACACTGTGCGAATGCGTCTGCCAGTTGCTGCATGAATTGGGGATAACCATCCGGGCCGAGCGGTACCTGTTCACCCACCTCATCAAGCAACAACACCTTGGCGCCGGTATTGCGTGCCACCGATTCGATCACAGCCGGTGAGAATTGCGGCTCGGCATAAATGCAGCTCGCCTGCTTCTCTTCCAGTGCCTTGCGAATATCCACCAGGGTCTTGGCGCCCGGGCGACGCTCAGGGCTCACGGTAAAGTGACCCTTTGAACTCATGCCGTAGTGGCGCTCCCAGTAGCCATACGCCTCGTGGAATACAAAGTACCCCTTCTCATTCACCGCCTTCATCTGGCCGGCAATCACCTTGTCTTTGGCATCCACCTTGGTATCAAATGCCGCGAGGTTGGCGTCATAGCGAGCCTGATTGGCCGGATCCAGCTTGCCCAATTCACTTGCGATCGCCTTGGCAATCACTTTGGCCTGCGTCGGGCCAAGCCAGATATGGGGATCGACCCCTTCGTGATGATGTCCTTCATGCCCTTCATCATGGTCACCGTGCTCGTGGGCGGCATGATCGTGATCATCATGGTCATGGGAGTCGTGACTATCCTGAGTCGCGTAGTTGAACAGCGGCATCCCCTCAACCTGAGTCAGGGCCAGAGCATGGGGATGATTAGCCAGCGGCTTGGCCATAAAACCTTCCAGCTCGGGGCCAACCCACACCACCAGATCGGCACTGTTGATGCTGCGAATATCGGACGGACGCAGGGAGAAATCGTGGGGAGAGGCACCGGTGGGCAGCAATACCTTGGGCTCGCTCACCCCGTCAGTGATCGCCGCAGCGATGAAGCCTAGCGGCTTGATGGTGGTCAGTACCTCAATGGCACGAACAGGCAAACTCACCGCCAGCAGGGCAGTGAAAAGCGCAATAATTCTCATTGGTGAATCTCGTCAGGGGGTGAGTATGTGATAATATAACAGCCGCTTTTTGTTATATTATAACTCTCACTGGCTGTAAACCCCGGAGTTGTCATGAGCCAACTGGTAGAGCTGAAAGAGGTCTCTCTCTCGTTTGATGGACGCTCTGTGCTCGACAAGGTCTCCTTTACCCTCAATAAAGGCAAAATCACCACGTTAGTCGGCCCCAACGGGGCAGGCAAGAGCACCCTGAGCAAGCTGGTGCTGGGTCTGCTCACCCCGGACTCGGGCAAGATCACCCGCAGCCGCGATCTGAGAGTCGGCTATGTGCCACAGCGCCTCTATCTGGATCCCACCTTGCCGCTGACGGTACGCCGCTTCCTGCAACTGGGCAAAAACAGCCGCCTCTCCATCGAGGAGGCGCTGACCAGGGTTGGCGCAGAGGGATTGCTGGAAAACCGGATGCAGAAGCTCTCCGGAGGTGAGATGCAGCGTGTGCTGCTGGCTCGCGCCCTGCTGGTCAAGCCCGAGCTGCTGGTGCTGGACGAGCCGGTACAAGGGGTCGATATCACCGGCCAGATCGAGCTCTACGCCCTGATCGGTCAGCTCGCCGCCGAGCTCAATTGCGCCGTGCTGATGGTCTCCCACGACCTGCATCTGGTGATGGCCAGCACCCACGAGGTGATCTGCCTCAACCGCCATGTCTGCTGTCATGGCGAGCCGGAAAGCGTGGCCCGCCATCCCGAATTTGCCCGTCTGTTCGGGCGACCGGAGCAGGAGGTGCTGGCGGTCTATACCCACCATCACCACTGCGACGGCGAACACCATCATCATGAACCGCAGGCCCCCGTCATCCGCCTGCCTTCTCGCAACAACGCTCACAGCAAATAGCGCAAGCAACAGGACATTCAAGTGGACAGCTTTCTGTTATACGCCCTCGCGGCCGGTCTCGGCATCGCCCTGCTGGCCGGCCCCCTCGGCAGCTTCGTGGTATGGCGAAAAATGGCCTATTTTGGCGACACCCTCTCCCACGCCTGCCTGTTCGGCATTGCGCTGGGCATCCTGCTACAAGTCGATCTCACCCTGGCGGTGGTGGTCTGCTGCCTTGCCATGGCGATGCTGCTGGTGATCATGAGCCGCAACCAGCAGGTGGCCACCGATACCCTGCTCGGGATTCTGGCCCACAGCGCCCTGTCCCTCGGTCTGGTTACCTTGAGTTTTATGGATAACGTGCGGGTGGATCTGATGGCCTACCTGTTTGGCGACCTGCTCTCGGTACAACCGATGGACCTGCTCTGGATCTACGGCGGTGGCGCGCTGGTGCTGCTCACCCTGTGGCGACTGTGGGATCCCCTGCTCTCCATGACCATCTCGGAAGAGCTGGCACGGGTAGAGGGGATCCGGGTCGACGTGTTGCGCTGCGTGCTGATGCTGCTGATCGGGCTGGTGATCGCCGTAGCGATGAAGTTTGTCGGGGCGCTGATCATCACCTCCTTGCTGATCATCCCTGCCGCCACCGCCCGCCGCTTTAGCCAGACACCGGAGCAGATGGCCGGCTTTGCCGCGCTGATTGGCTGTCTCGCCGTGCTGGGTGGATTGACCCTCTCCTGGTATCAGGATACTCCGGCAGGGCCTTCGGTCGTCGTCTGTGCCACCAGCCTGTTTGTACTGAGCCAGTTCAAGAGAGCGTAACGGTGCAGGCTAGAGCGGCATGCTCTGGCGTGTCTCCATCATCAGCCACTGGCGCAACCGGCTGATAGCGGGCTCATGGGCCCGCGAGCGCTTGCAGGTAAAGTAGAAGGCATCCCCCGTCTCCAGCTGGTGTACCGGCAAGGCCACCAGCTGGGGATCATCGGGCCGCAGCATGTAATCATTCACGAATGCCACCCCCTGATCCCAGGCTGCCGCCTCCATCGCCAACAGCACATGGCTGAAGTGGTGCATTCGCGCCTCGTCAGGGATCACCAAGCCACCTGCCTTGGCCCAGCGCTGCCAATCCTCCCCCCGCGCCTTGTAAATGGACTGCACCGAGAGCAGCGGCAGCTGCCAAATGGCCTCGGGCCACTCCCCGCTGATCTGCTGCAACAGACGGCGACTACAGACCGGAAAGAGCCGCTCCTGATAGATAAGATCGTGACAGTAGCCACGCCCGTGGGGTGACACTGTGATAAAGCAGTCCGCCACCCGATCGGAAAGTTCGGGATCTTCCGCCACCATCTCCAGACTCAGATCCAGCTCGGGATAGAGCTGGCGCAATCCGGCCAGGCGGGGGATCAGCCATTTCACCGCAAACGAGCTGTAGACCGCGAGCCGGACTCGCATCTCGCCACCCCCGCGCAGCTGTTCGCTGCTCTGGGCAATCTGGCTGAGCCCGGCGGCAATCCCTTCGAAGTAGCTCTCCCCCTGTGGCGTCAGCGAGAGCAGCCGACCCTGACGCAGCAGCAAGCGCTCACCCAGAAAATCCTCCAGCAGGCGGATCTGGTGGCTGACCGCACTCTGGCTGACGTTCAATTCAAGGGCGGCGCGGGAGAAGCTGAGCAGCCGGGCCACTACCTCGAAATATTGCACTGCACGCAGGGGAGGAAGCTTCATTATCTAAATATCTCATGAGTGGTCATTTTTTATCATTTTACTGGATATCAACCGGCACGCTACCCTCCGCTCATCTGAAGTGGGAGGTGGTATGAATGCAGTAGGGATCGGCATCCTTTATCTGGTGCTGGGCAATATGGTGGCGGTCTTTTCCGATGCGCTGGTCAAGGTGCTGGAGCCAGATCAGCCCATCTTCCAGTTTGTCTTTTTCCGCCAGCTCTCGGCCGCCATTCTGCTGATGCCCTGGCTGCTCTGGTCATGGCGCCGCAATCCACCGGTGGCCATCAAGTGGCACCTGCTGCGGGCTCATATCTGGGCGGTCGGCGTCTGCCTGATGGTGGTGGCCCTCACCCGCTTGCCGCTCGCTACCGCCAATGCCCTCTTCTATGCCGCGCCGCTGATGATGGTGCCGCTGGCGGTGTGGATGGCGGGGGAAGCGATCTCGCGCCAGAAGGTGCTGACCGCGCTGATCGGCTTTATCGGGGTACTGATCGTGCTGCGCCCGACCGAAGTGAACTGGGCCGCACTGGCGGCGCTCGGGGTGGCGCTGTCGATGGCGCTCAACAATCTGCTGATCAAGCGGATCCCGCTCAAGCAGCCCATCGCCCAGACCCTGTTTTTCACCAACGTGCTGAGCATGCCCTTCATTCTGGCGCTGGCATTGTGGGAAGGGGGCAACTGGCAGTGGCAGATGTGGTGGCCCGCTTTTGGCTCCTCGGCGCTGATCATGGTCTATGCGGGATTGTGCGTGGTGGCCTATCGCAAGGCGGAGGCGAGCAAGATCGCCTCGGCGGAGTACACCGGTCTGCTGATGGCGGTGGCCATCGGGGTGTGGCTGTTTGACGAGCAGCCGGGCCTGCCGCTGCTGCTGGGCTGTATCTGCATCGTCCTGCCGCTCATCGCCATGGCCCGCAGCAAACCAAAACCGCTGGCCGAGCCCGCGCTCTAATACTCAGGGTCTCCCCAGAAGCGGGGCGACCCTTTGCTGCAGATGGGGGACGATCTCCTGCTCGAACCAGGGGTTCTTCCTGAGCCAGAGGGTGTTGCGCGGGGAGGGATGCGGCAACGGCAGCCAGCCGGGGCCATAATCGGCCCAGTTGCGCACCGTTTCGGTGAGCGACCCCTTGACCGCCCCCCGCAGGTAGTAGGCCTGTGCATACTGGCCGATCAGCAGGGTCAGTTCGATGTTGGGTAACAGCATCAGTACCTTGTCATGCCAGGTGGGCGCGCACTCGGGTCTGGGCGGCAGATCGCCCGACTTGCCCTTGCCGGGATAGCAGAGACCCATCGGCATGATGGCGATGCGGGATTGGTCGTAGAAGGTGGTTTTATCGACCCCGAGCCACTGGCGCAGCCGGTCACCGGAGGGGTCATCCCACGGGATACCGCTGGCATGCACCCGGGTGCCGGGCGCCTGACCGATGATCAGCAAGCGGGCACTCTCGGCCCCGCGGATCACCGGACGAGGCCCCAGCGGCAGATGAGCCTCGCACAGACGGCAGGCCCTGATTTGCTCAAACAACTTATCGATTCGCTGCATGACGTTGATAGTACCAGCATTTCCCTGTTTTCCCTCTTGTGGAAACAGGGCGCGCCCCCTACTATCACCATGGATGTTTAATTTAATAAACGGATAATAATGAAAAACTGGCTAGGTACCGGCACCGCGACCCTCTCCTTCATCCTGTGGGGGATGCTGCCGCTCTATTATCAATTCATGCCCGAGGTCAACATGTGGGAGCTGATCTCCCACCGGGTGCTCTGGTCTGTGGTGCTGCTGGGTGCCCTATTTTTGCTGCTTGGCCACAAGGTACCCTGGGCACAACTGCGCAGCGAGCCGCGCCAGCTCGGCCTCATTCTGCTGGCGGGCCCCGTCATGTCCATCAGCTGGTGCATGTTCACCTGGTGCCTCACTACCGGGCAAGTGCTGACCACCAGCCTCGCCTTCTTTATGACCCCACTGTTCAATATCGTATTCGCCGTCATCTTCCTAAAAGAGCGGCTCACCCCGCAAAAGCATCTGGCGGTCGCCCTGGCGCTGGCGGGTCTCGCCTACATGCTCTTCTGCTACGGCCAGCTCCCCTGGTTCTCCCTCATCATGGGGGCCAACTTCGCCTGCTATGGCCTTATCAAGAAGAAGATCCACTACGACACCGGCTCCAGCCTCTATCTGGAAGCCATGGTGCAACTGCCCGTCGCGCTGATCATCATCGGCACGCTGGCGTGGCACGGGGAAGGGGCATTCGTGAACGGGGATCTGGCCGACAAGCTGCTGCTGATGGGCAGTGCGCCCGCCACCCTGCTGCCGGTGGGGCTCTTCTGCTACGCAGTGGCGAGAACCCGGATGAGCACGGTGGGGCTGCTGCAATATATCGAGCCCAGCCTCGCCTTCCTGCTCGCCATCTACTGGTTTGGTGAGGCGCCGGACCCCATCAAGGCGGTCGGTTTCGCCTTCGTCTGGGCTGGTCTGCTGGTGAGCCTGTTGCCGCTACACCGGCTCAAGCGCCGCCCTCAGGGCGTACCGCGATAGGACTCCAGCACCTTGTGCCAACGGGGATCCCTGTCCATCTGCTCGGCGATGTCGTTGAGGGTGGTATGCAGCTCGGGACGGGATTTGGGCAGCAGGATATGGCGGGTATAGCTGGATTGGGGGAAGCGCGAGATAAACAGCTTGCCCTGATAATGCTGTGAGTCGATGAAAAAGCCCAGCGATGAACCACTTACCAACGTCACATCGATGCGGCCGCGCACCAGCAGCTCAAGATTGGTCTTCACCTTCTTGGCATCCTGACGCACCAGCTCCCCGCGGCCAGCTGCATCATCGATCCCCTGATAGCGGTAACCCTCCACCCCGCCAAACACCAACCCTCTGAGGGAGTCAGGCCCGCGATAGGTGACCGGGTTGTCGATGTTCGAGACCAGCTCGTTGGTGTCGCGCATCACCGGGAAAGTCCAGAGATAGCGTTCGCGATGGGGATCCCCCACCCAGGCGGGATTGACCCAGACCACCAGACCGTCAAAGTCGGGATCTGCCATCTCCAGCGCCAGTCGGGCGCGATTGACCAACCAAAGCTCGATTCTGGGTTCACCCCCCAGCTTTTCATTGAGATACTTGACCAGCTCGCGGCTCAGCCCTGCATCCACTCCGGTGTTGAAGGGCGGATGCTGATGGTAATCGTAGAGACGGATCGTCTCCCCCAGAGCCGGGACCGACAACAGTAACCACAACCAAAACCAGACTCTCATCGCACCTCCTTGAGCTGCCTCTGAGTTTGGCACAGAGAATTTGAATGAGAGAACCCGCGACCACCACTCCAGCGCCGCAACCTTCCGCCCCTTCCCGCTGGTCTGTCTATATGGTGCGTACTGCCACCGGCCTGCTCTATACCGGGATCAGCACGGATCCGCTGCGCCGCCTGCGCCAGCACCAGAGTGGCAAGGGTGCTCGCGCCCTGCGCGGCAAGGGGCCACTGACGCTGGCGTGGCAACAGGAAGTCGGCGAGAAGGGGGCGGCCCTGCGCATCGAATATCGCCTCAAGCAGCAGCCGAAATCCTTCAAGGAGCAGCTGATCCACAGCCCGGCACTCTGGCAGAGCTGGAGCCCCCAGTGGTTACCCGCAGCCACCCAGCCTTGAGGACGACAGGCAAAAAAAGGCCACTCGATGAGTGGCCGGAAAGGGGAAATCAGGGAGCATCACACAACGTCTTGCACAACCTCAGGCGGGTTAGAGGTAGGTATTGGAACGCTTGCTGCGGTTGCTGATCAGCCAGCAAACCGCCAGCACCAGTAGCAACCAGGGGGCCAGCTTGATGATCAGAGCAAGCATGCCACCCAGCGCCCCAAGCAGCACGAACAGGCCGCTCACCAGCAACATGGCTACCAGGGTAAAACCGGTCAGTGCCATGACCAGCAGCACCACCAGCAATATGAAAAATTCCAGCATAACTTGCTCCTTATCAGTACCTTGTCTGCCGGCTGATCAACCCTTCGGTCAATCCAGCCAGCGCTTCAATTCATAACGGGGCGGCATCACCAGCACCGCCAGCAGATAGGCGGCCAGTGCCAGCGGCGGCATCAGGATCAGGGCGAGCAGTGCCACCACCCGCACCGTGACTCTGGAGACCCCCAACCGCCTGGCAATACCGGCGCAGACCCCGGTCAGCTTGCGATGCACCAGATCCTTGGGCCAGGGGCTCATGATTACACCTCCGCCTTCTGGCCTTTGAGGCGAGCCAGCTCGCGCTCGATCTCGTCATTGAGCTCCAGCTCGCGGAACTGGGCCTCCAGCGAGGGATTCTGCCCCAGGGTGGCCGCCTCCAGCTGGGCTTCCAGCTGATCGACCCGGCCCTGAAAACCGTCAAAGCGCGCCATCAGCTCATGCATGCGCTGGTTGTCCACCTGGGCGCGGGCCCGAATGCGGCTATGGGCTGTCTGCTCGCGCAGGGTCAGCAGTTTCTGCTTCTCGCGGGCCTCGGTCAGCTTGGCCGCCAGTCGCTCGCTGTCGGCGGTGAGCTGAGCCAACACCTCGGCCACCCGGGCCTTGTCCTGCTCCAGCTGTTCACATTTTTTGACCTCCGCCAGCTTCTCGGTCAGCGCGGCACGGGCAAGATCCTCACGTCCCTTCTGGATGGCGAGCTCGGCCTTGGCCGACCACTCCAGGATCTGCGCCTGCAACCCCTGCTGGTGACGCTCCAGCTGTTTCTGTTCGGCAATCACGCGGGCGGCCTGGGTACGCATCTCGACCTGCACCTGCTCCATCTCTTCGATCATCAGGCGCAGCATCTTCTCCGGCTCTTCACTCTTGTCGAGCAGGCTGTGCAGGTTGGCATTTATCACGTCGGTCAGGCGGCTGAATACGCTCATGGTCTGGCTCCTTGTTGATGGGATGGCTATCTCTTCCCATAGCATTACAAGAGCCGTGCCAAGAAAAATTATTGTTGTTTTACATATAGATGGGAATTTACTGAGGAAATTCAAGATGGGGTTATTGGTGAGAATAGCCAACCAGGTGGTGATTTTTACCAACAAAAAAGGGAGCCAGTGGCTCCCTTGTCGATTCAGCTGCGATATCCGTCAGGCGGCGTGGCTGTGGCCCAGCTTGCTGTCCAGTTCGGCCAGCTTGGCCTCCATCCGGGCGCGGCAGGTGTCGGAGAGATCGCGAATGCCGCTGGCACCGTGCTCCTTGCTGCAGACCGGGGCCATCACTTCCACCAGCACTTCGCCGTTGTCCCAGCGATTGAGGTCGACCTGACCGAAGTAGCTGGAGCAGACGATGGGCACAACGGGCACTTCAGCCTGTACCGCAGTGTGGAAAGCGCCCGCCTTGAACGGCAGCAGGCCACGTCCCTGGGAGCGGGTCCCTTCCGGGAACATCCAGATGGAGGTGCCACGGTTCTTGATGCGATCCACCACCTGACCTATGGTGCCGATGGCACGGGAGCGGTTGGTGCGGTCGATCAGCACGTTGCCGGAGAGCCAGAAGATAAGGCCGAACAGCGGCAACCAGAGCAGGCTCTTTTTGCCCACTGCCACCACACCGGGCTGCACCGCACCGGTCACGGTGAAGATGTCGAAGTTGCTCTGGTGGTTGCAGACGTAGACCGCCGGGCCGACCGATTTGACCTCGTCGGCCACCGTCACCTTGACTCGCAGCCCGATCAGCGGGCAGACCGCGTGATACATGCGGGCGAAGACATAGACGTTATTGGGATGGCGCGGACGAACCAGACAGAGCAGCAGGCCGAACAGGAACCAGAAAATGAGCAGCAGACCAAGCAGCAGCACACGGGCAATTTTGAGCATCGAACACCTCGAGTTTTAACTCGGCGCAGTATACTGATCCCCCTTTTAGCGAACAAGCGTTCGCCAAACAGAACCGACCTCCCTCCCCGTCGCGCCACCCACAGTCCTGCTCATCAATACGCCGCCGACTTGCCCCACCCGCCATTGGTCGTTAGGATGGCCCCATCTTGATGGACGGGGCGAACATGATGTTGCAACAACGGGTAGCGAAACATCTCCTGCTGCTGGTCTGCCTGCTGGTGCTCAATTGTGCGGCCCAGCCGCTGGCCCGGCTTGCCCTGCTCGATCACGCCCTCAGCTGTCAGGCGCTGCCCGTTCCAGGCTCGGCAACGGATCAAGAGGATGCCAAACCGGCCAGCCCGCAGCCCACCAGTTGCCAGCTCAACGGCAAGTGGCTGAGCGCCGCCACCCTGCTCTGCGTCGAACAGCTCTTCTTTGCCGTGGCCGTGCTGATCGCCCTGCTGGCCCCCCTTTGGCGCTACACACCGCCACTGCCCCCTCCCAGAGTCATCTCGCCGCCCGAGCGGCGTCTGCACCTCACCCTCTGCGTCTGGCGGGAATGAGTTCGGCAGCGTTCTTTCGTTAGCTATCACTCAATTTTTGCGAGACCAAAAAGATGTCGAATCTCTTCAAGGCGGCCCTGCTACTGGGCGGTCTGCTGTGGCAATCCATGGGATTGGCCAGCGACACGGGCTGGCTCACCAGCCCACAGAATGATCACGCCAAGGTGCGACTGCAAGCCGACCGCAGCGCCCCTGACCACACCCGCATCCTGCTCGACGTAGCCCTCGAGTCCGGCTGGAAGACCTACTGGCACAGCCCGGGCGAAGGGGGCATTGCCCCCCAGATCCTGTGGGATGAGCCGGTCGATGACTTTCAGTGGCGCTGGCCCGCTCCGCGCCACTTCGAGGTGGCCGGACTTAGCACTCAGGGTTATCAGGGTGAGGTGCGTTTCCCCCTAAGCCTCAACTACCCCGCCGGCCAATCGCTCAAGGGCACCTTGCGCCTCTCCACCTGCAGCAACGTCTGCATCCTGACCGACTTCCCCTTCACCCTCGCGGTAGATGGGCAGACTCCGGCCGGTTTCGACTTCAGCTGGGCCAAGGCCATCAGCAATTTGCCCCAACCGCTGCCCGCCGCCACCCGGGTCGAGCTCGGTTATCAGCACAACCAGCTGCAACTGCGCGCCGAGCGGGCAGAGGGCTGGCAATCACCCGCCCTCTTTATCGATGCGCTGGAGGGGGCCGAGTTTGGCAGGCCGGTGCTCGAGGTTGAGGGCAACACCCTGATCGCCCGGGTTACGGTGAGCGATGGCTGGCAGGGAGATGCGCCGGATCTGCGCGGCCAATCCCTCGGCCTGCTGCTCACCAGTGGCGAACAGGCGTGGCAGACCAAAGGCTCGATTGGCGAAGCGCTCGTATTGCCAGCGCCGAGCCAGCCCCTCTTCTGGTTGCTGGGGGCTGCGCTGCTCGGCGGCCTCATCCTCAATCTGATGCCCTGCGTGCTGCCGGTGCTGGCGCTCAAGTTGGGGTCTGTGCTGCAACATCAGGAGCGTGAACAGGGAACCGTGCGCAAGCAGTTCCTCGCAGCCAGCGCCGGGATCATCGCCTCCTTCTGGGTGCTGGCGGCCATGAGCACTCTGCTGCGCGCCACGCAAGGGGCCGTCGGCTGGGGCATCCAGTTCCAGAGCGCCGGTTTTATCGGCTTGATGGTGCTGGTCACCCTGCTGTTTTGCGCCAACCTGCTGGGGCTGTTCGAGATCCGCCTGCCGAGCAACCTCAATACCCGCCTCGCCACCAGCGGCGGCAATGGCCTCGGCGGTCACTTTCTGCAGGGGAGTTTCGCCACTCTGCTGGCGACTCCCTGCTCGGCCCCCTTCCTCGGCACTGCAGTGGCCTTTGCGCTGGCGGCGCCACTCGGCCAGCTCTGGCTTATCTTCACCGCGCTCGGGATTGGTATGAGCCTACCCTGGCTGCTGGTGGCGGCCCTGCCGCGGCTCGCCCTCTGGCTGCCCAAGCCAGGTCGCTGGATGGGGCGCCTGCGCATCCTGCTCGGGCTGATGATGCTGGGCTCCAGCCTCTGGCTGGCGAGCCTGCTTGGCAGCCATCTGGGCAACGTTCAGGTTTACTGGCTGATGGCCGCCATGCTGCTGGCCCTGCTGATTGGCATCGTCTGGCGTTATGGCATGCGCGGCTTCACGCTGGCCCTCTCCCTCTCGGCGCTTGTCGGCGCTGCCCTGCTGCTGGGGGGCGCCTTCACGGCGCAAGGGTCGGGCAGCATCGACCGAGTGGTCTGGCAGCCGCTCTCTGAACGCGCCATCACCGATGCCCTCGCCCAGAACAAGCGGATCTTTATCGATGTCACCGCCGACTGGTGCGTTACCTGCAAGGCAAACAAATACAACGTGTTGCTACGCGATGAGGTGCAAAACGCCCTCTCGGCCCCCGATGTGGTGGCCCTGCGCGGCGACTGGAGCAAACCGGACGACACCATCGCCGCCTTCCTGCGCCAGCGCGGGGCGGCAGCAGTCCCCTTCAACCAGATCTACGGCCCCGGCCTGCCACAGGGAGAGATCCTCTCCCCCCTGCTGGACAAGGCCGATCTGCTTACCCTCTTGAATCAGGCCGGTCTGATCCAGACCAACGCCACCCATTTTTAAGGAGAACTCCATGAACCTGCGCTCCATCGCCCTGTGCACCGCCCTGTTTGCTGGCTCGCTGACTGCTCCGGCCCTGCACGCCGCCCCCTTCACCCCGGAGCAGGAGGCCCGCATCAAGGAGCTGATCCGCGAGACCCTGATCGCCAACCCCAAGATCCTCGACGAAGCGGCCGAATCCTGGGAGAAACAGAACGCGGCAGCCCAACAGGCGCAACTTGGCAACTTCATCAAGGGCAACAAGGATGTGCTGTTCAACAGCGCCACCAGCCCGCGCCTCGGCGCCAAAAACCCCAAGCTGACGCTGGTACTGTTCACCGACTACAACTGCCCCTACTGCAAGCAGTTCGATCCCCAGCTGACCAAACTGCTCAAGGCCTATCCGGACGATCTGGGGCTGGTGATCAAGCTGCTGCCGTTCAAGGGGCAGACCTCCGCCAAGGCGGCCCAGTACAGCCTGACCCTGTGGCAGCAGGATCCGGCCCGCTTCCTCGCCCTGCATGACAAGCTGATGAGCAAGCAGGGGATGCTGACCGAGGCGGATATCAACAAGGCGCTGGCCGCCACCGACAACGTGGCGCTCAAGCCCGTGCCGAAGGCAACCGAAGAGCTGCGCAACAGCCTGCGTATCGGCACCATTCTGGGGGTGCAGGGCACACCGGCGACCCTGATCGGCAACCAGCTGGTGCCGGGCGCCGTTCCCTATGAGGAGCTGGAGCAGCTGGTGAAGGCCGAACTGGCCAAGCTGGGGTAAGGGATGAGCACCAACCCTCAACCCCGCTGGCGACGCAGGAGCAAGGAGGCACTCTGGCTGCTGTTGCTGGCGCTGGTCATCTCGACCCTGCTCGATCTGTGGCGCAGCCCGACCCTGCCAGAGGGGGCGATGAGCGCCCCCGTCACTCTGCAGGATGGCACCAGTACGGATCTCGCAACCCTGAGCCGCGGCAAACCGCTGCTGGTCTACTACTGGGCCAGCTGGTGCGGGGTGTGCCGTTTCACCACCCCAGCCGTGCAGCAGCTCTGGCAGGAGGGGGAAAACGTGCTGACGGTGGCGCTGCGCTCCGGCAATTCGGAGCAACTTGGCATGGGGATGAGCAAGAAGGGGCTCACCTTCCCGACCCACAACGACGAGTCGGGAGATCTGGCTGCCCAGTGGCAGGTGGGCGTCACCCCGACGTTCCTCGTCATCAAGGATGGGACGCTGGTGAGCAGCACCACCGGCTGGAGCTCGAAGTGGGGCTTGCAGCTGCGACTCTGGTGGGCGTCGCTCTAGCCACGCAGCATCGTTGCCTGCAACAGGGCCATCCCACCGGATGGCCCTTTTTTATTCCGACATCAGGCGGGGAGCTGCATCCCGCGCACCTGCGCCAGCAGGGCGGTCACCGCCGCCGATCGTAACGCATCCGGGGCGTAGCAGAGCCCCACCCGCCGCTTGAAAGAAGAGGCCGCCAGCTCGGCGACCGAACAACCGGGCGGACAGAGTGAACGGGGCAACCAGGCGATCCCCGCCCCGGCGGCCACCATGGTAGCCGCCAGTCGCAGCGACCCAGCCCGCCGTGGGTAGAGGGGCACCTGATTGCCGAGGATGGCGATCAGCCGCAGATGGGAGTCATGGCGTGGGCAAGTGACCCACGGCTCGTCCGCCAACACACCCGGGGTGAGCGCCCCCTTGCCCGCCAGCGGGTGATCCGGCGGCAGCACCAGCACAAACTCCTCCTCCAGCAGGGGGATAAAGAGCTCGTCACCACAGCGCAGGGATTCACACCCCAGCCGCACATCGCCACAGCAGCCCTCCTCCAGGGTCAGCAGGATCTCCTCGTGGGCGAGCGCCCCTTGCACCAGCGCCCCCACCACGCCATCACCCAGATCAGCCTCAATCCCCACCGTCACCTCGAGGCAGGGGGAGGTTTCACGAAACTCGCGGGCGAGGGAATCGGTGTCGGCGATCAGCCGCTTGGCGCGGGGATAGAGCCGGTGCGCCGCTTCGGTCCCCTCAACCCCGCGCGCCTGCCGCACAAACAGGGTCACCCCCAGCTCATCCTCCAGCGTCTTGATAGTGGTGGATAGGGTGGGCTGGGTAATGAAAAGGCGGGTAGCGGCCGCCGTGATGTTGCGCTCCTCGAAGACAGCGACAAACGCACGCAGGGTTCGCACATCCATAGAATTCACCTATACCAGACAGTCATAAAAGCCATTTTTAACGGCGACACTGGGCAAATATAGTGGCTTACCTGCCACAAGGCATCCCAATTTTCTATATCAGCGTCTATCAACACCGTCAGGAGCCATCATGCGCCATCTCTCTGTCATCGGCCTCGGGGCCATGGGCTCCGCCCTCGCCACCACCCTGCTCAAGGCGGGCCATCCGGTCACCGTCTGGAATCGCAGCGCCGCCAAGTCGGCCCCGCTGCAGGCGCTGGGTGCGACACTCGCCCCCTCGGTTGGCGCGGCCATCGCTGCAAGCAATATCACCCTTGTCTGCGTCGATAACTACGCCGTCAGCCAACAGTTGCTGGATGAGGCGAGCGATGCGGTGGCGGGCAAGCTGCTGGTGCAGCTCTCCACCGGCAGCCCGCAGGGGGCCAGAGCGCTGGAGAGCTGGAGCCACGCCCGCGGCGCCCGTTATCTCGATGGCGCCATCCTCTGCTTCCCGGATCAGATCGGCACTAGCGATGCCAGCATCATCTGCTCGGGGGCCAGCGCTGCCTTTAGCGAGGCCGAGCCGGTGCTGCGCCTGCTCGCCCCCACCCTCGACCATGTGGCCGAGGCGGTAGGCGCAGCCGCGGCACAAGATTGTGCCGTCGCCGCCTACTTTGCCGGTGGTCTGCTCGGGGCCCTGCACGGCGCGCTGATCTGCGAGGCGGAAGGACTACCGGTGGCCAAGGTGTGCGCCCAGTTCAGCGAGCTTTCACCGATTTTGGGTGGCGATGTGGCCCATCTGGGCAAGACGCTGGCGAGCGGCGATTTCGATCACCCCTACGCCAGCCTGAAAACCTGGAGCGCCGCCATCAGCCGCCTCGCCGGTCATGCTACCGACACCGGGATAGACAATCGCTTCCCGCGCTTTGCCGCCGATCTGTTTGAGGAAGGGGTGGCGCAAGGGTTTGGTCAGCAGGAGGTGTCAGCCCTCATCAAGGTGCTGCGGGCACGCAATGGAGCGGCACAATGAACGAGCTGACCAACCAACCCCAAATTGCACTGGTCACCGGCGCCGCTGGCGGGATTGGCCGCCAGCTCTGTATCGGGCTGGCCGAGGCGGGTTATCGGGTGATCGCCACCGATCTGGCCCCTCACGCTTTCGACCATCCCGAGATCCACTTTCACCCCCTCGATCTGCGGGACGAGCAGGCCATAGTGCGGCTCTTTGCCGAGGTGCGCGAGCAGCATGGCGGCATCCACCTGCTCATCAACAACGGCGCCATCAGCAAGTTCCACACCCGCTTCGAGGAGCTGAGCGCAGCCCAGTTCGATCAGGTGATGACGGTCAATGTGCGCGGCGCCATGCTCTGCGCCCGCGCCTTTGTGCAGGCCAACCGCGATCTGCCCTATGGTCGCATCATCAATATCGCCTCCACCCGCTGGCAGCAGAACGAACCGGGCTGGGATGCCTACGGCGCCTCCAAGGGGGCGCTGGTCGCCCTCACCCAGTCCCTCGCCAACTCGCTGGCCGACTACCCCATCACGGTCAATGCTATCAGTCCGGGCTGGATCCAGGCAGAGGATTACCACACCCTGACCGAGGCGGATCACCGCCAGCACCCGAGTGGCCGGGTCGGGCGCCCCGACGACATCACCCGCGCCTGCCTCTTTCTGGCGGATCCCCAGAACGACTTTATCAACGGCGCCAATCTGGTGGTCGATGGCGGGATGAGCAAGAAGATGATCTACCACACCTCCGCCTCCTTCTGGGAGGAGTAACCCCTGCGGCGGCAGCCTCGCCCCGGCCTGCCGCCCGCCCCTTTCCTGCCCGTTTTTTCATCGCCTTCCCGTGCTCGCCCCTTGCACTGGCCAGACCGACTGGCAACAATAGGCACTCAACTGCCCCCTCTTCATTTCGCCCGTTAATTGATCGCCCAACTCATCGCGTTGGCGGGCTGTTTCCGTTAAAATGACGGGTTTTTGCCGTGCCTGGTTTGCCAATCCCCACCATCAGGCACTCGCAGCGTGAATCCTATGATGCCAGTGATGCAGGATCTGCCATGAACAACTACTTTCGGGTGCTGGGCGTCAAGTCCAACGCCAGCGAAAACGACATCAAGAAAGCCTATCGTCGGCTGTCGAACCAGTACCACCCCGACAAGCTGCACGGGGCCAGTGAAGAAGAGAAAGAGCAGGCAGCCATCAAGCTGCACCAGGTAAAGCAGGCCTATGAAGTGCTGTCCGATCCGAAACAGCGGGCCGCCTTTATCAAGGATTTCAACAACGTCATCGTGACCGACCCCGCCTCCGCCATGCAGGAGATGTGGGATCAGTTCTACCCCTGAAACAGCAGGCAGAAAGAGCAACTATGCAAAAGAGATGGGACCAGGCGCGGCTCAAGTCGCTGCAAAGCGATGCCAGCGAAAACATCGAATCCTACCGGGATCAGGACGACCCCAAGGGGCTGGAACAGTTCACCGACCAGATGAAGAGCCTGCTGCTGGCCGACATGAGCATGCTGGAGTTTATGCCCGAGTATCTGCCGCTGGCCCTCTATGGCCGGGTGCAGTTCCCGGCCAAGGCCAAGTCGCAGTGGAACAAGTGGCTCACCAGCGGCGAGCAGCCGGGCTGGGACGAGTTCAAGGTGAGCGTCGGCTTCAACAACGCCGCCCTGCCGCTGGTCAAGGCGGTACGGGCCCAGAGCGAAGATCAGCTGATGGAAGCCTGCGCCGTGCTGTTCCTGCTCGACAACCCGCTGCCGCGCGGCAGCTACCGCGGCGATGACGACTATGAGCTGCGCGACGAAGAAGATGAAGACGGGGAAGATGCCGACGCCGACTACCACGGCGGCAGTGACCGCTATGGTGATGACGACGGCGATCAGGATATGTACGACGAAGTCCGTTTCTAATTGGGGCAAGGCATGAGCAACAGTCTGATAGAAATTACCGCCATCGAGATCAAAGAGCTGGCCGTTATCGAGCCGAAGCAGGCCAGCGAGAAGTTCGAGCTGATCGCCAAGACCATGTCTGACGACCAGCTAGCAGAAGTGATTGAAAACATTGATATCGTTACCCTGACCCAGATTAACGGCCAGCACGATATCTCCTTCCCCTCCATCATCTCCGAGCTGATGACCCCGGAGCGGATCCGCGACATCGTCTGCCAGCAGCCGCTCTACTGGGAAGAGGCGATCAAGAACAACGCCGACGAGCTGCAACAGCACACCTTCGACTTCCTCAACTACCTGATCCGCACCCAGGATAGCGAAGCCAAGCAGCGCGAGATCCTCGAGTGCGTGGCCGAAGATCCGGCCGGTCTCTTCTACCTCGCCATCCCCTTTATCGAGTTCTATCGCGGCGATCGCTATGAAGAGGACGAAGGCTATCGCGACGTGCTGCACGCCGAAGAGGAAGATCTCGAAGAGTCCCTGCGCTACAGCGAGCGCCAGCAGAGCGAGGATGTCCACGACTACGCGCTGGACGACCCGCGCAGCCTCTTGATGCTCATTCGCGAGCTGGCCCCCGAGGTGGAGAAAGCCATCAAGGCGCTGCTGCGCAACGAGCACTCCAGCTGGGATGGCATCATCAACAAGTTTGCCGCCGAGCTGGTGATGCAGGCCAAAGAGAAGAACAAGGTCGAGGAAGACGAGTACGGCGACGTCGACGACATGTTCAGCTTTCTGGATTAAGGAGCCCATTCATGCAGTTAGTCATTCGCGATGCCAACCAGGGCCCCTTTCTGACCCAGGTGCTGCGCTTTGGCCGCGACAACGAACTCTTGAGTCAGCAACAGCTCGCCGCCATCAAGGGCAAGGCGGTGCTGATGAGCCTCAAATTCGCCGACAAGTACTACAACAAGTACAAGATGCACCTGCTGGAGCAGGCGGCCCACGACGTCATCGGCGTGGTGAGCCTCGGCCTGCAGGAGCTCTCGGCGCGGGATCCGGCCAAGGCGCTGGCGCTGCTGCAGGCGCCGGAAGGCCCCATCAAGCCGTTCCAGAAGGGCTGGTCGATGCTCATTACCGTCAGCCCCAAGCAGGCTGGCAACAGCCTCTACGGTGACGTGGATGCCCGCCTGCTGGACAAGATCTCGAGCCCGCCCGATGTGGAGGAGTGGCAAGGGTGGCAGGAGTACGAGAAGGCGCTGACCGAGCACAACAAGAGCCGCCTGATGGAACTCATCGACCAGCACTTCTTCGCCTGCGAGAGCGACCACCCCACCATGGAGGACAAGCTGGCCGAAGCGCTGCTCTACCGCATCCTCTGCGGCAAGGGCAGTGGCGCCGCCCCGCTCAAGGTGAAGCAGGATCTCAAGCGCAAACTGGCGCGGGAGATTGAGCTCGACGAGAACTGGTACGACACCGACTACCTCGCCGCCCAGCTCGCCCTGATGCTGAGCGCGCTACCCGCCGACATGGCCGCCGCCCTGCGCCAGGAGCTGAGCCCGGGCTTTGTGCCCAACCTGCTCCACACCCTCGGCTTTGTGCGCCAGTACCAGCTGCTGCAAAAAGAGAATGCCTCGCCGGAGAAGCTCGACAACGTCGAGATGCGCGCCGGTCTCAAGCACCCGCTGCTCGGCTGGCCGCTCTACCACGACTTCTAAGGCCGCTTTCGCCGCCCATCAGTCGCACCACAACGCCCGGCCCGCCGGGCGTTGTTCTATCCTCCCCTCACCCTCTCGACAGCAAAGAGAGAACACACGCAAGTCACCCTGCTGCGACCCCTTCTCCTCCCGATATTTATTCACTCAATACCCGAGGATGAATAAACAACCTGCAATACAACAACTTGGCGCCAGCTGCGTTTCGGGACAACAAAGCGGGACATAGATCCCGCTACAGGGCCATAATCGGCACTAAATAGTCGATTGGATCACATCAACCATGCCGCAATCCCGTGGTAAGCCGAGCTAAAACCACGGCACAATCGCGCATAAAAAGGCGGAATAGATCAATAAAAAGCAATTAATCGCGCCAGATTAAATTTCAGGTATGGCTATTTGCACCGCTTGGCCGCTAAATGACAGACCGGCCTTCAGACTAGCATGGAAGCGCACAAGGCTAGCCGGCAGCAGACCGGTACGCTCTCAGGACGAGTAATGACTTTCTTCTCTCACAGGAGACAGACCGTGAGCGCTTCGAATCAACACCCCACCATTCCCCCCGGCTCCGGGGCGCTGTTCTTTATCCAGACCTTCTCGACCCTGGGGTTTGCCGTGCTCTACTCCACCCTGGTGCTCTACGCCACCAAGCGGCTCGGCTTTAGCGAATCCCAGGCCAACGCCATGATGGGGGTCTTCGGGGCCTTCAACTATGGCCTGCACCTGTTTGGCGGTTATCTCGGCGGGCGCTACCTCAGCAACCGCAACCTGTTCGTGATGGGGATGGTGCTGCAGGTGATCGGCTGCTACTTCATCGCCGAGATGGGGATCACCGGCCTCTACTGGGGGCTCGCCATGTTCCTCACCGGCAGCGGCCTTAACGTCACCTGCCTCAACATGATGCTGACCCAGCGCTTCGCCCCGGATGATCACCGCCGCGAGAGCGCCTTCCTGTGGAACTACGCCGGGATGAATCTGGGCTTCTTTATCGGCTTCACGGTGGCGGGCTACTTCCAGCTCACCGAGGATTACCGCACCCTGTTCCTGTTTGCGACGTTGGGTAACATCATCGCCATTATCGCCACCTTCGCCTGCTGGCCGATTCTGGCGGATATCAGCACCCCGCTGCGCCATATCAAAGGGAGCGGCTTCTACCGCCGCATGCTGGCCGGGATCGCCATTCTGGCCATGCTGGTGCCGGCGCTGCGCCTGCTGCTGACCCACGCCAGCTTTAGCGGCAGCTTTGTGCTGATCCTGGGGGCCGTGGTGCTGGTACTGCTCTGCGTGATGACCGCCCGCCACCCGGACGCCGCCGAGCGCAGCCGCATGGTGGCCTACCTGATCCTCGCCCTCGGCTCCCTCATCTTCTGGTCGCTCTACCAGCTGGCGCCCATGGGGCTGATGCTCTTCTCCGAGCACAACATCAACCTCAACGTGTTCGGGCTGCGGGTCGCCCCCCAGTGGATCCAGAACATCAACACCCTCGTCATCGTTATCGGTGGCCCCTTGATGGCGCTGCTGTTCAAGCGACTGCGCGAACAGGGCTGGAATATCGACATCCCCTCCCAGTTTGCCGCCTCCCTGTTCTGCATGGGGCTCGGCATGCTGGTGCTGCCGCTCGGCATCCATCTGGCGGGGGCCGACGGGCTGGTCGCCTTCAAGTGGATCGCCATCAGCTATGTGCTACAGAGCTTTGGCGAGCTGCTTATCTCCCCCATCGGTTACGCCATGATTGGCAAGCTGGCCCCCGCCAGCCTGCAAGGCTTGATGATGGGCTGCTGGATGATGGTGACCGGCGTCGCCTCTGTGCTTGCGGGCTATGTCTCCGGCGCCATGCCGCAGAATATCGGCAGCACCCCGGTCGCCACCAACCCGGGCTACAGCTCGGTATTCAATATGCTCGGCTGGGGTTCGCTGGCAGGCGGCGTGGTGTTGCTCCTGCTGGTGCCCCGCCTGCGCCAGCTGATCGCCTCGAAAATCACCCCGCCACCGGCAGCGACAGCCATTCCTGTCTAATCGGGCTCGAGCCAGCCATTTCAGTGGTCCCTGCCAGCGCGAACGATTGAATCAGCGGCACTGCTGTTAATGTAAAGGGCCCCGCCATCATGGATGGCGGGGCCCTTCTCGTTTGGTGGGATGGATGACTCATTTCAGATTGCCCACCTGGCGATCGCTGTGGCGTTTGCCCTATTGTCAGCGTCCCCTCACCCTAACCCTCTCCCGAGGGGAGAGGGGATCAGCACCTGCCAACCTGAAGCCCTAGCTGTCACGCTTAGCTATCACGCCATACCACGGTCACTATCAATGGCTGCGATCTCTGCTCCCTTCTCCCACTCTTTGCCATAGATAAGGGAGGAAAGGTCGGGGATAAGGGGGAGCAAACCACCGACAAGCAGCAGAGCGTGAAATCAAGCAGGGACGCGTAGGGTCGATTAGCGAAGCGTAATCGTCCGCACCGCAATCTCGGTGGCGATGGATATAGAGAAGAGATCAGCTGGAGCACCGGCAGAATTACGGTAACCTGTTTTCGCGATCGTCTGATTACGCTTCGCTAATCAGACCTACGGGCTGGCTCAATCGCGGTGCAATTCACCCTGTTCATTGCACCCTAGGGTTACCTCCCCTCTCCCCCTTTTTGCCATAAACAAGGGAGAAGGGCCGAGGATAAGGGGGCCGCAAAGTAAAATTACCGACCAAGAAGGTGGGTGTCCTAGTTTTTCCCTTGAACAAAAATTTGCTTGGATCACAACAAGGAACCATTCGGTTCTGGTAAGCTATCCACCTGTTACATCGAGTTTCAAATTCTAGGCGTAGAAAACTCTCTACCACGTGGAGTTATAGGCGATTTTAAAGCCAGCACTTTTAGATTGAAAAGGAGGTTCTTTTGGAATTTGAAGACTATTATAAATCTCTTGGCCTATTAAGTTATCCATTCTCTGTATATACCGCAGAATCAGAAATGGAAAAAGCAGAAAGTATTTATAAAAAACCTCAAAATTACTCAGTAATTGATGAAGCTATAAAAGGAAGCTCAATTATAATTTCTGGTGAGCGTGGTAGTGGTAAAACTGCTCTCAATCTTGATATTGGTAGAAGAAAAAAATCAGATGATATCTTACTCGTTCGACTTGAAGAATTCTCTATGCTGGAAGAATCCTTTGAACACGAACAACTCTATAAATTTATAACATCAGTAATTGCTGGTGAATTTTTTAAAATAATGAGCCTTAGTCCTAGTGCATTATGGAAATATGATCAGGATGAAAGAACTCACCTATCAATGTATCTACATCAATATGTTCCGGCATCAACTAAAAATCAGCTTAGAGAACAAATCAAAAAAATACAAAATGGACTTACGAAGCGTATCTGTATAAATATATACAACTCTACTAGAATAGTATTCAACTATGGGTTGAAAGCACTAACGAAAGTAGTTAGTGACGCGTTAACAAAACATTTCTCTGCTCTTCCCGACATAGACATTGGAGATGCAGAATACTTCAAGCGACTAGAGTTAGAGGTCGATGAAAATTTCACTCCGGCTGACCGAAATTATTATTATCTTGAGAAACTATGCGATCTCATAATTAAGTCAAAGATAAAAGAAATAATTTTATTAATTGACAAGGTTGATGAAGACCCACGACTTAAGAATGATGCTGAACGTATAGCAAAGTTTATTGAGGGCGTAGCTTCAAATAATAAAATAATGATAAACAATAAATTTAAAATTATTCTTTTTGTATGGTCAACTCCCTTTAATGAAATAAAGTCAAATGTTAGAACTCAGAAGATCGGATTTCAAGCGCTATCATGGAACCCAGTAGGCCTTAGAGATGTAGCAAGCAAAAGGCTATCAGCCTTTTCAAACGGGTTCGTCAGTGAACTTAATGCTATATTTGATGATGAAGCAGATCATTCGATCAATTTGCTACTTGAAATGTGTAATGATAACCCTAGAGATTTATGGCATCTCTTAGATAAATCGCTAGTATCTCAATTTGAGATTGACCCCTCACGGAAAATAACAAAAGAAGCTGTTATATTAGGTATTGAAAAATTTGTCAAAGAGTTCAATTACTATGAATATTATCCGAAAAAAGCAAATGCACGTGCAGACTCTATGGACATATATTCATATATCAAACATTTAATTAAACTCGATTCAAATATATTTACAAAAAACAAATTTAGTGAGATGGCCAAAACGGGAGGTTCCACTAACAATTATGTTGTCTCAATGGAAAATATGGGTCTAATTAAAAAAACGGGAGAAAAACAGCAAGGCGGTGTGCTCTACGAAATAAGAGACCCTAAGGTCCGTTATATTAGAGAGAATGGAATAACCTTGGGGTAGGAGCATTGATTTGGCTGAGTTTATATAAACTATCAATCATTGCCAATGAATGATGATAAATTTAACCATAGGTTAATATTAAAATTTGAAAGGGAGCGACTAATCACTCCCTTCCATTAATTACCCTTCCTGATTTTCCCCGGCTGCCGGTTCGGTGCCGGCGGCGGGTTCAATCTCGATGCGATCCACCCGCTGCAAACCGCGGGGCAGCTTGGCACCACGGCGGCCGCGCTCGCCGCGGTAGTAGTCAAGGTCAGATGGCTTAAGAGTCAGCTTGCGCTTGCCGGCAAACAGGGTGACCGACTGGCCCTGCGGGATGACGGCGGCCATCACCACAAACTCCTCCCGCGCCTTGACGCGCGCCGAGGGGATGCTGATGAGCTTGTTGCCCTTGCCCTTGCCGAGCACCGGCAGGGTGTTGAGAGGGAACAGCAGCATGCGCCCTTCGTTGGAGATGGCCATGCAGAGATCGGTCTCCGGCGAGCCGATCTTCTGGGGTGCCATCACCTGCCCCCCTTCCGGCACGGTGAGCAGCGCCTTGCCGTTCTTGTTCTTGCCGATCAGGTCGTCATAGGTACAGACAAAGCCGTAACCGGCATCGCTGGCGATCAGATACGGCTCGCCCTCGTTGCCCATCACCAGATGGCGCACCTCTTCCCCTGCCCCCAGCGCAAAGCGGCCGGTGAGCGGTTCGCCCTGACTGCGCGCGGATGGCAAGGTGTGAGATTCGAGGGCGTAGGTTCTCCCCAACGTGGAGAGGAACACCGCCTGCTGGTTGCTGCGGCCAAAGGCGTGGGTGAGGTAGTTGTCCCCCGCCTTATAGGAGAGCCCCGCCACATCGACATCGTGGCCCTTGGCGGCGCGCACCCACCCCTTGTCGGAGAGGATGACGGTGACCGGTTCGCTCGGCACCAGCTCTTTCTCGGTCAGCGCCACGGCGGTAGCCCGCTCCACCAGCGGGGTGCGGCGATCGTCGCCGTACTTCTCGGCATCGGCCAGCAGCTCTTTCTTGAGCAGGGTGTTGAGGCGACGCTCGGAGCCCAAAATGAGTTCCAGCTTGTCGCGCTCTTCGGCCAGTTCGTTCTGTTCGGCGCGCAGCTTGAACTCTTCGAGCTTGGCCAGATGGCGCAGTTTCAGCTCGAGGATCGCTTCGGCCTGGGTCTCGGTAATGTTGAAACGCTCCACCATCACCTTGCCCGGCTCATCCTCGGTACGGATGATCTCGATCACCTCGTCGATGTTGAGATAGGCGATCAGCAAGCCTTCGAGGATGTGCAGGCGAGCCAGCACCTTATCGAGGCGGAATTGCAGACGGCGACGCACAGTCTCGCGACGGAACTGGATCCACTCGCTGAGGATGGTCTTGAGGCACTTCACCTGCGGCCGGTTGTCTAGGCCGAGGATGTTGAGGTTGACCCGGTAGTTCTTCTCCAGATCCGTGGTGGCGAACAGGTGGGCCATCAGCCCCTCCACATCCACCCGGTTGGAGCGCGGCACGATCACCAGACGGGTCGGGTTCTCGTGGTCCGATTCATCGCGCAGATCGGTGACCATCGGCAGCTTTTTCGCCACCATCTGGGCGGCGATCTGCTCCATGATCTTGGCGCCGGAGGCCTGATGGGGCAGCGCTGTGATGACGATGTCGCCATCCTCCTCGCTCCAGACCGCCCGCTGCTTGATGGAACCCTTGCCGGTCTCGTAGATTTTGCGGATATCGTCGCGCGGGGTGATGATCTCGGCGTTGGTCGGGTAGTCCGGCCCCTGAATGTGCTGCATCAACACATCCAGCCCCGCATTGGGGTTGTCGAGCAGCTCGGCACAGGCGTAGGCCACTTCCCGCGCGTTGTGGGGCGGGATGTCGGTCGCCATGCCCACCGCGATACCGGTCACACCATTGAGCAGGATGTGGGGCAGACGGGCGGGCAGCACAACCGGCTCTTTCATGGTGCCGTCGAAGTTCGGCGTCCACTCCACCGTGCCTTGGCCGAGCTCTGAGAGCAGCAGCTCGGAGAAGCGCGACAGCCGCGCTTCGGTATAACGCATGGCCGCGAAGGATTTGGGATCGTCCGGCGCACCCCAGTTACCCTGACCATCCACCAGCGGGTAGCGGTAGGAGAAGGGCTGGGCCATCAGCACCATGGCTTCATAACAGGCGATGTCGCCGTGGGGGTGGTACTTACCCAGCACGTCACCCACGGTACGGGCGGATTTCTTGTGCTTGGAGAGGGCCGACAGCCCCAGCTCGCTCATGGCGTAGATGATGCGCCGCTGCACCGGTTTGAGGCCGTCGCCAATATGCGGCAAGGCCCGATCCATGATGACGTACATGGAGTAGTTCAAGTAAGCCCGTTCGGTAAAGGTGCGCATTGGCTGGCGCTCTACCCCGTCCAGACTGAGCTCGATAGCATCACTCATGTGATTTTCTCTTTCGGTTCGGGAGCCGCCACAGGGCGACTCCGGCTAAATGCTTGCCGGCCCCGACAGGGCCGGCCGACGGCTTAGATGATGGCGAGGTTGCCCTTCTCTTCGAGCCATTCGCGGCGATCACTCGCCCGCTTCTTGGCCAACAGCATGTCCATCAGTTGCAGGGTCTCGTCAGCGGCATCCCCTTCACTCTCCCCTGCCGGCTCCATGGTGAGCTGCACCAGACGACGGGTGTTGGGATCCATGGTGGTTTCCCGCAGCTGTTTCGGGTTCATTTCGCCCAAGCCCTTGAATCGGGTCACCATCACCTTGCCCTTCTTCTTCTCGGCTTCGACCCGCTGCAGCACGCCGTTCTTCTCGTCCTCGTCGAGGGCGTAGTAGACCTCTTTACCGATATCGATCCGGTAGAGGGGCGGCATGGCGACGTAGACGTGGCCCTTCTCCACCAGCGTGCGGAAGTGCTTCACAAACAGGGCGCAGAGCAGGGTGGCGATGTGCAGACCGTCCGAGTCCGCATCCGCGAGGATGCACACCTTGCCGTAGCGCAGGCCACTGAGATCCTCGGAGTCGGGATCGAGCCCGATGGCCACCGAGATATCGTGCACTTCCTGTGAGGCGAGCACCTGACCGGCCTCCACCTCCCAGGTGTTCAGGATCTTGCCGCGCAGCGGCATGATGGCCTGAAACTCGCGATCCCGCGCCTGCTTGGCACTGCCGCCCGCGGAGTCACCCTCCACCAGGAACAGTTCGCCCTGCATGGGGTCGGCGCAGTTACAGTCGGTCAACTTGCCGGGCAGCGCCGGGCCCTGGGTAATCTTCTTGCGCACCACCGTCTTGGCGGCGCGCATCCGGCGCTGTGCGCTGCTGATGCAGATCTCGGCGATCTGCTCCGCCAGCTCGGTGTTGCTGTTCAGATAGAGGCTGAAGGCATCCTTCACCACGCCGGAGACGAACGCAGAGCTCTGACGGGAGGAGAGGCGCTCCTTGGTCTGACCGGCGAACTGCGGATCCTGCATCTTGATGGAGAGGATGTAGGCACAGCGATCCCAGATATCTTCCGGGGTCAGCTTGACCCCGCGCGGCAAGAGGTTGCGGAACTCGCAGAACTCGCGCATGGCGTCGAGCAGGCCCTGACGCAGGCCGTTGACGTGAGTACCGCCCTGCGCAGTGGGTATCAGGTTCACATAGGATTCGGCGAGGCATTCGCCCCCTTCCGGCAACCAGCAGAGCGCCCAGTCCACCGCCGATTGTTCCGAGCTGAACGAGCCGATAAAGGGCTGCTCCGGCAGGCAGGTGAACTGCTTGACCGCGTCGACCAGATAATCCTTGAGGCCATCTTCGTAGCACCACTCCAGCTTGATGCCGGTGTTCTTGTCGAGGAACTTGATGGTGAGGCCGGGGCAGAGCACAGCCTTGGCTTTGAGCAGGTGCTCCAGCTTGGTGACCGAGAATTTGGGCGAATCGAAGTAGCTCGCCTGCGGCCAGAAGCGCACCCGGGTGCCGGTGTTGCGACGACCGCAGGTGCCGGTGATGGTCAGCTCCTGCACCTTCTCGCCACGCTCGAAGGCGATGTCGTAGACCTGACCGTCGCGACGTACCGTCACCTCGACCCGATCGGAGAGGGCGTTCACTACCGAAATACCCACCCCGTGCAGACCGCCGGAGAACTGGTAGTTCTTGTTGGAGAATTTGCCGCCCGCGTGCAGCTTGCAGAGGATAAGCTCCACCCCGCTAACCCCCTCTTCCGGGTGGATATCGACCGGCATGCCGCGGCCATCGTCGATCACTTCGAGAGACTGGTCTTCATGCAGGATCACCTCCAGATTGCGGGCGTGACCTGCCAGCGCTTCATCGACGCTGTTGTCGATGACCTCCTGGCCGAGGTGATTGGGCCGGGTGGTGTCGGTATACATGCCGGGGCGGCGACGCACCGGCTCAAGGCCATTGAGGACCTCAATGGCATCCGCATTGTATTGAGTAGACATGGAGGGCCTTGCGAATTGACGTTTGGGGAGAATCTTACTCGTTGGGAGGGTATTGGACAAACTTGGCTGCGGGAAAGGGTGATCCGGAGGGGATTGTTCCCCTCCGGAGGCTGTTTCAGCTCCCTTCGGCCGGGCCCGGCAGCTCCTGTTGCAGTTGGGAGAGCGAGCTTTGCAGCCGCCACACCATGCCTGCCAGCTCTCGCGCCGTGCCATCGCCATGGTTGGCCAGCCCCTGACTGATCCGCTGCAGCTCGGCCAGCGTGCGGTCGAGGGAGGCGTGCTGCACCCCCTGCTCGGTGAGGATCCCCTTCAGGCTGCGGATACAGTTGTCACGCACCAGATAGAGAGGATGTTCGTCACCGCGCCACTGGCGCAGCTGCCAGACGATATGGCTGCAGTTGAGCAGCACCACGCCCCAGCGCAGCACCCAGAGGCGGGCGGTCTGATCCTGACTCTGGCCGAGCTGGCTGATGCAGTGGTAGATCAGCGATTCGAACTGGCTCTCGCTCTGGCGCGGGGCCGGCTCCAGCTGATCCATGAAGTGGCGGCGCAGGGAGCGGATGAGGCGGCGGCTCTTGCGCCGATCCGAGCTGGGTCGCAGCAGCTGAAACGCCAGCGCGGCGCTCATCACCCCCAGCATCTGGGCGAGGCTGCTGTTGATGAACTGCTGATAGTCGTAGCTGGGCGGATTGGTGATGGCGAGAAACGAGCCGAGCAGCACGATCATCTGGCCCCAGAGGCCCGCCTGCCGCACCTGCTGTTGTTTGCAGAGCTGCATGGTGAGCAGCGCCGGAAAGAGCAAGAGGCAGAAAACCCAAAAGTCGTCGATGCGGATCATCAGGCCAAACTTGACCGCAAAGCAGATGAGGCTGAGCAGCAGGATCGCCCTGAGCATGGTGTTGGCCCCCTGAGCCGGCGCCGGGGTCGCCGAGTAGAGCACGCAGCAGATGGAGAGCATGGTGAGCGCCGAGCTGCCCGCATCCCACTGACTGTTGATCCAGAAGGTGCAACCGAGCAGCACGCAGAGGAAGGTGCGCCCGCCGTTGTAGGCGGCCTCCAGCGTGTCGGTATGGCTGGTGAGAGAGGTGTGACGGGGCGGCGCCGGCCACTCCTGATCGTCGTAGCAGGACAACCGGTCAAGCCAGCGCTGACACTCCAGATAGCTCCAGCAGAAGTGGCGCAGCCGCAGCAAAAAGGTGCGCAGTCGATAATCATGCTCGCTGGTCGGCGTCAGGGGAGCCAGTAACCTCGCGACCCGATACTTGTCGCACCCCGGCTTGCCAAGCTCGGCCAGCAGGGTGGCGAGCAGCGCCTGAATGCCTTCCGGTTGTTCCGGCCAGTTGTGCAGCATGCGGCGCTGGCTGGAGATAAGGCTGATCAGGCGCAGCTGGCGATGGAGCAGGAAGTTGAGCAGCCGGTTCTGGCGCCGCAGCCGGTGATGGCTCCAGACCGCCTGAATGCGCAGCACGTTCATGGTGAGGATCTGGCCGATCAGCCCTTCGTGGGAGCTGCGCACCTCGGGCGTCATCTCCCCCAGCCAGAGCAGCTGGGCATGCTCCAGCAGACGAGCTTGGCTCTTGCGCAGGGATTCCAGCAGGGTTTCGCTATCCGAGGTGCTGGGCAGGATCATCATCATCAGACCGCCGCAGAGGATACCGATGATCACCTCGCTCACCCGGGCCTGGGCGATATCGAAGATATGGTGGGGATCCGCCACATTGACGCAGGAGAAGGCGATGATGGCGGCTGTGTATCCGCCGAGGGCAAAGGCGTAGGAGACGTTGTTCTGATAGTGATTGGAGATGTAGGTACACAAACCCAGCCAGAGGGCGATAAGGAAGCTGAACAGCCAGGGATCGCTGATGCCAAGACCGGTGATCACCACCGCCGCCATCGCCCCCATCAGGCTGCCAACCACCCGCCCCAGACTCTTGCTGATCACCCCGCCCACGGTGGGAAAACTCACCACCGCGGCCGAGCTCATCGCCCAGTAGGGAGAGTCGAGCTGCAGCACGAAGGCCAGCCAGAGCGACAGGCACATGGCAAGCGCATTGCGCAGGGCATAGCGCCACTGCCCCCCTGTCGCCCTCCCCCAGGGGGTACGCAGCCAGAATGACTCGTTCACCCTACTCGCCAATGGTGATGGTGCAAGTGGTACCGGCGATCAGCGTCACGTCAGCCGGCACATCCAGCAGCTTGATCCGCACCGGCACCCGCTGGGCCAGCCGCACCCAGGGCACGTTGGGTTTGACGTCGATCAGCAAGCCCTTGCCGCCATCGACGCTCTGATCGTGGATGGCGCGCCCTATGCTCTCCACCTCGCCGCGCAACCGCTGTTCCCCGCTGTAGAGCACCACTTCGGCCGGTTTGCCCGGCGCTATGTGGCCAAGCTTGGTCTCTTCAAAATAACCCTGCACATAGAAGGAGTGAGTATCCACCAGCGCCACCAGCGGCACGCCGGCACTGGCATAGTTGCCGACCCGGGTCTGCAGGTTGGTGATGTAACCATCGCTCGCCGCATGCACCCGAGTCTTGGCCAGCGACCACTCCGCCTTCTCCAGATTGGCCTGCGCCACCTGATAGGCCGCCTGCATCGCCTGGGCATTGAGGCGCGCCTCATCCATCGTCTCGGCGGAGATGACGCTGCGCGACAGGCCACTGCGCCGGTTCGCCTCGTGCTCTGCCTTGTCGAGATCCGATTTCGCCTTGGCCAGCGCCGCCCGGGCATTATCGAGGGCGATCCGGTAGGGCTCGGGGTCGAGCGTAAAGATCTCCTCCCCCGCCTTCACCAGCTGGTTGTCCTTCACCGCTATCTTGATGATCTTGCCCGACACCTCGGGGGTAATGCTGACCAGCTCGGCGCGCACCTTGCCATCCCGGGTCCAGGGCCCCTGCATGTAGTAGTTCCACAGCCACCAGCCCGCCGCCAGCGCCAGCGCGCAGACCAGCAGGGTGGAGAAGTATTTGAGGGTCGCGAGAGGTGATTTAGCCATGTAACAGCATCCATAGAGCGCCGCTGACGGCGAGGATAAAGAGGGAGAGATCCATCAGCAAGGGGTGCCAGACATCCCCGCCATAGAGCCAGTCGCGCAGCAGATGGTGCACCGGCAGCCAGCAGAGCAGGCCGAGCAGCACCGCCTTGAACAGCGGCGGAAAGTAGAGAGAGGCGCCCAGTACCAGATCCGGCAGCGCAGAAGGAGTTGTCACAAACGTGCTCCCTGTTGGCAGTGAAGTTCAGAAGAGTCAGGCCATCCCCTGCCCCGGGCGAGGCAAAGTAAACAGGCCGCTAAAGATTAACACTGCCCCGCAGGGCGCAACAGGAACATATGAGCCCCTTTTGTTCAGACCTGTCGATCCGCCGGGTGATGCACACCATCGCGCGTCGGCACCTCCCCCAGCTCGAACGGGTTGACGTCCTCAGATGTCAATCAAACAGGGTATCGCGCCGCCCCTGCAGCAAGTGCTCATGGAGGGTGCGCAACTGGGAGGCCACCACCCGATGGTGGGAGAGCGGGGGCAAGTCGTCGATGGGGAAGTAACCCGCCCCTTTGGTTTCATCGGTTTCGCCCAGCAACTGGCCGCCGGTCACCTCGCACAGGAAGAAGGCCTTGTGGGCGTGAGGCAGCTGGGGCGGATGAGGGTGTTTTAGCTTGTCGAACAGGGCCAGCAGTTGCACCGCACGGCACTCAAGGCCGGTCTCCTCCACCACTTCACGCACCACAGCATCCGCCGGCGAGTCGCCGATATCGCACCAGCCACCGGGCAGAGTCCAGCAGTCGTCGCTGCGCTCCTGTACCAGCAGGATATGACCCGCATCGTTCTGAATGAAGGCCCGCACATCGAGCTTGGGGGTGGGATAACCGCTGTCGAGGGCAATCCAGTCGCTGATGGCTTCCGGCGCCAGCTCGCTCTGGTTGGCGATAAGGGCCACGGTGGCCGCGCGCAGCGCCTCGAAACGGCCGATATCGAAGGGGTCTTTGGAGTAGGTGAGGCCCGCTTGCGCCGTGGCCAGTACCTGTTCCAGAAAGGCGGCCAACGGCGGTTGCATGATTAAAGCCCGAGGAAACGGATAATCTGGGCGGGGTAGCGCTCGAACGCCACAAAGGCATGGTCGCCGCCGCACTCCAGCGAGAGACGGGCAAAGCGGTATTCGTCCAGCGCCTTGCGATAGTCGAGCACCTCATCTCCCTGCTGTTGCAGGATCCAGAGTCGCTCCGGCGCCGTCACCGGTACCGCCAGTGCCCGCAGCTCATCCATATGTTCAGGCAGCAGTACATACTGCTCACCCGTATAGGGATTGGTCTGGGGGCCAAGGTAGTCACAGAGCAGCTCGTGCGGGCGCACCGCCGGATTGATCAGCGCGGCGCGGCAGCCGTACAGCTCGCTCACCCGGGTCGCCATAAAGCCACCAAGGGAACTACCCACGGAGCCGAGCTTGAATTCACTACCATAACGACGCTGCAGATCGGCAATGGTCTGTTCGATAGCCGCCCAAGCCGCCGCCGGCGTATTGGGCTGAGCCGGAATGATCACCTCGATGTCGGGCCGATTGGCGGCCACCCAGGCAGCCATCTGCTGCGCCTTGGCGGAGCCCGGTGAGGAGTTGAAACCGTGCAGATAAAGGAGAACCGACTTCATGGAATGCTCTCCTCAATAACCGGTGGCGTTGGGGTCGGGCACAAACTGTCCCACCGGCAGGCGCCACACCTCGCTGGCCACCCGCCCATCCGGATAGAGGGTGAGATAGCGCCAGCCCGGGCCGGATTCATCCAGCGCGAAGCCGTCGGATAGCGGTTTGAACTGAATGCAGGTGGAGGGGCTGGCAATCAGCCGCACCCCGCGGTGCACCTCGTCAAACTCCTGATGAACGTGGCCGAACAGGATGGTCTTCTGCTGCGGATGACGAGCCAGCACGGCGAACAGGTCATCGGCATTCTTGAGATTGTGCTGATCCAGCCAGGCGCAGCCCACCGGTACCGCCTGATGGTGCAGGGTGATAAGGGCGTGGCGATCAGGATATTGACGCAGGGCACGGTCGAGGGCGGCCAGCTGGTGATCGCCAATCATGCCGTGGGGTTTGCCGCGCACCTGGGTGTCGAGCAGGATCACCTGCCAGTGGTCGCCCACCAGCTGTTTGGATTCGCTGATCCCGGCGGCATGGAGATATTCGGTCATCAGCGGGCTGTCATCGTGATTGCCCGGCAGCCAGTAGATGGGGCGGCCCAGGGGCGCCATCATGGAGGCGAAACGCTGATAGGATTCCGGGCTGTGATCCTGTGACAGATCGCCGGTCGCCAGAATCACCTCGTAGGGGTGTTCATTGGCCTGCACCTGTTCCAGCACGGCGGCCAGACTCTCTGCGGTGCGCACAGCCAACAGCCGCCCTTCGGCACTCGCGAAGAGGTGGGTGTCGGTAATTTGCAACAGGCGCACACTGCCGTCCTGCGCCTGGGGGAGCTCTGTTTCCAAAATCACGCTTCTTTTTATTTGTTCAACTGGAGATATTGATCGGGCTGGTACCATGTCTGAGACAAAATTTTAGCCATTCGGCCAGAAACAGATTTACCTGCTCCTTTTCGTCCCGCTGGTGCATCTTTTTATTGGGATAATCATAACGTGGTTGCAAACGGGAAATCTGTTGCGCTGCACACACTTCCGCCATCCGCACGTCATGATACAAACGAATCTCTATCTGAGCTTGTAAATATTCGGGCAATTCGGGGTTGTGCTGGCTCAGGATCACCTGATTGGTGAAGCGACTCTCGCCAATGATGGTGAGCTGGAACTGCAGATCGTTGCCGACCCGATAGCGGCGCTCGGCCCCGACCTCTCCATCTGGCGGCAGCAGCTTCATCAATGCCATGTAGTTGACCTCGCAAGTACGCTGCAAGGACATCAGATCAGGCACATAGCGCCTGCTCTGTTGCAGGGTCAGCGCCACCTCAGCGATCCGCCAGCCAGCGGGCACGCAGCTCGCCATGGTTGAGGGCCAGCCACTGCAGGGCAATGACCGAGGCCGCATTGTCGATGCGTCCCTCTTTGAGCCAGGCGTAGGCCTGCTCGCGGCTCACCACGTGCACCCGGATATCCTCGCCCTCATCCGCCAGACCGTGCAGACCACTCGCCTTGCTGGCATCCACCTCGCCCACAAAGACCTCGATCCGCTCGGTGCTGCCGCCCGGGCTCACCAGATAGCTGATGGCATGCTCGCAGCGGGCCACCTCGATCCCGGCCTCTTCAACCGCTTCGCGACGCACCACCGCCTCGGCGGTCTCCCCTTCGTCGATGATGCCGGCCACCAGCTCAAGCAGCCAGGGGGTCGGGCTGGTCTCCATGGCGCCGATACGGAACTGCTCCACCAGCACTATCTGGTCGCGTACCGGATCATAGGGCAGCAGCGCGGCAGCATGGCCCCGCTCGAAGAGCTCGCGCACGATGGGCTGATTCCAGCCGCCAGCAAATAACCGATGCTGCAGACGATAGACATTCACCTTGAAGAAGCCGTTATATCCAGCTGATTTTTCAATGATTTTCACATCATCGGTGGCGTAATGCCGATCTTGCGGCAAGGGTTGCTGCGACATCCGGGGCTCCCGTCAGCTTGACTTGTATCAGTTTGACCATAAAATCCGAGGAACATGAATGAACGTTCATTCACTCGGCGTGCCATGGTAATGAGGGGTGGATTTTAGCAGCCACAGACCATTTGGCTAGGCGCGCGGGGAGAAAACTGCGTCCGGTTCTTGACGTTCCCGTCACCGGACCTGAGACTCTTAGCATTAAATTTTGCTTACTAGTAGAGTGATTAAGCTGCAATCAAGCTTGGTCGGTGACAATATTTGCCTCTCCAGCAACCAGTTTGGGTTACTACATAAGGTTAAAACGATCTATGAAAAGAACACTTTTGTCAGTCATGGTGTTGCTGGGCGTCAGTGCCGGTGCCCATGCCGAAAACCTGCTCGACATCTACCAGCAAGCCCAGATCAAAGACCCGCAGTTGCTGCAGTCCAAAGCCGTTCGCGACCAGGCCTTCGAGAAGATCAACGAATCCCGCGCCCCTCTGCTGCCCCAGATCGATCTGGGTGCCGGGCTCAATTATCTGCAAAACAAGAACGATACCCAGAGCAATACCAACGCCAAGGGTGAAGTGACGCTGTCGCAATCCCTCTATCGTCGGAGCAACTGGGTCAATCTGGATATCAGCGAGAAGCAGGCCACCCAGTCAGATGTTGCCTACAACCTCGAAATCCAGAACCTGATGGTGCGCACCGCCAAAGCCTACTTTGATGTGCTCAAGGCGATGGATACCCTGGAGTTCGTCCGTGCCAACAAGGTTGCGGTAGAGCGTCAGCTGGAGCAAACCCAGCAGCGTTTCGAAGTGGGCCTGACCGCCATCACCGACGTCCATGAAGCCGAAGCCTCCCGCGACCAGGCGCTGGCTGACGAGATCAATGCAGAAAACTCGCTGGACAACAGCTACGAGACCCTGCGCGAGCTGACCGGTATCGATCACCGCAATCTGGACGTGCTGAACACAGATCGTTTCAGCCCGCAGAAGACCGCCTTCGGCTCCGACAAGTGGCTGGAGCTGGCGCTGGACAAGAACCTGCAACTGCACAGTGCCCGCATCAGCAAGGACATTGCCAAGGAGCAGATCGATCTCGCCAAGACCGGCCATGAGCCGACTCTGGATCTCGGTGCCGGACTGCAAACCAGCAATACCGATTACAAGCTGGATAGCATTCCGGGCGGCAATGACAATCAGGCCAATATCGGTCTGACCTTCAAGCTGCCCATCTACAGCGGTGGCGCCACCAGCTCCAAGGTGAAGCAGGCTCAATACAACTACGTAGCGGCCAGCGAACTGCTGGAGAAGAACTTCCGCTCGGTGCAGAGCACTGTGCGCTCCTCCTACAACAACGTGAACGCCAGCATCGGCTCGGTGCGCGCCTACAGCCAGTCTGTGGTCTCCGCCGACAGCGCCCTGAAGGCGACCGAAGCCGGTTACGAAGTGGGTACCCGTACTATCGTCGACGTGCTGGACTCCACCCGCAAGCTGTACGAGGCCAAGCAGAAACTCTCCGAAGCCCGTTACAACTACATCCTCAATATCCTGAGCCTGAAACAGGCTGCCGGTATTCTGGAAGCGCAGGACCTGGTGGAAGTGAACCAGGGCCTGATGCCCGCCACGGCAAAAGCCAAAAGCTGATAGCCGCTATCGGACATGAAAAAGGCGACCGCAAGGTCGCCTTTTTGTTATCCGTATTTCTGTCGGCTTGCTACCGCCGATAATGAGCCCCGCCAGATTGCGGGGCCAGCAGCGCGTTAGCCGCGCTCGCGGATCGTCTTGATGATGTCGGTGGTGGAGCAGCCATCCTCGAAGTTGAGAACGCGCACCTCACCGCCATTGGCAGTCACTTCGGCGTAACCGGCGATATCTTCCGGCTTGTAGTCACCGCCCTTCACCAACAGATCCGGCAGGATCTCGGCGATCAGGCGCTGCGGGGTATCTTCACCAAACGGCACTACCCAGTCCACCGCGCCCAGCGCAGCCAGTACCGCCATGCGGCGCTCGGTCGGGTTGACCGGACGACCCGGCCCTTTCAGACGGCGAACCGACTCGTCTGTGTTGACCGCCACGATCAGACGATCCCCCAGCTTGCCCGCATTGGCCAGATAGGAGACATGGCCGGCGTGCAGGATGTCGAAGCAGCCGTTGGTCATCACCACCTTCTCGCCACGCAGACGGGCGGCACGAACCGCCACTTTCAGCTGGGCTTCGGACATGACGCCGAAGCCGGTCTCCTGCTCGGTATAGAGGGCGTTGGCCAGCTCGACCGGGCTAACGGTAGAGGTACCCAGCTTGCCGACCACGATACCGGCTGCGGTATTGGCCAGCGCGCAGGCTTCGTCCAGGCTCTTGCCTGCCGCCAGTGAGGTAGCCAGAGTGGAGATGACGGTATCACCGGCACCGGTCACATCATAAACCTCGTGGGCCTGAGCCGGCAGATGCAGCTCCGGCTGACCTTCGCGGATCAGGGTCATGCCGTTCTCGGAACGGGTGACCAGCAGGGCATCCAGCTCGAAACGCTTGACCAGATCCAGCCCCTTGGCGACCAGCTCCTCTTCGCTCTTCACCTTGCCCACCACGGCCTCGAATTCGGACATGTTGGGGGTCAGCAGAGTGGCACCGCGATACTTCTCGAAGTCGGTCCCCTTGGGGTCGACCAGCACCGGAATACCGGCGGCTCGGGCGCGCTGGATCATGCCGGGCACGTCGTTGAGAGCACCCTTGCCGTAGTCGGAGAGGATCATCACGTCGCTGTTTGGCAGCGCCTGCTCGACCTTGCTCATCAGCAGGGTGGCATCGACGGAGTGGAAGGGCTCTTCAAAGTCCAGACGCAGCAGTTGCTGGTTGCGGGACAGCACCCGCAGCTTGGTGATAGTCGGGAAGTCGGCCAGACGAACGAAATCACAGGCCACCTTGACGCCAGCCATCTGGCCAGCCAGCGCATCGGCCGCTTCATCCTGACCGGTCAGGCCAAGCAGCACGGCATGAGCGCCAAGGGCGGCGGAGTTGAGGGCCACGTTGGCTGCGCCACCGGGACGCTCCTCAATGTGTTCAACCTTGACCACGGGCACCGGCGCCTCGGGCGAGATCCGACCGGTAGGGCCATGCCAGTAACGGTCCAACATGACATCGCCAACGACCAGAACGCGGGCTTTTTCAAAATCGGGCAGGGTGATCTTCATCTGTATCGACTCTCAAAACCTGAAAAATCAGCGGGCGATTTTATCACACTCTTTTATCCGGTGTAGAAAAAGCCGACCGCAGTTGCCGCCGCTGTCACGCTAACCGGACGCAGGCTACCCCTCTGACCAGCACACAGCCATTCGCCCCCGCCCCCCCTTTTCGGCTAGAATCCCCCGATTGTGTTTGCGAACAAGAGATTAGCCATGGCCCATGACAACGCTCCCCGCCTGGAGCCCCGCCTGTTTCATCCCCGTTACTGGGCCAGCTGGTTCGGCCTCGGCCTGCTCTGGCTGCTGACCCTGCTGCCGTGGCGCAGCCAGATGTGGCTGGGCCGTCAGCTCGGTCGCCTCGCCGCCAGGATATTGAAGTCCCGGGTGAAGATTGCCCGTCGCAATCTGGAGCTGGCGATGCCCGAGCTGACCCGGGATGAGCGGGAGAAACTGCTCAAGGCAAACTTCGAGAGCGTGGGCTGTGCCGTGTTCGAGGTGGGGATCGCCTGGTTCTGGCCAGACTGGCGGATGCGCAACCTGATGAAGGTGGAAGGGGAAGAGCACGTTATCGCAGCCATGGAGAAGGGACAGGGCATGCTGCTGCTCTCCTGCCACTTCCTGACGCTTGAACTCAACGCCCGCTGTTTCGGACTGGTACGGCCCGGGGTGGGGGTCTATCGCCCCAACACCAATCCGGTGCTGGAGTATGCCCAGTATCACGGTCGCTGCGCCTCCAACAAATATCTGGTGGACCGGATGGATGTGAAGGGGATGATCAAGGCGCTGCGCAACGGCGACGCCCTCTGGTATGCACCGGATCACGACTACGGCAGCCACGCCAGCGTGTTCGTGCCCTACTTCGCGGTGGAGCAAGCCGCCACCATCACCGGCACCGCCACCCTGGCGCGGGTGAAAAACACCGTCACCCTGCCCTGCTACAACATCCGCACCAGCGAGGGTTACACCCTGCATATCGGGGCGCCGCTCGCCGACTACCCCAGCGGGGATGACATGGTTGATGCCGCCCGCGCCAACCGCGAGATTGAAGCCGCCGTGCGCAAGGCGCCGGAGCAGTACATGTGGCTTCATCGCCGCTTCAAGACCCGCCCCTCCCCCGAGGATGCCGGCTTCTACTGAGCCGCAGCCCCGACAGGGCTCAGATCGCAAAAACCGACAAACCGCCTGCTGGCGGTTTGTTTTTATCTGCAGTCTGGCCTGCGCAGCAAACAAGCGCCCCGAACATCTGCCGCTCGATAACATCCTGCATGTTGGCGCCCATTCCCATCGGCCAGCCGCAAAAGAGACCTCATCACCAACCGTAAAAACTGAAAGCGGGTTACAAATTTATTGATTCATTGGTAAGCAATGGAGTATTTCGATAGATCCATCGCCACTACCCACTGATGAGTAATTGAGTGATTTGTCCCATTCGAATACAAAAATTGAATTTGTGACGAAAGTCACCATTCAACAAGAGAGCCACAAAACAACTTTAGTGATTTGAGTCACAAAAAATGACCATGCAAAACAGAAAAGATCGAAATGTAGCCGAATTACAGCATGAGAATGTGATGTGAGTCACTGGTTATGGAGGGGGTATCGCTGGGTATCTGAGACCTGGATCACAAGACACCCCGTTTTCAGCCTAATTTGATCGCAAGCTGGTAGATTGAAGTTGCTTAGACGACCGGGATGGAGGTTCGGCAAAACCGGCCATCCCGACTACCACTTTTAATCAAACAGGCTTAAAACGGGGTCCCGACATGTTATCACCGGATACCAAAGTCAAGATACAGAATTTTGGACGCTTCCTGTCCAATATGGTCATGCCCAACATAGGCGCCTTTATCGCCTGGGGCTTTATCACCGCCCTCTTCATCCCCACCGGCTGGCTGCCCAATGAAACCTTGGCCAAGCTGGTCGGCCCCATGATCACCTACCTGCTGCCGCTGCTGATTGGCTACACCGGCGGCAAACTGATGGGCGGTGAGCGCGGCGGCGTGGTCGGTGCCATCACCACCATGGGTGTCATCGTGGGAACCGATATCCCCATGTTCATGGGAGCCATGATGGTCGGCCCGCTCGGTGGCTGGGCCATCAAGCGCTTCGACAAGGCGATGGACGGTCGCGTCAAGAGCGGCTTCGAGATGCTGGTCAACAACTTCTCCGCCGGGCTTATCGGCATGCTGCTGGCCATCCTCGCCTTCTTCGTGATTGGCCCCTTCGTCAAGGTGCTCTCCGGCATGCTGGCCGGTGGCGTCGGCTTCCTGGTGGAAAACCACATGCTGCCGCTCACCTCCATCTTCGTTGAACCGGCCAAGATCCTGTTCCTCAACAACGCCATCAACCACGGCATCTTCTCGCCGCTGGGGATCCAGCAGGCGACCGAGCACGGCAGCTCTATCTTCTTCCTGATTGAAGCGAACCCGGGCCCGGGCATGGGTGTGCTGCTGGCCTACATGGTGTTCGGTCGTGGTGCGGCCAAGCAGTCCGCTGCAGGTGCCTCCATCATTCACTTCTTCGGCGGCATCCACGAGATCTACTTCCCGTATGTGCTGATGAACCCGCGCCTCATTCTGGCGGTGATCGCCGGTGGCATGACCGGGGTCTTTACCCTGACCCTGTTCAACGCAGGTCTGGTCTCCCCTGCCTCACCGGGTTCCATCTTCGCCGTGCTGCTGATGACGCCGAAAGCCTCCCTGATCGGGGTCGCCCTCTCCATCATCAGCGCCACTCTGGTCTCCTTCCTGGTCGCCGCCGTGTTCGTTCGCGCCCAGCAGCCGGAAGCCGACGAGGCCGATGCCCTCAGTGAAGCCACTCGCAAGATGAAAGCCATGAAGGGCGGCAAGCCAGAAACTGCAGCGGCCAAGAAGCCGGGCGGCGAACTGATGGCAGTGCGCAATATCGTAGTGGCCTGCGATGCGGGCATGGGTTCCAGCGCCATGGGCGCCGGCATGCTGCGCAAGCGGGTACAGGCCGCCGGGCTCGATATCAGCGTCACCAACCGCGCCATCGATCAGCTCGACGATCAGGTGGACTGGGTCATCACCCACAAGGATCTGACCGAACGGGCCCGTCGCCATGCGCCGAACGCTCACCATATCTCGCTCACCAACTTCCTCGACAACGGCCTCTATCAGGAGCTGGTACAGAGCCTGAGCCGCGCTGCCAACGATGATGTCGCCAACCCGCAGCTGCTGGTGGCGGCCAACGACGACAGCTATGAGCCGCAGGCAGCCGAAGTCTTTACCCTGAGCCGTCATGACGTGCATCTGGGACTGAAAGCCGACAGCAAGGAGGCCGCCATCCTGACTGCAGGAAGACTGCTGGCGGAGCGGGGCTACGTGGCGCCCGACTACGTCAACGCCATGCTGGAGCGGGAACAGCTGGTCTCAACCTACCTCGGCGAATCCATCGCCGTGCCTCACGGCACCATCGCCGCCAAGGAGTTTGTGAAGCGTACCGGCATCGTCATCTGCCAGTACCCGGCCGGGGTCGCCTTTGGCGAGGCTGCCGATGAGGTAGCGCGGCTGGTGATCGGCATCGCCGCCCGCAACGACGAACATATGCAGGTGATAACCCGCCTGACCAATGCACTGGATGAACCCGGTCTCATCGACCGGCTGGCCAGCACCACGGATCCCCAGGCCTTCCTGGATCTGCTGGGTGCCGAACAGGCTGCGTAATCATCTTTCATCGTCTTTGGTTCAAGAGGTTAATATCATGAAAACATTGCATTTTGGTGCTGGTAACATCGGTCGCGGCTTTATCGGCAAAGTGCTGGCGGATGCCAGCCATCAGGTCACCTTCGCCGACGTCAACGACACCCTGATCGACCAGCTCAACCACCGTCAGGAGTACAAGGTCCATGTAGTAGGGGCGGATCAGAAGCTGGATGTGGTGCGCAACGTGGCGGCGGTGAGCTCCGCCGGTCACGAGGTGATCGCCCGCATCATCACCGCAGATCTGGTCACCACGGCAGTGGGCCCCAACATTCTGGACAAGATTGCCAGCACCCTGGCCAAGGGGCTGCAGGCCCGTTTCGATGCCGGCAACCTGACTCCGCTCAACGTCATCGCCTGCGAAAACATGGTGCGCGGCACCAGCCACCTCAAGCGGGAGGTACTCAAGTACCTGCCGGTCGCGTATCATGCCACGCTCGAATCCTGTATCGGCTTCGTCGACTCAGCGGTGGATCGCATCGTGCCGCCCGCCGCGGCTGCCAACGATGACCCGCTGGAAGTGACGGTAGAGAGCTTCAGCGAGTGGATCGTCGACCAGACCCAGTTCAAGGGGGAGCTGCCACAGGTGGCGGGCATGGAGCCCACCGACAACCTGATGGCCTTCGTCGAGCGCAAGCTGTTCACCCTCAACACCGGCCACATCGTCACCGCCTACCTCGGCAAACTGCGGGGCTACCGCACAGTGCGCGAGGCGATCGAGGATCCGGTGATCCGCAGCAAGGTACGCCGCGCCATGGAGGAGAGCGGTGCCGTGCTGGTAAAACGCTACGGCTTCGACCCGCGTCTGCACGCCGCCTATATCGAGAAGATCCTGGCCCGCTTCGCCAACCCCTATCTGGTGGACGAGATTGACCGGGTCGGCCGTCAGCCGCTGCGCAAGCTGGCGGCGGGGGATCGACTGGTGAAGCCGCTGCTCGGCACCCTGGAGTACGGCCTGCCCAACGAGCAGTTGCAGGAGGGGATCGCCGCGGCGCTCCACTATCGCAATGCCGATGATCCGCAGGCGGTGGAGTTGCAAGCCCTGCTGGCGGAGCTTGGCCCGGCCAAAGCGTTGGCCCGCGTAACCGGACTGGATGAAGAGAGCGAGGTGGTTCGCGCCATCGTCGCCCGTTACGAAACCCTGTAATGACCCTGCTTGCGGCGCATTCAGCCACCACTGATAGCGCGCCAAGCGCTTGAATGGCAAGGGAATGTGCCCCATATGATAAAAACCGGGAGAGAGGCCCACTCTCTCCCTGTCAGCTGGACCCAATGCACCTATGACCACACACCAGGAAGATGAAGTACTGGAACGACTGAACGAGCAGGATGGCCCCCGCGGCTTCTTTCTCGAAGCCGTGACCATCCTGGAAGAGGCGGTCGACTCCCTGATGCGACGCGCGTTCCGTCAGGAGGAGTATGCCGTCAAATACGCCATCGAACCCCTGCTCAACCAGAGCGGCCCCCTCGGCCAGCTGGAGGTGCGCCTCAAGCTCATCTTCGCCCTCGGCCTCATCTCACTCGAGCGCTATCAGGATATCGAAGCCTATATCAAGATCCGCGACTTTCTGGTGCGCGACCCCAAGGATTACCGCTTCAGCGACAAGCCGATCCGCGATCTGCTCGACCGCCTGCACGGGGTCAATCAGGGCGGCATGATGAAGCTGGAGCCCCCCGCCAGCGAAGAGGATTGGGCCTTCTACCAGATGCAGCTCAACCGGCTCGATCAGATGGTGCGCTCCGCACTGGTACTGGCGCTGGCCGACTGTGTCGGCGAGCTCCACAAGGAGAGCCCCATCTAATCCGGCCCCGAGGCCACCCCATCACCACGGTTGGCGTCTGGCTGGCGCCCTGCACACCACCGCCAGCCACCATGACGCCGACTGTCGCACATCTCCCCATCCCGGCCATGATGCACGCTCCTTCAGGTGTCAATCTGACCAACTTAGCCACTACACTAGCTCCATACTCACTGCCTGAATCGAGGTCTGCATGATTGCCCTCTCTCTGGCCGGGATCGCCCTGGTCTCCGTGCTGGCCCAATGGCTCGCCTGGTCGCTGCGGGTACCCGCCATCCTGTTTCTGCTGCTCACCGGCCTGACTCTGGGCCCGGTCAGCGGCCTGCTCGACCCCGATGCCCTGCTCGGGGATCTGCTGTTTCCGCTGGTCTCCCTGTCGGTAGCCATCATCCTGTTCGAGGGGGCGCTGACCCTCCATCTGGCCGAGCTCAAGGGGATCGGCAAGGTGGTGCGCAATCTCTGCTCCACCGGCATGCTGGTCAGTTTCGCCGTCATCGGCAGCGCCGGTTACTTCCTGCTGGGGCTGGACTGGCGGGTCGCCACCATGCTCGGCGCTGTGCTGGTGGTAACGGGCCCGACGGTGATCGCCCCCATGCTCAACGTGATCCGCCCCACCCGGGAGGTGGACCGCATCCTGCGCTGGGAGGGGATCGTCATCGACCCCATCGGCGCCCTGTTTGCGGTGCTGGTGTTCGAGGCGGTGCGTCTCGGCAGTCAGGGGGATCTCATCAGCCATACCCTGCTGGCGCTGGGCAAGACAGTGCTGGTCGGCTCCCTGATCGGGGTGGCGGCAGGCTGGCTCACCACCCTGCTCATTCGCAAGGACTGGCTGCCGGTCAGCCTGCACAAGTTCGGCGTGCTGGCGCTGGTGCTGGTCACCTTCAGCCTCTCCAACTGGCTGAGCCACGAATCTGGCCTGCTGGCGGTGACCGTGTTCGGCATCTGGCTCGCCAATCAGGAGGGACTGGATCTGGAGGAGGTGCTGGCGTTCAAGGAAGATCTCGCGGTCATCCTTATCTCCAGCCTGTTTATCCTGCTGGCGGCCCGCCTCGATCTGGCCCAGCTCTGGCAGCTCGGCCCCATGGTGCTGGCGCTGCTCTGCGTGGTGCAATTCGTAGCTCGTCCGCTCTGTATTCTGGTCTCGACCTGGGGCTCGGATCTCTCCTGGCGAGCTCGCGCCCTGCTGAGCTGGATCGCCCCGCGCGGCATAGTCGCGGCAGCGGTCAGCGCCTCGTTTGCCATCAGCCTGCATCAGGCCGAGATCCCCGATGCCGACAAGCTGGTGCCGCTGGTATTTGCAGTGATCATCTCTACTGTGGTGTTGCAGAGCCTCACCTCGGCACCGCTGGCCAGCCTGCTCAAGATGCGCCAGAGCGCCCCCAACACCTGGCTCATCATAGGGGCCAACTCGGTGGCGCGGGCCATTGGCAAGGCGCTGGCGGATCAGGGGGTGCCGGTGCAACTCTGCGATCCCGCCTGGGAGTTCTGCAAACAGGCGCGGATGAGCAACCTCCCCTGCTACTTCGGCAACCCCCAGTCAGAACATGCCGAGCTGCACCTGCCGCTCACCAGCATCAGTACCGTGCTGGCGCTCTCCCCCAACCGCCACAACAACGCCCTCGGGGTGCTGCACTTTGCCCACCTCTACGGCGAGGAGCAGGTCTACTCCCTGCGATCCAGCGAGCAACACGGCAAGGCCAACCGGGAGAGTGCCACCTTTCGCGCTCGCCAGAACCTGTTCGGCCCCGACATCAACTATGCCCGGCTGAGCGGCCTGCTGAGCCGGGGTGGCCAGATCAAGGCGACCCGCCTGAGCGAGGCGTTCGACTGGGCCCAGTATCAGACCGCCAATCCCGGCGCCATCCCGCTGTTCATCATGGATGGCAAGGGCAAGCCCCAGATCGTTACCGGCCCCGTCACTCCGCAGGCGGGTGAGCTGCTGATCGCCCTGCAGCCACCCAGAGAGCAGGGCGCCGAATGAACGAAGCCAACAACAATCCGCTGATCGCCCCTCTGCTGGTGCTGCTGCAGCAGGCGGCGGGCAGCTACAAGGTGCATGAGCTGATGGCCGCTCTGCGCCAGCAGGGAGCGATCCCCCGGCTGACCGACGACGAGCAGTTGCAGCTGTTTCGGGTCAACTTCCTGATCATGAACGCCCTCTACCAGCTGCAGGCCGAGCTTTATGAAGAGGGTTGGTGGCTGGTGATCAGCACCCTGGATATCCGGCTCGAACCACTGGTCGGGAGCTCGGAGGCTAGCCACGGCTTTGCCCTTGGCGAAAATCTGCGTAGCTACTATCTCGACTGGCAGGTGTTCTGGCAGACCGATCGTGCCGAAGTGGAGGCCCTGCTCAACCGCTTCTGGTGCGCTTATGACGGAGAGGGACACAAAGCCGAGGCGCTGGCCCTGTTCGAGTTGAATGAGGGGGCGAGTCAGGAGGCGATCCGCCGCCGCTGGCGGGAGCTGGCACTGCAACACCATCCGGATCGGGGCGGCAATGCCGAGACTTTTGTCCGCATCCGCTGGGCATGGGAGGTCCTGCGGGGATGATCCCGTTGCCGCATATAAAGGGCAGGCATAGACTGGAGCTGGAAATTCCCCACAGGAGAGCATCATGACAGTCAGTGAACTTCGTAAGCTCTATCAGCAACAGATCCTGCAAGAGGCCGAAATCCTCCACGACGTGGCCATCCCCGGATGGATCATCGAATTCAGAGGCAAGGATGGCGCCCTCTACGAGCTGACCGACACCCTCGGCTGCCCGGTCAGCTTCGGCACCGTCGAGCAGGCCCGCGAACATCTGCATCAGGTGGCCGACTGCCCGGTTCAGGTGGAGCACCTCTACCGCTTCTTCGAACGCTAGCCCCACCCACCGCACACTAAAAAGGCTCCCGAGGGAGCCTTTTGTTAATCCGGTTGCTTTCTATTCCGGTTGTAGCGGTTCCGCCACCTTGCCCTCCAGCTTTCTGACCGGCTTTTGCAGGATCAGGTTGGCCGGATAGGTGACCAGATCGCCGTTGTCATCACGCACCCGCACATAGAAGAGGCCAATCTCGGTGATGACGCCGGTGACCGAATCATCCTTGTCGAGGATGCGGATCCGGTCGCCAATCTTGTAGGGGAAGGCGAAGAAGATGGTGATGCTGGCGGTGATGTTGGAGAGGATCGACCACTGGGCGACCATGGCGACCCCCAATACCGCAAAGAAGGAGGAGGCGAGCACCACCAGTCGGGAGAAGTCGAGCCCCCACACCCCGGCCAGCACCAGCAAGGTGGCGCAACCGAGCAGGAAGTGGAACACATGGGCCACGTAGAGCACCCGGTTCTCGCTCACCTGCCTGCTCTGACCGAGCGCCAGCAGGCTCTTGTGAATCAGCCGCCGGATCAGGGTATGACCCAGCAACAGCAGCAGGGTCAGGCCAATTGATTGCCACATGGGTTATGCCTCCTTACCACCAGCGCCGATGTTTGAGCCAGATTGCCAGCCCGCTTGCCAGCGCCACCAGTGAACCACAGAAGACCCAGAAGGCGGTCGGATTCTCGGCCCCGGGGATACCGCCGAGGTTGATGCCAAACAGACCGGTCAGGAAGCTGGCAGGCAAAAAGAGCAGCGCCATCACCGACATCTGGTAGGCGCGGCGGTTGGTCGCCTCCGCCATCAGATTGTTGATCTCGTCTGCCAGCACAGCGGTGCGCGCCACCCCGGCATCGAGGTCATCGAGCCAGCGCCGCAGTCGATCGGCGATATCGAGCAGGCGACGGCGGTCATCCTCATCCAGCCAGCTGATCTTCTCGTTGGCCAGCCGCGCCACCAGATCCCGCTGCGGCGAGAGGTAGCGGCGGATCATAATGAGCTGCTTGCGGATCAGCGCCAGTCGGCCATTGGCGGGCATGTCGCGCATCAGCACCATCTCCTCCAGATCGAGGATCTTGTCGTGCAGCTCCTCGACAAACTCCCCCGCCCGATCGGTCAGGGCATCGCAGATCTCCACCAGCCAGTCGGCCGGGGTATCGGCGCCGCCCCCCAGCTTGAGCTGGTTGAACACATCCTGCTCGGAGAGCAGCGGACGACGACGGCTGCTGATGATGAGATCCGGGGTGATGAAGATGCGCAGCGCCACCATCTCTTCGGGCCTGTGATCCTTGTTGTGGTTGATGCCGCGCAGGATCAGCAGCACAGTCTCCCCCATCCGCACCAGCTTGGGACGATTGCTCTGGCCGAGCAGCGACTCCCTGGCCGCCTCGCTGAGCAAGGGTGTCTGCAACAGCCAGCGCGCCGAATCGGGATTGCCGTAATCCAGATGCAGCCAGCCGGGATGTGCCGCCGGGACTTCGCTTCCCGCCGTCAGCGGCGCCATGCCACCCTTGCCATCCAGGGTCAGGGCATAAATCACTTCACCGGGCACCCGATCCATCTCGTCTCCTTCTCGTTTCATATGCTGGCCCCAGCTTACACCAAAGCCGGGGCCGACTCAGCCCCGCGCCGGGAAGGGAGGCCTGTGTTAACATGGCCGCTCTCGTTTTCTATCCGCTTTCACTACAGGAAACCATGCCATGCCCATCTGGGTTGATGCCGATGCCTGCCCCATTCCGGTCAAGGAGATCCTCTACCGCGCCGCCCACCGCGCCCAGGTCGTCACCACCCTGGTGGCCAATCAGGGATTGCGGGTGCCCCCCTCGCCTTTCATCAAAACCCAGCAGGTGGAAAAGGGATTCGATGTGGCAGATCATGTCATCGCCCAGCAGGTTCAACCCGGCGATCTGGTGATCACCGGCGACATCCCTCTCGCCTCCTGGGTGATCGATGCCGGTGGCGAAGCGCTCAATCCCCGCGGCGAGATCTACACCCGCGAGACCATCAAGGCGCGGCTCGGCATGCGCAACTTTATGGAAGAGCTGCGTTCAGCCGGCGTGCAGACCGGCGGCCCGGCCCCCTTCAATGCTGCCGACAAACAACGATTCGCCAACGCCCTCGACAAGTGGCTGGTCAAAGGCAAGCTATAAAGAGACCCTAAAGGCGCCCAACATGGGCGCTTTTTCGCCGTAACATCCTGATTTTTAAAATAAGAGCTGACCACAACCGTCAGGCTGGTAAGATGCGCCGCCATCTTGTCCACGCCGTAATCATCATGACCGCCCAAGGGCACCTGCTCTTCTCCGTTACCTGCACCCTGATCGCCCATAAACTGCAGCTCACTCCGGCACTGGCCGATGCCAGCCTGTGGCAGACCATCCCTGCCGCGCTGGTCAGCGCCCTGTTGCCCGACCTCGACCACCCCAAATCGGTGCTGGGGCAACGACTGCCGTGGATCTCGAAACCTCTGTCGCGGCTGTTCGGCCATCGCGGCTTCACCCACAGTCTGCTGGCGGTCGTCGCCGCCGTCTGGGGGCTGAACCAGAGCCTGCCGCCGGGCACCCTGCCCATGGGGGTCAAGGATGCGCTTATCGTCGGCTACCTCAGCCATCTGCTGGGGGACTGGCTCACCCCGGCGGGCATTCCGCTCTTCTGGCCCATCAAACGCCGTTACCGCCTGCCGGGCTGGCCGCTGCGCAGCGGCGGTGCCATCGAAACCGGCTTTTGCACTCTCACCCTGCTGGTTGCCGGCTGGTGGTGCGGCTGGCAGCTGTAAGCCAGAAACAAAAAAGCCCCTGACGAGGTCAGGGGCCCAAGCCGTGGTGCGAACCACTAGAGGATCAGATCATGATGCCTGCGATAACAGCAGAGAGCAGGCTGACCAGGGTAGAACCGTAGACCAGCTTCAGACCGAAGCGGGAAACCATGTTTCCCTTCTCTTCGTTCAGCGCTTTTACCGCACCGGCGATGATGCCGATGGAGCTGAAGTTGGCGAAGGAGACCATGAAGATAGAGAGGATACCGACGGTGCGCGGAGAGAGCTCGGCAGCCACCTTGCCCAGATCCATCATCGCCACAAACTCGTTGGTCACCAGCTTGGTCGCCATGATGGAGCCAGCTTGCAGCGCTTCACCACTCGGGATGCCCAGGATCCAGGCGATCGGGTAGAAGAGGTAGCCCATGACGAACTGGAAGTTCACGCCAAATGCCATCTCGAACAGGTAGTTGATCAGGGCGATCAGAGCGATGAAGCCCACCAGCATGGCACCCACGATCACGGCAACGGTGAAACCGGCCATGATGTACTCGCCCAGCATCTCGAAGAAGTTCTCTTTCTTCGGCGTGTGGTGCTCGTCACCTTCGGCAATGGCCTTGATGTCGGTCACGGAGTTATCCGGCTCGTAGGGGTTGATAAGCGACAGCACGACGAAGGTACTGAACATGTTGAGCACCAGCGCGGCAACCACGTAGCGCGGCTCGATCAGCTGCATGTAAGCACCGACGATGGACATGGAGACGGTAGACATGGCCGTCGCCGCCAGGGTGTACATCTGCTTCTCGTTCAGGTGCGGCAGGATGTTCTTGAGGGCGATGAAGTTCTCGGACTGGCCGACGATCATCGAGCTGATGGCGTTGAAAGACTCCAGCTTGCCCATGCCGTTGATCTTGGCCAGCACGGTACCGATACCGCGGATCACCAGCGGCAGCAGGCGGATGTACTGCAGAATACCGATCAGCACGGAGATGAAGACGATGGGCATCAGCACCATCAGGAAGAAGGAGAAGGCCCCTTCGTTGACCAGACCACCGAACACGAAGTCGGTACCCTGTTTGGCAAACTCCATCAACTTGGTGAAGCCGGCCGCGAAGCCACCCACCACCGCCAGACCCACTTCGGAGTTCAGCATGAACCAGGCCAGCGCCAGTTCGACCACCAGCAGTTGGCCGATATAACGCAGTTTGATCTGTTTCCAGTTGTGGCGGTTCGCCAGCAGAGAGAGAGCAAGGACCATCACCAGTCCGAGCACAAAGTGAACGTATTCCATACCTGTAGCACCTGAGTAAATTGTAATTTTTGACCGGCGCCATCATAGACATTTGCACATTTAAAAATCAGATAGCCATCACAATCCCGCGCAATATTATGGAGGCAGGATAATACAAACGTTTTTAAATTAATTGTGCAATGAACTGATATTAATCGCGCAACACAGATAACATAAATCCTTTTAAAACATCATGTTGAGTAGTGGTGTCGCCGTTTTCATATTCTTTGAAAATATTTCATCAGCATTTTCGCAACATTCCCTGTGGCGCAGTAACCGTTCGTGAGATATTTCCCAATCATTATATTAAAATACTGAAAATAGAAAACGTTTATCCACGATAAATAATTAGATGAGTGTTTGAAAAATAGTCCTTATTGCTATGTCGGTGATCGTCCGCGATCGGTTTGGCAACAAATGAACCTTTCATGACCCCTCGTGGCCAGCCGTTCAAAAATCCGCCACATCCGGTGCCACATTCTGGTATGATGCGCGGCCTTAGCGCTCGCGCATCCCCGTTTTCTCCGAAATAGAGTCCTTTTGTGAACAACAGCGAATTTAGCAGCCTCAATCTCTCCCCCGCCCTGCAAGAGAACCTCACCAGCCTGGGTTACCTGCAGATGACCCCGATCCAGGCCCAGAGCCTGCCCCTGGTGCTCGATGGCAAAGACCTGATCGCCAAGGCAAAAACCGGCAGCGGCAAGACCGCCGCCTTCGGCCTCGGCCTGCTGGCCAAGCTCAACGTCAACCGCCTCGAAGTGCAGGCGCTGGTGCTCTGCCCGACCCGCGAACTGGCGGATCAGGTGGCTCAGGAGATCCGTCGTCTGGCGCGTGCCCTGCCCAACGTCAAGCTGGTGACCCTGTGCGGCGGCACCCCGACCGCACCTCAGTCCGCCACCCTGAGCTTTGGTGCACACATTGCCGTCGGCACCCCGGGTCGTATTCTCAAGCATCTGGAGCAGGGCACGCTGGAGCTATCCGGCCTCAAGACGCTGGTGCTGGATGAAGCGGATCGCATGCTGGACATGGGCTTTGGCGAAGATATCAACCGGGTCATCAGCTATGCCCCCCAGCAGCGTCAGACCCTGCTCTTCTCCGCGACCTATCCGGAAGGGATCGCCCAGATGAGCCGCGGCGTGCAGCGCAATCCGGTCGAGGTGAGCGTGGAGTCACTGCACGAGGGGAGCGCCATCGAACAGAAGCTCTACGAAGTGCCTGCCGGCCAGCGCCTCGACGCCCTCACCTGGCTGCTGAGTCACTACCAGCCCAGCTCCTGCGTGGTGTTCTGCAACACCAAGCGCGCCTGTAACGACGTGGCAGACCATCTGGCCGCCAAGGGCTTCTCGGCGCTGGCGCTGAATGGCGATCTGGAGCAGCGCGAGCGGGATCAGGTGCTGGTGCGCTTTGCCAACGGCAGCGCCACCATTCTGGTGGCCACCGATGTGGCGGCCCGCGGCCTCGACATCAAGGAGCTGGGCGCCGTCATCAACTACGAGCTGACCTATGATCCCGAAGTGCACGTGCACCGCATCGGCCGTACCGGTCGTGCCGGCCAGCAGGGTCTGGCCCTGAGTCTCTATCAGCCGAACGAAGCCCAGCGCGTCAACTTCATCGAAGAGTACCAGCAGGCTCCGATGCCGCTGGGTGATCTCGACAGCATCGGCCGCGACATCAAGCCGATCGCCCCGCAGATGGTGACCCTCTCCATCGATGCAGGCCGCAAGACCAAGGTGCGGGCCGGTGACATTCTGGGTGCCCTGACCGGTGAAGGCGGCATTGCCGGCGCCGATGTCGGCAAGATCCAGATCTCCGAGCAGTACTCCTACGTCGCCGTGAAGCGCAGCGTGGCGAGCGCCGCCCTCAAGCGGTTGCAGGAAGGCAAGATCAAGGGTCGCAGCTACCGCGCCCGCAAACTGGGCTAAGGTTTTTTGCAAGCCGTTAGCCAGACCACAGGCGCCTGACAGGCGCCTGTTTCATATCTCCGATGCCGCCATGCGGCAAGACAGGCACCATGACCCAAGCAATCCAAACCGATGTGAGCTGCCAGAACTGCGAAGCCTGCTGCTGCCGCCTCGAAGTGATGCTCTTTACCGATACCGGCGTGCCGGACCGTTATGTACTGGAACGGGATGGCGAGATACCGGTCATGCGCCGGCTGGACGATGGCTGGTGCGCCGCCCTCGACCGCAACACCATGATGTGCCGTATCTACGAGGTACGACCGCTGATCTGCCGCGAATTCGAAATGGGTGAACCCGACTGCGTTGACGAGCGGGACAAGTGGTTTATCAAGCTGGAGTAAAACCCGTCCACGCGGTGAGCGGGGTGGTCAAGCGCTCGCAGGTTCACAGGGAGCGATGTTGAGCTGCTCCCCCAGCCACTGGATGGCCGCTGCCTCCTGCTCGAAGTAACGTACCGCCCGAAAGGGTAATCCCTTGAAGATGTTATCCGCCAGATAGCGCTTGAAGCCCCCTACGAAAACCACCGCCAGAAACTGACAGCCACTCTCGGCACACCAGCCAAACTGGCGACGAAAACGGGCCAGCACCTCGGGCCCGGCCGCTTCAAACTCGGTCGCGACCTCGACAATCCCCCAGGGGCCATCCATCAATCCGGCCAGTTCGTGACGAAAGCGCGCCTCATAGGCCATGGCACCAGCCAGATTGAAGGGGCCACTCGGGCGGCAGATCAGCATCTGACCCCTGCGCTCCATGTCAAATTGCCCATGTGGCTGCATGACTGCTCCCATTCCGTTACCACCACCATCGCCTGCAAATTGTTACCACAAGGTAATAATTTATAAGGAAAAGTCCAGCAGCAAACAGGCTTTTCCCAAAGCGTGCTAATCCTATCCGGCAAACCGTTGGCACCTCATGTTACCGACATCCCGCACTGAATCGGTCTCGAGATGTGTGATTGCAGTTAACGAAACGTTACTGCTATTATCCGCGCCGCCACAAACATTCCACCAGCCGAAAGGTTTGGCACCCCAACAAGGATGTGCAATGAAAAACAGGGACTCGAGTCATTACCAACGGATCTGGCGCTGGCACTTCTACGCCGGTCTCTTTGTCGCCCCTTTCCTGATCCTGCTGTCACTGACCGGGATCGTCTATCTGTTCAAACCCCAGCTCGACAACCTGATGTACCCCGAGTTGATGAAGGTCGCCCCCGCCAGCCAGACCCTGAGTGCCGACCAACTGCTGGCCAAGGCGATGATGACCATGCCCGATGCCAGCCTGCGTAAATACCTGCCGCCTGCCGCTCCCGACCTGAGCGCTCAGTTCATCGTCAATCGGGGTGAACAGGAACTGACCCTGTTTATGGATCCCGCCAGCGGCGCCCTGCTCGGCACCATGGATAACAAGTGGAATCTGCAAGCGGTGGCTCGCTCCCTGCACGCCGACCTGCTGCTCGGCACCACGGGGGATCGGCTGATCGAACTGGCCGCAGGCTGGGGGCTGGTACTGCTGCTGAGCGGCCTCTATCTCTGGTGGCCGCGCAAGGGGCCCGGCGTGGGCGGTATTCTCTGGCCCAGAGTCAGCCAGCGTGGCCGCCTCTGGTGGCGCGATCTGCACGCCGTTATCGGCTTCTGGGGCGCAGGTTTCCTGTTGCTGCTGCTCTTGAGTGGCATGACCTGGACCGGTTTCTGGGGCGATCAGTTTGCCGCAGTCTGGAACCGCTTCCCCGCCGCCATGTGGAACGAGGTGCCCAAATCGGCGCCGCTGGCCCGCACCCTGAATCAGGCCCACGAGCAGACGGTTCCCTGGGCGGTGGAGAACACCCCCATGCCCAGCTCGCAGCCAGTTGATGAGGGGCACGATCACGGTGCCATGAACCACGGCGAGCACGAGGGAGTGGTGATGGCAAGCCAGCGGATCCCGCTGCAACGGGTGGTCGAGATCGCCCATGAGCGGGGAGTCCAACCGGGTTACAGCATCACCCCGCCGGTCGGCGCCACAGGCGTCTACACCATCGCCCTGTTTGCCGATGATCCGCGCAACGACGCCACCCTGCATATCGATCAATACAGCGGCAAGGTGCTGGCCGATGTGCGCTGGCAGGATTACGGCACGGTTGCCAAGACGGTGGAGAGCGGCGTCATGCTGCACATGGGCAAGCTCTACGGCTGGCCCCATCAGCTCGCCATGCTAATCATCTGCCTGATGGTGCTGGCCAGCGCCGTGAGTGGTCTGTGGATCTGGTGGTGCCGTCGTCCGCAGGGCCGTCTCGCCGCGCCGCCGCTGCCTGCCAAACTCCCGCCGATGCGAGGTGCCATCACCCTGCTTATCCTGCTGGGGATCGCCTTCCCGCTGGTGGGCGCCTCCATGGTCGCCATCTGGCTGCTGGATACCCTGCTCTTCTCCCGCCGCCCTCTCAGGGTGGTGCGCGCCAGCTAAACCGGCCAAAACCAAAAAGGGCTCCCATCTCGGGAGCCCTTTGTATTGTTCACCTTGGTGCGCTGCGACCAGCGGTCAGGAGAGCGCCAACCCGATGGAGAGCAGCAGGCTGAACAGAAACGCGCTGATGGCGGTCTTCTTGAGGGAACCGGTCAGCACCTCGCCATCGTAGCTTTCCCGAAGAGTCTTGGCCGCATCGCTGAGAGGCTTCATGGCGGGCAAGAAGATCCACGGCCAGAAACTGGCGGGCTGGGTCAGGATAAAGACGATGGTGGCCAGCAGCGCCGCCCCCAGCAGTACCCAGTGATAAGCGATGGCGCGGTTGCGGCCAAGGCGCACTGCCAGGGTGATCTTGCCGCTGGCGGCGTCGGTCTCGATGTCGCGCACATTGTTGATATTGAGCACGGCGGTCGCCAGCAGGCCACAGGCGGTGGCGGGTAGCAGCAGATCCCACTCCAGCGTCTTGGTGAAGAGGTAGTAGGAGCCGAGCACCCCCAACAGACCGAAGAATAAGAACACCGAGATATCGCCAAACCCGCGATAGCCGTAAGGAGTCTTGCCGACGGTGTAGGTCACCGCCGCGACAATGGCCGCGCCACCCAGCACCACAAATGCCAAAATCTGCAGCCACTGGCCACCGAAGGCGCAGCCGAGCAGCAGCAGGCCACTGGCCACCGCCGCCAGCGCGGTCAACCCCATCGCCACGCACATCTGCTTTTTGGTGATAAGGCCGGAGACCACCGCCCGCTGCGGGCCGATCCGCTCACCGTTGTCGGCGCCGGAGACCGCATCGCCGTAATCGTTGGCCAGATTGGAGAGGATCTGCAGCAGGATGGCGGTCAGCAGGGAGAGCGCCATGATGGTGCCATCGAAGGCACCACGACTGGCAGCCAGCCCCGAGCCCAGCAGGATGGAAGAGCAGGCGAGCGGCAATGTTCGCAAACGCGCCGCCAGCAACCAAACAGAGAAGGTATTTGTCATTTTGTGATGGCCAAACAATCGGATATTGATCGTGTTAAGGGTTATCGAACCGGATTTGGGTATACTTGGCCCCGGAGAGTGAAGCTCCCGCGGGCGATTTACATGGACGAATGGGCAGATAATATATAGGAAATCATCGCTCTTTGGCATAAACCTACGGCATCCAGCTACCGGATCGCTCGTTACTACCCGGCTCAGAAAAGAATCCATGTTGGCTCAGACCCATATCAAGCAACAACTGGACGCCCTGCGTCACAGCAACGTCAGCGGCTTCGTACGGTTGCGAGTGGCGATCGAAATCCGCTCCTTTCTGGGCTGGCTCGCGGCGCAAACCCTCTATCCCCGCATCTACTGGCAGGCCCGTGGAGAAGCTCGTCCCGAGTATGTCGCGCTGGGCGCTATCCATGAACTGACCGAACCGCACGCCATCAAGCAGGTGTGCACTAACACAGCCAACCAGCATCATGACGACAGCCCTCGCTACTATGGCGGACTGGCGTTCGATCCGGCCCAATCCGGCTGGCAAGGGTTTGGCCCCTGCCGTTTCGTGCTGCCCCGCATCGAGCTGGTGCGCCGTGGCGAGTGCGTCAGTCTCTGCCTCAACCTCTGGCTGGATGACGACAATCTCGAGGCCGAACTGCAGGCGGCCGACGCCGCCCTCGATGCCCTGCGCCCGGAAGCCCCGCTGCCCGCCCTGCAAAAGCAGCCCTGGCAGCGACAGGATTGCCCCGGCCCCGCCCAGTGGCAGACGCTGGTGGAGCGCGTCACTGCCCCCGATTTTCAGGCCAACACTCCCAAGGTGGTGCTGTCGCGGGAGAGCATGCTGACCAGTCCGAACCACGATGCAGATATCAATCCCTGGGCCATGCTCGACCAGTGGGCCCGCCACGCCCAGGACTGCTTCCACTTCGGTTTTCAATTCTCCCCCGAGCAGGCCTTTATCGCCTGCTCTCCCGAGCGGCTCTACCGCCGGGAAGATCGCCACCTCTTTACCGAAGCGCTGGCGGGCACCATTCGCCGCTCCGGCGATGAAGAGGTGGATGCCCAACTTGCCGCCGAGCTACTGGCCGACAGCAAGAACCGGCTGGAGAACCGGCTGGTACACGCCGACATCCTCAGCCGTCTGGCGCCACTGACCCATGATGCCACCCTGACCGAGCCGCGCATTCTCAAACTGCGACTGCTGCAACACCTCAAGTGCGATATCGAAGCCGAGCTCAAGCCCGGGGTCTGCGACTGGCAGCTGCTCGACGCCCTCCACCCGACGCCGGCGGTGGGCGGCGCTCCGCGCGAGGCAGCGCTCGCCTTTATCCGCGAGTTCGAGCCCTACGATCGGGGCTGGTACGCCGGAGCCTGCGGCATGCTGAGTCGGGAGACCTCCGAGTTCTCGGTCGCCATTCGCAGCGCCCGTATTCAGCCGGGCAGCGTCACCCTGTTTGCCGGTGCCGGCATTGTCGCCGGTTCCGAGCCTGTCGCCGAGTGGGCCGAACTCGACAACAAGATCGCCAATGTGCTCTCCCTGCTGGGATAGTCATTCACCCTTTTCACGCTACGAGAGCCCCTATGCCCACCCGTAAAGAGCCTGCCAGCGAAGAGTTTGCCTGCACACCGTTTTCGAGCCAGCACGCCACCTTCAACCACGTCTGGTCCTCCCTCTTGCTGGAGGAGCTCTTTCGCCTCGGGGTGCGCGACATCGCGCTGGCCCCCGGCTCCCGCTCCGCGCCGCTGACCATGGCGGCGGCCGCCCATCAGGGCTTTCGTCGTCACCTGCACTTTGACGAGCGCGGTCTCGGCTTTATGGCGCTGGGGCTGGCCAAGGGGAGCAACCGGCCGGTGGCGGTGATCATGACCTCGGGCACCGCGGTAGCCAACCTCTGGCCCGCAGTGGCTGAGGCCCAGCTCACCGGCGTGCCACTGATTATTCTCTCCGCCGATCGCCCTCACGAGCTTATCGACAACGGCGCCAATCAGGCGATCGACCAGCAGGGGATCTTCGGCCGCTACCCCGTCTATCAGCAGAACCTGCCGAGCCCCACTCCTACCATTCCGGCGGCGTTTGTGCTGAGCTCGGTGGATCAGGCGCTGGCCAAACAGGCGCTCACCCCCGGGGTGGTGCACTTCAACTGCATGTACCCCGAGCCCCTCTACCCGGGCGAGCACTATCAGGATTTCTCCGACTATCTGGCCCCCCTCGGTGACTGGCTCTGCTCGCGCAAGCCCTGGAGCCCGTGGCAGCAAAGCGAGCCGACCTGCCTACCTCAGGCTGAGTGGGAAAGCTTTCTGCAACAGCGCGGCATCGTTGTGGCTGGCCGTATTACCGACCCGAAGCAGGCACAGAATGCCGCCGCGCTGGCGGAGCAACTCGGCTGGCCGTTGCTGGCAGATCTGCAGAGCCAGATCCGCTTCGACAGCCGCAACCTAATCCACATGGATCTGGCGCTCAACGACCCTGAATTTGTCGCCGAGCTGGGCCGCGCCGAGGTGCTGCTGCAATTTGGTGCGCGGCTTGTCTCCAAGCGGCTTGGCCAGTTCATCAAGCACCATTCATGGCAGGATTACTGGCTGGTGGATCCGCAACCGGCGCGGCTCGATCCCGACTACCGGCTGCGCAACCGGCTGATCTGCAGTGCCAGCGCCTTCGCAGCGGCCCATCCGGTCACCACACAAGCCCCTTGGCACACATTGGCCGAGCTGCAACACAACGCCAGCCAGCAGATCGCCGCCGCATGCAATCGCTTCTCCGAGCTTGGGGTCTGCCATCGCCTCAACCGCCTGATCGAAGGCCAACTGTTTGTCGGCAACAGCATGCCAGCCCGACTGATGGATATGCTCGGCGAAACGGGCAAGGGGCCGAGCCGGGTGATGACCAACCGTGGCGCCTCCGGCATCGATGGCCTGATCGCCACCGCCTACGGGTTTGCCCAGTCGAGCGACCAACCAACGACCCTGTTGCTTGGGGATCTCAGCGCCCTGCACGATCTCAATAGCCTGGCCCTGCTCAGCAAGGCGAGCCGACCGCTGGTGGTGATCCTGCTTAACAACGATGGCGGCAGCATCTTTCGCATGTTGCCGGTGCCCACCGAAGGGGAGCTGCTGGAGAGCTACTACCGGCTGCCCCACGGTCTCAGCTTTGAACATGCCGCCGCCATGTTTGGCCTCGCCTATCGGGCGCCGACTACCCTGCTCGAGTTCGAGCACGATTACCGCGCCGCCCTCCAACATGGCGTTACCTTGATCGAGATCCGGGTACCGAGCGAGCAGGTGGCCGATGATCTCAAGGCACTGGGGGCCGCCATCCGTGGCAAATAAATATGCCAATGTGCCGCTGGTGCTGCTGCACGGCCTGCTGGGGGATAGCGGCGACTGGCAACCGGTGATCGACCGGCTGCCCGCCATCCGATGCATCGCCCTCGATCTGCCGGGTCACGGTCAGCATAGCGCTCTCAACGTCAGCGACTTTGAGCAGAGCCACCAGTGGCTGGTCGCCGAGCTGGCCAGCCGCAACATTGAACGCTATCTGCTGGCGGGTTATTCGCTGGGGGGGCGACTGGCCCTCTACCACGCCAGCCGCGAGCCCGCCGGGCTGCGGGGGCTGCTGCTGGAGAACTGCCACCCAGGGCTACCAGACAATGAGCGAGCCGCCCGCATCCAGCACGATGAACAGTGGGCGCAGCGCTTCGAGCGTGAGCCCCTGGCTGACGTGCTGGCAGACTGGTACCGGCAAGGAGTGTTTGCCGATCTCGACGATGCGGCTCGAGCCCGCCAGATCGCCCGCCGCCTTGGCAACGACGGTCAGGGCATCGCCACCATGCTGCGCGCCACCTCGCTAGGCAAGCAGCCGGATCTCGCCCCCTGGCTCATGGCAAGCCAGCTGCCGGTTACTTATGTGAGTGGCAAGCGGGATCACAAATTCCATCAGCTGGCTTGCCAGCTGGCGAACCAGGATCGCAGAATCAACCACTTGGTGCTTGATGGCGGCCATAATCTGCACGCCCATCAGCCTGATAACTTTGCCCGACTCCTCGCGGAGTGGGTCAACCAACAAGAAGAGACGAGTCATGATTGAAGCAATGACGGAAGCTGAACTGTATGCACCTGTTGAATGGCAGGATTGCTCCGCCGGTTACGAGGACATCCTCTATCACAAGTCCAACGATGGCATTGCCAAGATCACCATCAACCGTCCCCAGGTGCGCAACGCCTTCCGCCCCCGCACAGTCAAAGAGATGCTGCAGGCGCTGGCCGATGCCCGTTATGACGATCAGATCGGCACTATCATCCTGACCGGTTTTGGCGAGAAAGCCTTCTGCGCTGGCGGTGACCAGAAGATCCGTGGCGACTACGGTGGATACCGCGATGACGAGGGGACTCACCACCTCAACGTGCTCGACTTCCAGCGCGACATCCGCACCTGTCCGAAACCTGTGGTTGCCATGGTGGCCGGTTACGCGGTCGGTGGCGGCCACGTGCTGCACATGATGTGTGACCTGACCATCGCCGCCGACAACGCCCAGTTTGGCCAGACCGGCCCGAAAGTAGGCTCCTTCGACGGCGGTTGGGGTGCTTCCTACATGGCTCGTATCGTCGGCCAGAAGAAAGCCCGCGAAATCTGGTTCCTCTGCCGCATGTACGATGCCCAGCAAGCCCTCGACATGGGGCTGGTCAACACCGTCGTGCCGTTGGCCGAACTGGAGCGTGAAACCGTGCGCTGGTGCCGCGAAATGCTGCAAAACAGCCCGATGGCGCTGCGCTGCCTGAAAGCGGCTCTCAACGCTGACTGTGATGGTCAGGCGGGCTTGCAGGAGCTGGCGGGCAATGCCACCATGCTGTTCTACATGACCGAAGAGGGTCAGGAAGGCCGCAACGCCTTCAACGAAAAGCGTCGCCCCGACTTCTCCAAATACAAGCGGAACCCCTGATGACACTCGCCCTGTATCGCTATCAACTGCCTTTTACCCAGCCACTGACCTTTCACGGCAAGGTGGAGGTGGCGCGAGAGGGGCTGTTGGTGCGCATCAACGACGGCTGGGGGGAAATTGCCCCCCTGCCCGGCTTCTCGAAAGAGAGCCTGCAACAGGCAGAGGCAGAAGCCCTTGCCACGCTGGCAGCACTGGCCGCCGGCGACACCCCGAACCCCGTGCTGCCGTCGGTGCAATTTGGCCTCGACTGCGCGCGCCGGACATGGCCCGAACAGAGCAACCCGCTGCCGGAGCCCTATCCCCTCATTCAAGGCTCCCCCCAGGAGCTGCTGCGCAACTGGAAAGAGTGGCTGCACCGCACGCCCGGCAAGGCCAAGCTGAAAGTGGCACGCTACCCGATGCGTGACGAGCTGGCGCTGATCCGCCTGCTGTGCGACCGCCTCCCCTCCCTCAAGCTGGTGCTGGATGCAAACCAGGGCTGGACTCGCGAGGAGGCATGGACCTTCTGCGGCCACCTCGACCCGAATCGCATCGAGTATCTGGAAGACCCCTGTGCCGACTTTGCCGACATCGCCTTTGTCGCCAACCGCACCGGCATGCCGGTGGCGCTGGACGAACTGCTGGCACAAGGCAAGCCGTGGGAGCCGATCCCGCAACTGCGCGCGCTGGTGCTCAAGCCTACCCTGCTCGGTTCACTCGCCAACTGCGAAGCGCTGATCGCCCGCGCCCGCGAACTGCGGCTCAAGGTGATCATCTCCTCCTGCTTCGAATCGGATCTGGGCCTGAACCAGCTCTTTCATCTGGCAGGCGAGTGGGCGCCGGAACAGGCGCCGGGTCTGGATACCCGCCGCTGGATGGCAGGCAACCTGCTGGGGGAAGATGGCAAACCGGACCTGAGCCGACTGGAGCAACTGTATTACCGTGATTGAACCCACCCGTTCACCCGAACAGACACCTTGCCCGGTACGCCACCGGGCAATCACAGCCCCGAACCGCATTGCCATCCACGCCGACTCGCCCCTCAGCTATCGCCAGCTCGATGCCCGCCTCAACAGCCTGTGCCTACAGCTGGAACAAGCCGGAGTACGCCGTGGCGATCATCTGACAGCGGTGGTGCGCGGTGCGCTGGAAGATGTGCTGCTGGCATGGGCCTGCGTACGCAGCGGCGTGGTGTTCTGCCCGCTCAACCCCGCCTTTCCTCTCGAAAAACAGCGCGAGCTGGCGGTACAGCTCGATGCCGATGCCTTCTGGTCGGCAGGGGAGATCCCGGCAGGCAACTGGCAACCCTTGCGCCTCGACTTCACGCACGAACTGCCGGCAAGCGAGGAAACATGGCCGCTGGCATCGACCCAGCTCAACAACATGATCCTCACCTCGGGCTCCAGCGGCACGCCAAAAGCGGTAGTGCACCGGCTCTGCAACCACCTGGCCTCGGCACGCGGCTCTGCCACCCTCATTCCCCTCGATGAGGCCTGCGGCTGGCTGCTCTCCCTGCCGCTGTTCCATGTCGGCGGCTACGCCATCCTGTTTCGGGTCTTTCTGGCGGGCGCCACGCTGGTGCTGGATCAACGTGAACGCTCCCTCAAGGAGCGGCTGGAGTGCCAGCCCATCACTCACCTCTCGTTGGTGCCAACCCAGCTCTGGCGCCTGCTGGCTGAGGGCTTTGATCCCGCCCGTACCCGCCTGCGCGAGCTGCTGCTCGGTGGCGCCGCCATCCCGCAACCGCTGGTGAAGCGCCTCTGCACCATGGGGCTCGAACCCAAGGTGAGCTATGGCCTCTCCGAGATGGGCAGTCAGGTCTGCACCGCTATCCCCGGCGATGCAGGTGTAGCTGGCAAACCGCTACCGGGACGGGAGGTGTGCATCCGGGAGCAGGAGATCTGCGTGCGCGGCGCCACCCTGTTTGCCGGTTACTACCGAGATGGCGAGCTGGAACTGCCCCTCGATGACGAAGGCTGGTTTCATACCCGCGACAAGGGGAGGTTCACTGCGGCAGGGGAACTGCTGGTAGAGGGACGGCTCGATAACCTCTTCATCTCGGGTGGCGAAAACATCCAGCCCGAAACCATCGAGCAGCGACTGGTGGATCATCCCGCTGTCGCCCAGGCGCTGGTGGTGCCGGTGCCGAGCGACGAGTGGGGCCAACGCCCCGCCGCCTTTATCGACTGGCACGGTGAGCCGGTTCCCTACCCCGAGCTGGCAGCCTGGATCCGCAGCACCCTGCCCGGCTTTATGGTGCCCGACCACTGGCTCCCCTGGCCCGATCTTGGCGGCAATCTCAAACCCTCCCGCCAACGACTGGGCAAGGTTGCCCGACAACAGACCACCTCGTCACAACAAGCTGAATGAGATCGGACTCACAATTTCCCGATCTGCTCTGAAAACAGAAAAAGAAACATGTGAGTCCTCACTGCGGCGCCAACCCACGATATCTCGATCAGACTCAAAAAATCATCATCTTATTGATTTATCTGATTTTTAATTGGCAATTGATATCCCTTTGGAACTGGTTAAATTGCCTTGCGATTACTCGCAAGACAATACACAAACAAGAACAAAGGGATAAAAATGAACCGTTCAGGTACCGGGTGGCTGCTGCTGGCAGGCCCCCTGCTTTTGGCGACATCCTCGGCGCAAGCCAACTACTCCCCCAATGACTGGCGACAGTATCAGCTGACTGGCGAATCGAGCCGGCAACTGGCCGCTCGCATCACCGAGATCACCTACGAGCTCAAGGCGCGCAGCAGCAATGCTCCTTACCAGCAGCTTAGGGTCTACCGTCGCTTCGACTGGCAGAGTAGCGATCTCGCCGCACTGGCCGAGCAACAGTGTGGCGAGCCGCAGCTCAAGGTAGATGCGGGCTGGCAGATCCGCTTCATGCGCTGTGAAGATCGGATTCCGGCGGGCAAGCTCATTCCCGCCAGCAGTTATGACTTTGGTTATGGCCTCAAGCAGGGTCGCTGGGAGCAGCTGGCGGGCACGCCGACCGCCCAGCGGCAGGATCGTCTGCCGCTGCCGCAAGCCATCATCCTGGGTCAGAGCGAAAGGGAGCTGGATCGCTGCGAACTCAACGCGCGGGGCCGCTGCGCCGAGTCGGAGTGGCACTATCAGCCGCAGGATTGGCAGCAGTTGCAGGTACTTGAAGAGACCCCGAGTGAGCGGGATGGCCGGTTGGAGCAGATCTTCTTTCGTCTGCAACCGGTGGCAGGTAGTCAGGCTGCTGCTCAGGTCAGCGAGATCCACGTCTGGCGCCGCTATCAGTGGCTGCTGGATCAGCTCACGCCTCAGCAGGAGTGTGATGAGCCGCAGGAGCGCAAGGAGGGGAGCAACACCATCCGCTATCGCATCTGTCGTCAGGTGATCCCCGCTGGCAGCGAGGTTCAGGTAACGTTGCAAGATAGCGGCTACCAATACCCGGTCGCCGGCGGCGAGTGGCAACCCCTGCCAGAGAGCAAAGAGTGGCAGGAGAGCCGGGTGCTCAATCGCCCCATCGTGCTGGCCAGCAAGGAGGAGCAGCTGGAGTGCCGCCGCGCCAACGGTCGTCTCTGCTCCGAGCCCGAGCAGCCCGATGTGGATCTGCTCGACAGCGATGCCGCCAAACTGGTGGCCGACGTGAGCGGCCAGAACAGTCCTGCCTGGCAGGCGGATTACGGCCACGATGACGCCAAGCTGATGGCGGTGGTTCGCGGGATGCGTGCCCTGCTGGCGGCCAACCAGCCGACCCATCCGGCAATGGACAAGCTGCTCTACTATGTGCGCGCCCACAACTACCATGGCGGCGTTGGCAAGGAGAGTGATCAGGTCGCCCGGGCACTGGCCGGGGTGATGATTGATCTGCTCAACCACCCATTGCTGCTGGGAGCTGAACCGCAGGATCAGGCTGGCACAGTGCTGGAAGCCTGGAGCGTAGCGGCGCAGGGACAGCTTGGCCAAGCCGCCTTCCGCCAGAGTGCCGCCCCCATGCTGGCCCAGCTCAACCAGGCGCTCGGCTATGCGGTGCAACATGCGGCACAGATCAATGGCCACAAACCCTGGGCCGATGGCCTGTTCGAGCTGCTCAATCTGGTCGATCAGAGCGCCTCTTACGGTCAGCAGGCAGACTTCAGCGCAGCTGTGCTGCAGCAGGAGGCGGCATTGCGCCAGAGCCTGCTGCAACTGGGCCTGAGCGAGCTGGCCCTCTGGAAACAGCGCGACGGCTCACGGGATCTGTTTATCTTCAACAACATCCTCGATGCCCACAGCCGCCTCTACCAGATGATGCGCTACCTCCATCACACCAGCCCGGATAAGGCGATCGCCTATCGCCAACAGCTGGATCGCGATGTCATCGCCATCATGCGCCAGCAGGGGCTGATCCCGGGTGGCCAACATCCGGCCGCCATGCTGGAAGAGGTCTCCCTGACCCTCTCCAGCTACTACCTCACCTACACGGATCGCACCAGCGAAGCCTGTATCAGCGGCGAGTTCGCCGGGCTTTGTACCCCGATCCGCATGGAAGATATTCTGCCGTTCGAGCACACCTGCTCACCCACCCTGCGTCTGCGCGCCCAGGATCTGACCCTGGCTCAGGCCGAAGGGATCTGCCGCGAGCTGGGTGATGAAGAGCAGCGCTTCCACCAGCAGATGGAGACAGGCTGGCAACCGGTGGCCGATGATCACAACGAAGCGCTGGAGCTGGTGATCTTCAACTCCTCCGCCGACTGGGGCCGCTACGGCAGCGCGCTGTTTGGTGTCTCTACCGACAATGGCGGCATCTATATCGAGGGGGATCCGGCTCGCCCCGGCAATCAGGCCCGCTTCTTCGCCTATGAGGCGGAGTGGAAACGCCCTGCCTTCCAGGTGTGGAACCTGCGCCACGAGTACGTTCACTATCTGGATGGCCGCTTCAACCAGTACGGCAGTTTCGGCCACTATCCGCTCAACCGCACTACCTGGTGGGCCGAGGGGATTGCAGAGTACATCGCTCACGGCCAGTGCTTTGCCCGGGGTCTGGATAACGTGGCAAACCGCCCTGCCAACCAGCGCCCGACACTGGCGGCTATCCTCCACCTTGACTACGAGCAGGGTGGCGAGATGGTCTACTCCTGGTCCTATACCGTGCACCGCTTCCTCAACGATACCGGTCGCGGCGCCAGCTGGCTGGCGCTGGCACAGGCGCTGCGCAATCCGGATCGGCAGCAGGCGATGAGCGACTTCGAAGGGGAGCTGGACCGGCTGATCGCCAACGACAGCGACGCCTATCAGGCATGGCTGAGCAGGGATCTGTTGCCCTGGTGGCAAGCCAACAAGGAGTCAGACGCCTGCAAGGGTAACGACTCCGCCCACTGATAGACCTTCACCTAACAGAGGGGCTGCCACCGCAGCCCCTCTCTTTATCCTCCCGTTCTCCCGGCCTCTGCTGCGACAACCTCTGCCCGAATGAGGTGCCCGCCCGTTATCAAGCCTGACGCCAGCGGCCGAGTTGTAATAGAATGCCGATAGCCACTCCCAACTTCAGACCCTGACCGCACCGCGCATGAAGAAGTTTGCCAAGATCCTCCTCGCCTGCCTCGTTTTGCTGCTGGCCCTGATTGCCATGCTGCTGGGCTACAGCGAGTGGATCGTCTCGGATGCCCGTCACTACACCTACGATCGGGTGGACAAGGTGCCCTACAACCGGGTTGCGGTGGTGCTGGGTACCTCCAAGTATCTCTCCGGTGGCGGCCCCAACCACTACTTCAAATACCGCATCAAGGCGGCGGCCGAGCTCTACAACAATGCCAAGGTGGACTTCATCATCGTCTCCGGTGACAACGCTACCGTGCAGTACAACGAGCCACGCCAGATGCGCCGCGCCCTGATCAAGGCGGGCATCCCCGCCTCCGCCATCTATATGGATTTCGCCGGATTCCGCACCCTCGACTCAGTGGTTCGCGCCAAAGAGGTGTTCGGCCAGGAGCGCTTTACCGTGGTCTCCCAGGGCTTTCATAACGAGCGGGCCATTTTCATCGCCCGCCATTTCGGTATCGATGCGGTCGGCTTCAATGCCGAGGATCCCAGCGCCTATCAGGGGATCCGCACCCGGGTACGGGAAGTCTTTGCCCGCCTGATGGGGCTGCTCGACCTCTATGTACTGGACAAGGGGCCCAAGTTCCTCGGGGCACCGGTCCCCATCGGTCTGCCTGTGCCTTGCCAGTCACTGAGTACCATCGGCAGCCTGCAACCCTGCCTCAAACAACCCAAACCGGCGGTGGATGAGGCCAAGCCAGCGGCAGTATCTGCCGCGGTTGCCACCGAGTCGGCTACTCCATCTGCCTCGGCCGCGACTGAACAAGTCACTCCTGCTTTATCCGCAGCGGCAGCCACTGAGCCGGTCACTCCCGCCAAACCCGCGGCACAAACCACCGCCGAGATGCCCAGCGCGGCCTTGCCCACATTGCCGATGACCCCTTCAGCCGCCAGCGTCAGCACTACCACACCATAAACAGACAACCCGCCAACTGGCGGGTCCTGTTATTGCAGCGCGGGTTGTGGCGGTGAGCCTGTACACCCATTCCCAGCGACCAAGTCAGCCTCGCGCCGCCTGATAGCGGCGGGCCACTTCGGCCCAATCCACCACCTGATAGAAAGCAGCGATATAGTCAGGACGCTTGTTCTGGTACTTGAGATAGTAAGCGTGCTCCCACACATCCAGTCCCAGGATCGGGGTATGGCCATGCATCAGGGGACTATCCTGATTGGCACTGCTCTCCACCTGCAATCTGCCCGCCTTGTCCACCACCAGCCAGGCCCAGCCGCTACCAAAGCGGCTCAGGGCCGCCTGAGTGAAGGCCTGCTTGAAGGCATCGCATCCCCCCAATTCCCGCTCGATAGCCAGAGCCAGCTCACCACCCGGCTCACCGCCCCCCTGCGGGCTCATCACCAGCCAGAACAGGGAGTGGTTGGCATGGCCGCCGCCATGGTTGCGGACCGCCCCCTGCAAGGTGGCAGGCAGAGTATCGAAGCGGCGCAGCAGAGCCTCTACCGGCAGTACGGCCAGCTCTGGCGCCCCTTCCAGCGCGGCGTTGAGGTTGTTGATATAGGTCTGGTGATGACGGCTGTGATGGATCTCCATGGTCAGGGCATCGATATGGGGTTCCAGTGCGTCGTAGGCATAGTTCAGGGCAGGCAGGGTATGGCTCATGATGACCTCTGTTCGGATTAATGGAGCCGGGATGAGGGCTCGCTCTGACACAGGCAGTGACCGAGCGAACGCATGATCCCGGCGTGGCTGCCGTGGCGCTGTACGAACGTCAGCAACTCGGCACGGGTTGTGCGGGTATGGCGCAAAGCAGCCTCTCGCAGGCGAGAGGAGCAAGCGGGGGAGTGACAGGTCGCCAGCAGGCAGTCGTGCACATAGCAGAGCAGGTCGGCGGCGCGATCGGGCAGGGTCATGGCCACCAACAGATCCGCCAGATTGTGGTGAGCCACAACCAGCGCCGCCACCGCCTCATCGACATCGTGCCACTGCACCAATTGCTGACGAGCCAGCCAGAGCGCCTGCTGATAATGGGCCAACGCCTGATGATACTCGCCGCAGTCAAACAGCCGGTTGCCCTCTCTGGTCTGCTGTTTCCAGTGACTCATGCTGCTGCCCCCTTCGGTCGACTCGACCCATCCCTTCACCCAGGTTGCTGTCATATGCTTCACACCAACAAATGATAATAATTATCATTACATGAATCATATCCGGGATACAAGGGGCGTCGGGAATCGCAGCAAACAGCCAAAACCGCGCGGCCACCCCTTGGCAAGGAGTGGCCGCTTGAGGCACCGGTCAGTGGATTCGACCGGCTAATTGGAAGTTAACGGCAGGTCAGATGTTGTTGGCGGGCGAGGGCGGGGCAATCCCCAGCAGCATATGGTCCATCATCCCCACCATGCGCCCTATCTCGGGCTTGGTGATGGTATCGTTGGCCCCCAGTTGCAACGCTTTCTGGCGGTTGTCATCGCTCATCAGAGAGGAGAACATCACGATGGGCATCTCCTTGTAGGAGGGGGTATCCCGCAGCCGCTTGAGCAGGTGCATGCCATCCATGCGCGGCATCTCCACATCGGTGATCACCGCATTGACGAAGCCGGTCACCGGCATTCTCTCCTCCTGGGCCAGACGATCGAAATCCGTCATCATCTCCAGCCCCTCTCCCCCGTCCTTGGCCGTGATCACGTTGTAGCCGGCGGTGCGCAGGGTGGTTTCGATCATCTTGCGGATAAAGGCCGAGTCATCCACCACCAGGATGGTTTTGCCCTGACGCAGCGCCATCATGCGATCGTCGATGAGCACCTTGCGGTCCTGAGTGACGTCGTATTTCTCCATGCTGAGCTCGGGGTTGATATCGGCGATAATCTTCTCGAAATCGAGGATCATGATGAGGTTGCCATCACGCCTGACCACGGCCACCACGCAGTCGTTCTCCCCCGCTTCCAGAAACTGGCTGGGGGACTCCACATCCTCCCAGGAGACCCGGTGGATCCTGCTGACGCTATCGATCAGAAAACCGTTGGCCATCTTGTTGAAGTCGGTGACGATCACCACCTTGTGGCTGGGGTCCGGGTTGGTCTTGATGCCGAGCCAGCCCGCCAGATCCACCAGCGGGATGAGGCGATCCCGCAGGGAGAAGACCCCCACCATATGACGCTGGGCATTGGGGTAATCTGTGGTTTCCGGCACCCGGATCACCTCGCGTACCTTGGCGACGTTGATCCCGTAATAAGCGGTTTTTTCACGGCCGTCCGGTAGCTGCTTCTTGAGGTGAAACTCGATGATCTCAAGCTCGTTGGTGCCACTTTCGGTCAGGATAGATTTACGCTCTTCCCCATCTTTGGACATCATGGTGACTCTCATTCTGGTTGCGCGGGCAGCAGACCGCTGCGGTTTTCCCTCAGTATAGGAATGGATTTCACCCAACGGCTCGGATCTCGGCAAGATTGCAGCCTTAACCGCTTGATCCCGCAGGCTGGCACGATCGTATCTGCCAATCAGGACAACATTGGCGGATGGTGAAATCCATCATGTACTCACAAGGAGCCTGAGATGAGTGAAGGCATTGTCGTGATTGGCGCTTCTGGCGGTATCGGTGCGGCTCTGGTGACACACTGGTTGGCGGCGGGTGTCGGGCCAGTGATTGCCATCAGCCGTCAGCCCGCACCTGCTGGCCTCTCATCGCCGGGTCTGCACTGGCTATGTTGTGATTACAGCGATGAGCAGATGACAGAAGTGGTGGCGCGCATCGCGGAGTTGGCACCGAGACCGCACAGGGTGGTGATCTGCAACGGCATCCTGCATCAGGGGGAGATCCAGCCAGAGAAGCGACTCGAAGCAATCAATCTCGATGCCATGACCCGCTTCTACCAGACCAATGCCTTGCTGCCGCTGCGCTGGATCAGCCAGTTGTTACCGCTGTTTGGCCGCGAGCCTTGCACTCTGGCCGTTCTCAGTGCCCGGGTCGGCAGCATTGGCGACAACCGGGCTGGCGGCTGGTATGGCTATCGCGCCTCCAAGGCCGCCCTCAACATGCTGCTCAAGTGTGCTGCCATCGAGCTGGCCCGGCGGGCTCCCGGCGTCAAATTGCTGGCCTTCCATCCCGGCACAGTGGATACCCAACTCTCTCGCCCGTTTCACGCCAATGTACCGGCGGGAAATGTGCAGAGTCCCGAGCTGGTAGCCGACCATCTGATTAACCTGATGAACCGGCTGCAACCGGATGGCGAGCTGAGCTTTCTCGACTGGCAGGGCAAACCTATCGAGTGGTAGGGGAGATCAGGAGACGCGCCAGCAGTGCCCGCAGCGCCTTGATAACTGCTGGCTTACCCGCCAGCTGCAACCTCGCAGCCAGCGCCCCCCACTCTGCGTATTGCCAGATGGGGGCAATCAGCAGAGAACGTTCGTCAGGGGTCAGCGAAGCCAGCACAGCCAGATTGCGCGCCAGCCACAGCTGCAAGCTCGACTGGCTCAGTTCGAACGGCTTGTGATGCAGGGCAAAGCACTCAACCTCATCGCGCTCGAACTCGCCAAGCTCAGTTGCGGTGACGGTACTGCCTTGCAGGCATTGCCATACCAGCTCGGGAGCCAATCCTTTCAACTCACCCGCCAGCAAGGTCGGCAGCTGGCGTACAAAACGCTGCTGCCATTGATTCAACTCGGGCTCATGCTCGGGTTTCAGCGCCTTTAGCAGCAGGGCTGCGTGGCAGCCGCTGGCGGCATCCCGCTGCAGGCCGATGCGCAGCACCTCCAGCCCGGCCTTACGCCAGAAAGGGAGCAGGTCGGCGCTGGCCGAAAAGGCAGAACCGAGGTAATCGATCCCCACCTGACGATAATGTTCTTCAAGCCTGCCAAGCAGCAGCGACCCCAGACCGTGCCGGTGCAGCTCGGGATGGATGGCGATACGCATCACCCGGGCGTAGCTGCGCCCCCCCGCCATTTTGAAACCGGCGTGGGCCAGCAACGACTGGGGCAGCAGATGGCCGCGCGGACGGCGACGCCCGGCCCAGATCGCCTCGGCCAGTTCGGGCTCTATCTCCCCTTCCCGCGCCACCAGCGCCACACCCAGCAGGCTCGCATCCTGCTCCAGCAGATGGATGTCTAGATCCGGACTCTCAAGCAAGGATCTGAGATCGCTCGGCGTAGTCTGGTAGTGAGCCAGCACCAGCAAGCCGAACAGCTGGTTGAGCAACGTCTCATCGCTCGCCAGCGCCTCTTGATTGACCAGACGCCAGCTCGGGCTGGTCGGCGGCAAGGGAGTTGCCACTTCGGCATTGAGGCCGAGCAGGCGGAAAATCAGCGGCTCCAGCGGATCGCGCTTACTCCAGCGAATGGGTTCAGAGAGGCGGATCTCCTGCCACTCCGGGGTCTGGCTATCGAGCACACGCTTGAAGCGCAGGTGAAAACCGCGCCCCGTCCCTTCGTAACCGTGCTCGGTGGTGGCAAACACAATGCGGCTGTGTCGGGCCAGCATAGCCTCAAGCAGCGGGGTCGGAATGGCAGCCGCTTCATCCACCAGCAGCAGATCGGGATTCATCGCCTCGTGCACCAACCGATCCGGCGAGCAGTAGCTCAGCCCGCTCAGCTGTTCAGGCGTGGTATCTAGCCCGCTAGCAGCGTGGGCAAACAGGGTGGCGACCGTTGCCTGCGAGGGGGCCGTCACCACTATGTTCAGCGAGGGTTGCTGGCGCAGCAGCTCGGCGGCGGCCAGCCCCAGCAGCGCACTCTTGCCACGACCGCGGTCGGCACTCAGCACCAGCGGCCGGCGGCGATGACCGTGCAACACCTTGTGGATAGCAGGTAGTGCCTGTTCCTGATCGCAGCTCAGTCTGCGTTCGGGCCCAAGCGGTTGCCACGGCTGCGAGCAAACCGGCGGCACCAGAGAGAGGGCTGGATCACCTTCCAGCAACCGCACCAGCCGGGCGATAAAGCCGTGGCCGGCCCGGCCCGCATCCTCCGGCTGGGCCACCAGCCGGATCCGGTCGGGATCCGGCCATGAAGGCCACTGTGTTCTTGGCGGCATCAGCAGCAACAGCAAGCCACCGGCGCGCAGAGTGCCCGCCAGCGCCCCGAAGGCGTCGGGATGAAAGCCGCTGAAAGCGTTGAACACCAGCGTGTCGCACTCCTGACCGAGCCGCTGTAGCGCCTTGGCGGCGGGTTGCGGGGCATAACTCTCGGGCCCAGCACCCAGCCAGAAGACGGTCTCGCCGAGCAGGGATTGGGCGCGGGCAATGCACTCGGCCTCCTCCCCCTCCAGCCAGATCAGGCGCCGCTCACCGGCGCGGGCCAGCGCCTCGCGCAGCAGGGTGACCTCTTGCAGTGTCATGAAGCTTGGCTGTCAGCTGATTTGCGGGGCTCGAACATGCGATCTCCCATCTGATCGATAAAGGTGTGGGCCTTCTGCACCATGAAACGCTCGGCATCGGCCGGATTGGCAAACAGATCGGAGCGGATGAAACGGTGGGTTTGCAGCACCCCATCCAGCTCTTTGGTAATGCGGCCAGCCAATCGGTACTGACCCCCTTCCGCCATGGGCTCCGGATAGATGAGATAACCGGCATATTCGGTGGGAGTGACTTCCGGCGCCTTGGTCGGCTCGCCCCCGAACAGGGCGCTGAACAGTTTCTTGAGCATGGTGATCTCCTCTGGTTGCCAGCATTGTCCCCAAGGGGTTGCACAGTGGCAAGCAGGGGATCTTATTACCAATGGTTATTTGCACTACGAACCATTCTCATTTAGATTTCATCTCATTCCACAAGAGGTGACCATCATGTACGTCTGTTTGTGCCGCGGCATCACAGATACCCAGATCCGCAAAGCGGTGCAGTCAGGTAAAAGCGAATTCCGCCAGCTCAAGCAGTCGCTCGAAGTGGGCGCTCAATGTGGCAAATGCGTGCGCATGACCATGGAGATCATCGCCGCCGAACTCGACAAGATGGAGCAGGATCAACCCGTGCTCTACTACGAAGTGGCCTGATCCGGACACCTCTTTTCTGATGCGACCCGCCAACAGGGTCACCCCTTTTCTCAGGCGAGCTGGCTCGCCAGACCTCTTGTTGTCACTTTTCTGGACTAAGCTCTAACGATCGAAGCCTCAGGCACGAACCAAGGAGCACTGTCGATGAAAGGAGATCCCAAGATCATTGCCCACCTCAACAAGGTGCTGGCCAATGAGCTGATTGCCATCAACCAATACTTCCTGCATGCCCGCATCTACGATGACTGGGGCCTCAAGGCGCTCGGGCACAAGGAGTATCACGAGTCTATCGATGAGATGAAACACGCCGACGAGCTGGTCAAACGCGTGCTGTTTCTCGAAGGGCTGCCCAATTTGCAGGATCTGGGCAAGCTGCGCATCGGCGAGACCGTCGAAGAGATGCTGCGCTGCGACCTCTCGCTGGAGATGGATGCCATCCCAGACCTCAAGGTAGCCATCGCCTACGCCGAGTCGGTGCAGGACTACATCAGCCGCGACCTGTTCCAGGAGATCCTGGAGGATGAGGAGGAGCACGTGGACTGGCTGGAGACCCAGCTCGATCTTATCGATCGCATCGGGCTGGAGAACTACCAGCAGTCGCAACTGCACCACGGCTCCTGAGCCAGCAGGCCAGCAAGCAAAGAGACCCGCCAGCGCGGGTCTCTTCATTTGAGCAGCCATGACCCGAAAACTTTTCGACAGGATCACAGTTAATACGCCCGACACAGCATCTGTCATGGCTTTCGATTAGGATACGACTCTCTTCCAATAACAAGGCTACGGACGATTTCCATGGAACAGATTGCACGCGAGATGGCACCCCACAAACGGGTGGCACTGGTGGCTCACGACAACATGAAGACCCCTCTGCTGAACTGGGTAATGCGCCGCAAGGAGGAGCTCAAGCTGCACCACCTCTATGCAACCGGCACCACCGGCACCATGCTCGGCAAGAAGGCACAACTGCCCATCACCTGTCTCTTCTCCGGCCCCATGGGGGGCGACCAGCAGCTCGGCGCCCTGATTGCCGAAGGGAAGATTGACGTGCTGATCTTCTTCTGGGATCCCCTCAATGCGGTGCCGCACGATCCGGACGTGAAGGCGCTGCTCCGCCTCGCGGCAGTCTGGAATATCCCGGTCGCCACCAACGAAGCGACCGCCGACTTCATCATGGACAGCCCCCATATGCGACAAGCGTTCAGCGTACAGATCCCGGATTACGCCGGTTATCTCAAGGCGCGCACCGAGTGATCGGCTAACCCGTCATGCAAGAGGGCCGCAACAAGCGGCCCTCTTTTATTGGGAAAATGCATCAGCCAGGGAAACAAACCGGCGCCGGCTTATAGCGCCCGGGCGAGAATGTGTGCCACCCGATCCGGGTCGATATCCTGCTGCTCACCGAGCGCGGTGCGCCCCACCCGCTTGAGGTTGGAGCAGACCGCCGGAATGCAGCTTTCGCTGAGGCCGTAGTCGGCAAGCCGGGTACCCAATCCCATCTTCTGGAAGAACTGCTCGGTGCGGATGATCGCCTCTTCGATACGCAGGGCCTTGTCCTCGCGGGTCGAATGCCACACCCGCTCGGCAAACTGGGCCAGTTTGTCCTGCTTCTGGCTCGCCCGCTCACGGAGCAGTGAGGGGAGCACCACCGCCAGACTCTGGCCATGATCCAGCCCGTAGAGCGCCGTCAGCTGATGGCCGATGGCGTGAGAGGCCCAATCCTGCGGCACTCCGCAACCGATAAGGCCGTTGAGCGCCAGACTGGCCGCCCACATCAGATTGGCCCGCACCTGATAGTTGGTCGGCTCCGCCAGCGCCCTGGGGCCGTTCTCCACCAGCACCTGCAGCAAACCTTCCGCCAGCCTATCTTGCACCTCGCCACCGACCGGGAAAGTAAGGTACTGCTCGGCAATATGGACGAAGGCATCCACCACCCCGTTACCGGTCTGGCGCGGCGGCAAACTGTAGGTGGTCGCCGGATCGAGCACCGCAAATTGCGGCTGCACCAGCGGGCTTCTGAAAGAGATCTTCACATCCCCCCGGCTCACTACCGAGGTGGGATTGTTCTCGGAACCGGTCGCCGGCAGAGTCAGCACGCAGCCCATCGGCAGCGCCTTGTGCACACTCGCCTGCTTGCCGCAGATATCCCAGGGATCATCCCCCTCGTAGCAGGCGGCCGCCGCGACAAACTTGGTGCCATCCACTACCGAGCCACCGCCGACGGCTAGCAAGAAGTCGATGCGCTCGCGCTTCACCTGCGCCACCGCCTCCATCAACAGCTCGAATCTGGGGTTGGCGCCGATGCCGGAAAACTCCTGCCACGTCACCCCTTCCAGCGCCCGGGTCAGCTGCTCATAGACGCCGTTTTGCTTGATGCTGCCGCCACCGTAGAGCACCAGCAGCCGGCTGCCGGACGGGATCAGTTCGGGCAGGCTGGCGATCTGTCCCTCGCCGAAACAGATGCGGGTCGGATTGGCATATTGGAAGTTGTACACGGCGGACTCCTCGACTGGCTCAATGCGCGGACATTGTGCGCCTGTGGGGAGGTGAGGTCAAAAGAGGTGGCAGAAGCTTGCCCATCGGCGGTCGACACTGGCCCATCGGTGCCGACCGGGTAGATCTCAGAACAGCGGCAGGATCAGGCAGTTTTGGCCTTATCTGTGGATGAGCTCTTCTTGCCGGTCAGGCGATCCATCGCCTCCTTGAGCATCGCCTCTCGCTGTTCGTTGAGCGGCTTGCTCTGTTCCGCCCGCTCTTCCGGCGTCAGCTTCTTGTTATCGGCGATGGTCTTGAGCTTCTCTTCGATCTCGTTGAACTTCTTGCGATCGAAACCGAGCGCCTTGTCCACCAGCTGCTGCACCACGCCCCCCTTGTCGGAGCTCATATCGAGCGCCGGTGGCAACTTGTTGTTCTTGGCCAGATGTTCGTAGGTCAGCACCTGCTGGGCCTGGCCGGTCATGCGCTGGGTGGAGAGGCTGACCATCTCCTCCCAGCCACCGCCCTGACCGCCGCTACTGGCACTGTTGAGGGTAGCGAGGGCACGGTTGTTGGATGCGCTCTGGGCAAGCTGCTGGCTGTAGGGTTTGATATCCATGGGGGCTCCAATTCAGTGCGCATCTGCGGCAATGGGCACAGGCTGATCCGGTCACATGGGGCGTCAGGCCCCACCATTATCAATTAAACCAGCAAGTTACAGGCCAACTTGTCAGATAGTGCAAGATCCCGCGCTATGGCGGATCTCACCACGCCCCACACGCAAGGCTGGCGTCAGAATCATGACTCATCTGCTGCCGGCTCTCGCTGTTTTGGCACATTTCGCCGTCCACGCGCCACGACGCCAGAGAAAAGTCAGGAACCGCAGCTCGATCACAAAATAAACAACCACTCAGGAATACAATTTTGGCGCACATCACAACCAGCCAGCCGTGTCATGGATGATCTGTTCGAAAAACCAATAACAGGCAGACCAATCTGCCGTGCTCACTCCGCTGCCAGTTCGGAGTTGCAGCCTCCCCACACCTCATCCCCTCGTCTGACTCTCACTCACCGCAACCCTTCGGGTACACCTATGAAAAAACACACCTTGAGTCTTCTCTCTGCCACCCTGCTCACCCTGCTTGGCACCAGTGCCGACGCCTGTACCGGCCTTATTGTCGGCAAGGGAGCCAGCTTGGACGGCAGCGTGATGATCGCCAGAAACGAGGATTTTGGCGTCAACAACTGGAACAAGTACCTCGCCTTCCGGCCCGCGCAGCAGAACGAGGGCAAGGTCTGGAAACTGGGCAACGGGCTGGAAGTGCCGATGCCCAAAGCATTTTTCGCCTACTCCGCCATCCACGACTGGGATGCCACCACCAGCGATCCGGCAGGCAAATATTATGAAGAGCGCGGCATCAACGAGTTCAACGTCGCCATCTCGGCCACCACCAGTGCCGAGGTCAACGACAAGGCCCGGAAAGCCGATCCGCTGATCGAGAAAGGAGTGATTGAAGCCATCATCCCGACCCTGATCCTGCCGCAGGTCAAAACAGCCAAAGAGGGGGTCGAGCTGCTTGGACGCTATGTGGAGCAATATGGCGCCGGTGAGGGCAACAGCCTCTATCTGGCAGATGTGAACGAAGCCTGGCTGATGGAAATTGGCTCCGGCCACCACTGGATTGCGGTGCGGGTACCGGACGACAGCTACGCCATGGTGGCCAACGGTCTGCGCATCCACGGCGTCAATCTCGACAGCGCCGATGTGCTGCACTCGCCCAAGCTGCTGGAGTTCGTGCGCGAGCACAAACTGCTGGATAACGCCGACCCGAAAGAGTTCAACTTCGCCAAGGCGTTCGGAGTGATTGCCGATCCCTACAACGTGGATCGGGAGTGGCTCGGCCAGAACATGCTGACCGCCTCCCACAAACAAGCGACCCGGCAGGCGCAATATCCACTGTTTATGAAGCCGGATGCCCCCATCGCCGTGCCGGACGTGGCCAGGGTGCTGAGCGCCACCTATGACGGCACGTCGCTGGCGGGCAAGGCGGAGCGGCCGATCCGCGTCGATCGCCAGCTGGAATCCCACGTCATCCAACTGCGCAAGGAGATGCCCAAAGAGCTGCAGGGGCTCATCTGGCAGAGCTATGGCGTGCTGGCCGAATCTGTGATGGTGCCGCTCTACAACGCGCTGGAATCCTACCCCCTGCCCTATCGCACCGGTAACGACAGCTACTCCGATGATTCCGCCTACTGGCAGTTCCGCAGCCTGACCGCGCTGGCCAGCGCCGCTCCAGACAAATACCTACCGCTGCTGCGCGGCGTCTGGAGCAAGGAGAGCAGCAAGCTTTACAAGGAGGTGGCATTGCTCGACAAGAGCCTGAAGCAGGCCTACGCCAGCGACAAGGCTACCGCCATCGGGCTGGCCGCCGACTACTCCTATGGCCAGTTGGAGCAGACCTATCAGATGGCCAAAGATCTGCGTTACAAGCTGATGACGGATCTGACCAAGCGCAGCGAGAAGAAGTATTCGGAGGAAGAGTTCAAGAAGATCATGAGCCTGTGACCGGCTCGCCAACGCAAAGAGGCTCCCACGGGAGCCTCTTTTGTTTCAGCCAATGCAGCGATCAGCGACGGCTGATATTGAGCGGGCCGAAGGTCTGGGCCACCGGCATGATCTCGATGCTGTTGATGTTAACGTGGGCCGGTTGCTGGCTCACCCAGAGCACGGTATTGGCGATATCTTCCGGCTGGATCGCCTCCACCCCCTGATAGACGGAGGCCGCCTTGGCATCGTCACCGTGGAAGCGCACGTTGGAGAACTCGGTGCCGCCGCACAGGCCCGGCTCCACGTTGGTGACGCGGATGGCGGTGCCCGCCAGATCGGCGCGCAGGTTGAGGCTGAACTGCTTCACGAACGCCTTGGTGGCGCCGTAGACGTTGCCGCCCGGATAGGGGTAGGTACCCGCGATGGAGCCGATGTTGATGACATGGCCGCGATTGCGCGCCACCATGCCCGGCAGCAGCAAGCGGGTGAGCAGGGTCAGGCCGCTGATGTTGGTGGCAATCATCTGCTCCCAATCTTCCAGATCCGCCTTGTGGGCCGGCTCCAGCCCCAGCGCCAGACCGGCGTTGTTGACCAGCAGATCCACTTCGCTCCACTCGGCTGGCAGAGCGGCGATGGCGGCGCGGGTAGCCGCCTTGTCCTGCACATCAAACGCCAGCGGCAGAAACTGCTCGCCCAGCTCGTCGGCCAGCGCAGCCAGCCGCTCGGCACGGCGACCGGTACCGATCACCTTGTAGCCCGCCTGCACCAGTTGGCGGCTGATGGACTCACCAAAACCGGACGAGGCGCCCGTTACCATTGCAATCATCTGAACCTCCATTATCTCAACCGATATTGTTATTTATGTTGTTGAAACCAATCTGATTTATTCATCGCTCAATTCACGTCCGGTCGCCTTGCGCCAGACAAATACCACCAGATGGAGCAGCAACAGGCCCGAGCCACCCAGCGCAAACAGCAGGCCGGTGAGGGCGTTGACCGAGGTGTCGGCGCCGCACCACCACCAGACCAGCCAGCCACTCAGACCGATGACAAAGGTCTGGATGGCACAGACCGGGCAGCGCCCCAGCTTGGCCCTGATGGCGGTGGCAAGACAGTTGTCGCAGCTCATCCTGCTCCTCGATGTTGCTCGTTCAATATGGTCAGTTGGTCTGCGCAGGCGGCTTGCGCGCCTGAGTGCGAGCCGCTCTGCGCCGCTCACGCTCCTCGTCGCTCACCAGCGGCAGCACCAGCCGGTGGGCGTGCTGGTCGCGGCCATAGTAGTCCGCCAGCCGCTGCCGGGGACGAAACCCCAATCCTTGATAGAGCGCCAGCGCCTCTTCGTTGGCATCCCCCACTTCGAGGCGAATCGCCCCCCAGCCAGCGGCCTTGCCCTCGCAGATCACCTGCTCCAGCAGACGGCGGGCCCAGCCCAGACGGCGCACTGTCCAGCGGATGGCCAGCGCCTGAATGACCAGCCGATCCCAGCCTCTGTGCTCCAGCAGGCAGAGATAGCCCATCAGCTGATGTTTCTCATCCAGCAGCAACAGGGTGCGCCCCTTGGCGTGGGCCAGCAGATAGTGCCAGCGGCTGCGGCCAAAGGCGACTTCGGGAGGAAAACAGTAGCGTTCAAGATTAACGATGGCGCCCAGATCATCGGTTCGGGCCGCACGTACGGTCAACACGGGGAGTCCTTGTTCGGTTATTTATCCTCAGCACCAAAAATGCGACTTGTATCACAAGTTACCAAGGCGTCATATTAGGCACTGTAACCTCTTGTTTCCCCTCGCGCCATTGTCGTGCTTGTCGGTGCATCGAAGCCCACTGGGGATCCTGCCTGTTCAGGCAGTCTGATCTGTGGAGCCGAAAATATGAGTACCTATGTCATCGTCGAAGAGCTGGGCGACTGGCCTTGCCATGCCGATTATCTGCTGACCGCCCGCACCTATCTGCAACATGGCGTGCCGACCACCGGCGGCCGACCCCGCATCATCAACCTCTGCCGCAATCTGGAACACCTTAGCGCAGGCTACTACTGCTCGCTGCTGGCCCAGGCACGCGGCCACCACTGTCTGCCGGGTCTGCAAGCCATCAGCCGACTGCAACCCCTGCAGCCACCGGCCAAGCTGTGGCGCAAGGCGCAGGGATGGCTGGCCCAGCAGAGCGAGGACAGGATCCGGGTACGCGCCATCTTCGGCCAGTGTGAACAGAACGAGCTAGCAGGGCTGGCGCGCTATTACTATGGCCTGAGCCAGTTGCCGCTGCAGGAGCTGACCCTCAAGCGCGGCCGCCACGGCTGGTCGGTACGCCAGCAGCAGAGCCTGTCACCGCTGGAGCTGAGCCCAAGCGAGAAAGAGTTGATGCTGCACCACGCCCAGGCACTGGTGGGGACCGGTGACGAGGAGCAGGCGGCGCCGCTCTACCAGCTCGCCATTCTGGTGGATCCCGATGATGGCCGTGCCAGCAGTGACGGGCTGGCGCTGGAGCGCTTTATCCGGGCTGCCGCCGCCCAGGGCATCCGGGCCGAGATCCTGCCACCGTCAGCCATCGAGCGGCTGCCGGAGTTCGACACCCTCTGGCTGCGTGCCGAAACCGCAGTCGGCCACTACACCTTCGAATTTGCCCACCGTGCCGAACAGCTCAAGATGCCGGTGATCGACAGCTCCCGCGCCATCCTCGCCTGCAGCAACAAGCTCTATCTCTACGAGCTGATGGTGCGCAGCGGCGTGCCCATGCCGCCCACCATGGTGGTGACCCGCCGCGGCCGCCACCATGTGGATGAGCTGGTGCAGCGGCTCGGCCTGCCGCTGATGGTGAAGGTGCCCGACGGGGCGCAGGGACGGGATCTCGCCTTGGCCAGCGACGAGCAACAGCTGGCCCGGCTGCTGGACGAGGGGCTGGGCCGCTCCGCCCTGCTGCTGGTGCAGAGCCGGATCCCCGCCGAGTTCGACTGGCGCATCGGCTTTCTCGACGGCTCGCCGCTGTTCGCCTGTCGCCGCTACCGGCCCGAACCCGGCAAGCGCATCCGCCGCCGCAAGCACCCTCTCGACATGAGCCGGATCGAGGCGCTGCCACTCAACGAGGTGCCGGAACGGGTACTGCAGACCGCTCGCCGCGCAGTGCATCAGCTCGGCAATGGCCTCTACGGGCTCGATTTGCGCCAGCAGGGGCGCGACTGCGTGCTGCTGGAGATCGTCGACAACCCCTGGATCCGCGGCGATATCGAAGACAAGGAGGCGCAGGATCTCTACGAGCGACTGGCCCGCGCCTTCCGCCAGCGGCTGGAAAACCGGGGCCAGAGCACCGCATAACCCCGCCATGCCTTTGTCGCCCACAATGACAGAGAGGGCCCCGCGATGGGGCCCTCTCTCATATCAAAGCGGGCTGTGGCTGACTTATTGCAGACGCAGGAAACGCCCGCTCAAGGGCGGTATCTCCACCGTTACGCTGCTGCCGCCGATAGCCAGACTCTCGCCACTTTGCAGATCCACCAGCGCGCTGCCGCTGCGCAGTTTGCCCGTCGGCAGGTTGTAGCTGAGCGCCGTGGTGGAGAGGTTAAGCAGGTAGACTATCTGCTCTCCCGCCGTCTGCTTGATGTCACCATAGAGACTACCCTCGGCCACCAGTTTGACTCGCTCTCCCTGATAGAGAGCGGGGTGGGCGGCACGCATCGCCAGCAGCTGGGCGAGCCACTCTTTCAGCTCGGCTTGTTCGCTACCCGGCACAAAGCCGGTGACAGCGGGCACCTTGCCGTCGCTGCGGGCCACATGATCGTCGCACAAGCCCTGCGCCGCACAGTCACCACCAACCTTGGCAGCAAAGCCCGGCACCTCATCGCCAAACTCCTCGCCATAGTAGAAGGTGATGGGGCCGGAGCGGGCCGCCATAAAGCTGAAGGCCGCCTTGTGGCGCTGCCAGTACTCGGTCGACTTGAAGTTGCCGCGCTCCAGCAGATCGCCAAAACGCACCAGATCGTGGTTGCCCAGCATCAGATTCGGCATGGCGTGATTCGGGTAGTTCTCCACCTTGTTCCAGCTGGCATCGAGCACGCTGGCCCCCTGCCCGCCCTTGCCGGACTCCTCGACCGCCAGCGCCTGCAGGATGCCGTAGCGCAACGGGAAGTCAAAGGCCGAGGAGAGCGCCGGATTGTCACTGCTGCCGTAAGCCTGGGCGCGAATGTCGTCAGCCCCCTTCCACACCTCGCCCACCATGTAGCCGAGAGTGCCCCACTGCTGACCGGCGACCTTGCGCGCTGCGCTGGCCTGCTCCACCTCGCTGCGAATGGCGCGCCAATCATCCAGCCCAAGCTGATAGGCCTGATCGAGGCGCCAGCCGTCGATACCGTACTGCTCGACCCAGTAGCGGGCCACCTCCTTGAAGTAGGCGAGGCTCTCCGGCTTGCTGTAATCCACCAGCTGGCCGGGATAACCGGCACCGCCGCTGGTGAGGGCTGGCAGACGCCCCTCTGGCGAGGGCTTGCTCACCCCCACCTTGTTGACGTGGCCAAACACCCCGTCGAGGAAGACATAGAGGCCGCGCTGGTGCGCCCCGTCCACCAGCTGTTTGAGCTTGGCATTGCTGCCAAAGTTGGGATCCACGGCAAAAAAGTCGCAGGCGAAGTAGCCGGTGGCATCGAGCTTGTTATCGCCGCCTTGCCCCGCGCAGGAGTCGAACACCGGGGTGAGCCAGATGGCGTTGACGTTGAGACTCTTGATGTGGTCGAGACTGTCGATGATCCCCTGCAGATCGCCGTTGTGCTGGGAGGGGCCATAGCCGACGCCGTAGTTGGCACTGCCGTCACCATCGGCAAACGACTCCACCATTACCTGATAGATGCGCAGGTTGCAGGCGGGTTGATCGTCGCCATAGCAGGCACGACTGGCCGTGGCGACCGGAGGGTGGGTGACCGGCGGATTGACGACGGGGGGAGCGCTCTCCCCACCTGAACTACCGCTGCCGCCGCAAGCCGCAAGTAACAGGGCGGCCCCGAGCAGGCCGCCATAGCGTAACGTTCCCTGTTTCATTGTTATGTTCCCGCTGTGAGAGCAGGCGTCTGATACGCCTGTTTTTCACCATGATAGCGATGCTCACACAGCGGTGTCTGTGACTGAAAACGTTATCTGACTCAACTGGTTAGAGCCCCCCTGCCGAGGCAAAACGGTAGTTGACAGAGAGCCAGTAGGACCGGCCCGGCTCGGGGATGCGGCCGCTCTGCTCATAGCCCAACCCCGCCTGACTGGCGTGCACCGACTTGGAGAGGTGCTCGTAGTAGAAGGTGTCGAACAGGTTGTCCACCCCAGCCGAAAGCTGCCACCCCTTGGCAAACTGCCAGGCGCCGCTCAGGTTCATGGTGAAGAAGCCCGGGGTCTCGCCCTGATCCTGACCGGCGACCGTGCCGGAGCCCACATCCACCCGATCCTGCGCCGCCAGCGCGCGCCCCAGCAGGGTGAAACTCAGCGCTTCGTCCGGCTGCCAGCCCAGCGCCAGTTTGCCATCGAGCGGTGGCATCTGGGCCAGCGGCTTGTTGTCGCTCTGGTTTTCGCCATAGACCACCGCCAGACCACCATCGAGATGCCACTGCTCGGCAAACTGCCAGCGCCCTTCCAACTCGCCACCCCGGGTCTGGGCATCGATATTGCGCACCTTGTTCGACTTGCTGTTGTAGAGCAGGTAGTCCTTGATATCGGCGCTAAAGATAGAGAGGGTCAAGTCCAGTTCGCGGCTACGCAAAGCCAGCCCCGCATCCCACTGGCGACTGCGCTCCGGGTTAAGGGTGAACGGGGTGCTGTCCTTGCTACGCTCCCAGTAGTCCGGCGCCCGCTCCGCCTGCCCCCAGGCCAGATAGCTGGACCAGCGGGGCGACCACTGATACTCGTAGCGGCCAAACCCGCTGTTAAGACTCAGGGTATCGCTGTAGAGGGTCTGTTCACCGGCGCCATAACGGGTGGTCTCGACCCTATCCTGCCGGTAACCACCCTTGTAGCTGTGGGCTCCCTGCTGACGGCCCAGCTCGGCGAAGCCGCCCTGCTGCTCGAAACGCAGGGTGCGCTGGCGATCCTTGGTGGTATAGTCGACCCCACTCCGACTGCGGTGCTGATCCCGGTTGCTGTCGAACCCGGCGGTCAGCAACCAGTCGGCAGGCAGGGCGATGTCGTTGGCCCAGCGCCCGCCGGTATTGCGGCGATCCGGGTTGGAGAGCATCTTCATGCCGCTGTTTGGCCGCAGGCTGAAGTTGTCCATGATGTGGTCGATGTAGTTGTCCCACAGGGTCAGCTCGCTGCGCTGCCAGTGAGTGGTGATCTGCTCCTGCTTGAGCTTCAGCCCGAAGGATTCGCGATCAAACATGGGGCCATCCATGGTGCGGTCCGCATAGGCGGCGCGGGCGTTGCTGCGCTCGGCGGTCAGTTCCAGCCAAGTGTGCTCCCCCGGCGTCCAGCCCAGCTGGGCGGTGCCGTTCTCGCGGCGATAGAAGGAGCGCACCTCGTTGCCGTGACCATCGCGGTAATCGTCGCTGTCGGAGTGGGTGAACTGACCGCGCAGATAGCCGTCGGTCGAGCCCGCCGTCATATCCACCATCTGATCATCACGGCCAAAGCTGCCATAGAGGGCCGAGGCATCGGCCTTGAGGCCCGGTGCGGTGAACTCGGGTCTGTCCCGCTCGAACAGCACGGTTCCCGCCAGCGTAGCCCCCTGCTCCAGGGATTGCGGCCCCTTCAGTACCCGGATCCGGTCAAAGGATTGGGGGAACACATAGGCCGTGGGCGGGTCCATCCGGCCGCCACAACCACCGGCCAGCATGCCGCCATCCATCTGCACGTTGAGGCGGGACATCCCCATCCCCCGCAGCACGGGATCGCCACCGAGCCCCCCTTTGCGCACCATGCTCATGCCGGTGACATTCTTCAGATAACCGGCGCCGTCGGCAGCAGGCATGGGGGAACCGGGCTTCTTGGGATCCAGTGTCACCTCCAGGGTGCTGGCGGGGCGGGTTGCCACCACCACCATGGGATCCAGCTGTTGCACCGGTTCCTGACCGGCAGCGCCGTGACAGGCGAGCCCGCCCACCAGCAGGGCAAGAGGAGTGCGCATATGACAAGCCATACATTTTCCTTATGTATTTGTTTGTTTTGTTATTTTCATTCAACCAACCAAACCTTTCAGCAAGGGAAAGGTTTGCCATCAGGCCGCAAAAAAGGCCTGCGGCGCGAAAGCGGCAAGCCTCTGTCAGGTGAAGCGAAGGCAAGTTGGCAAAATGTTGCGCAGGTTTTACCCAAGTTGGCTCAGAAAGGCAAACGGGCAAACATTCCAGCAACAGGAATCTGGCGTTGGCTCACAAAAAATGGGGATTAGCTGAAGGCTTCCCGCTCATCAATGGGAGAGATGAGGTGATAGACCTCATGAGCGGATAGCGTGCAGCCAACAGGCCACTCCAGCTGGTGGTGACGGTTGATGAAGACCTGGGCGCAGTGACGCTCGCTCTCCAGCTTTGCAAACAGCGGCTGGGTTCGCCAGGGGGTCAGATCCAGCACCCCCGTGGTGCCATCCGATAACACCAGAAACAGGCGCCATCCCCGCACATACTCGACATCGATAAAGACCGGCATCCCTTCGGCTCCGATTGAGATAATTCGCGGCAATTATAAACACCCATCCCCCATCCATACGCGCTTTGGCTCACATTTTATCCAGCAGGTTATGCTGTGCTCATTAAGCGCGCGACATCACATTTTTAGATGATAAATGTGTTAATTCCGGCTTTTAACAAAATTGAATGCAACCTTAACCAGTTCGATCTGTCATAACCTCACAACAAGTAAAAAACGTCTGTGGACAGGCGCTTACAGTCTCATTCAGGAACAAAAATGACAGATCTAAAACAGCGACTCGGCCCGTTCTGGCCCTTCGCCATCTTCTGCGCGCTCGCGCTTTTCTCTCTCTCTTTCAGCCGAATCGCCCTCGGTCTCTGGCAACTGGAACGGGTGGATGCCGTGGCCGGTTGGCAGGAGATGCTGCTGCAAGGGATCCGGGTCGACTTTGCGACCCTCTGCTGGGTCTGGGGTGTCCCCGCCATGCTCACTCTGCTGCTGGCAGGCCCCCATGCCATCGGCCGGGGCTGGCTGCAACTGATGCGCGTCTGGCTGACCGTCGGACTCTGGCTGATGCTGTTCCTCGAGATCTCCACCCCCTCGTTTGTCACCGAGTATGGCGTGCGTCCCAACCGCCTCTATGTGGAGTACCTCATCTATCCAAAAGAGGTGTTCGCCATGCTGTGGGCGGGCCGCAAAGCCGAGCTGCTGCTGGCGGTACTCTTCAGTGGCGCCGTGCTGGCCGGTGGCTGGTGGCTGAGCGGCCGTCTGGTGCGTGGTCTCAGCTTCCCCCGCTGGTATCTGCGTCCGGCCTTCGCCCTGCTCATTCTGGCCATAGGTTTTCTCGGTGCCCGCTCCAGTCTCGGCCACCGCGCCCTGAACCCGGCCATGGTCGCCTTTGCCGAGGATCCGCTGGTCAACTCACTCACCGTCAACTCCGCCTACTCCCTCTTCTTTGCCATCAAACAGATGGGCGCCGAGGAGGATGCCGGCCAGTTTTACGGCGAGATGACACCTCAGAAGGTGCTCGAGGTCATGCGCAAGGAGAGTGGCCGTCCGGCCAGTGATTTCAACTCCGATCTGCTGCCCAGCCAGACCTTCAACCAGGCGAGCTTCCGGGGTAAACCGAAGAATCTGGTGATCCTGTTGCAGGAGAGCCTGGGCGCCCAGTTTGTCGGCTCCCTCGGCGGCCTGCCGCTTACCCCCAACATCGACGCCCTGTCGCAGCAGGGCTGGGCCTTCGAGCAGCTCTACGCCACCGGCACCCGCTCGGTGCGCGGTATCGAGGCAGTACTGACCGGCTTCACGCCGACCCCGGCACAGGCGGTGGTCAAACTCGGCAAGAGCCAGACCAACTTCTTCACCATCGCGGATCTGCTCAAACAGCGGGGTTACGACACCAGCTTTATTTATGGCGGCGAGAGTCACTTCGACAACATGCGCAGCTTCTTCCTCGGCAACGGCTTCACCACCATCGTCGAGCAGAAGGATTTCGACAATCCGGTGTTCAAGGGCTCCTGGGGCGCCTCCGACGAGGATCTGATGGCCAAGGCCGACGAGACCTTCAAGGCACTGCACAAGGAGGGTAAGCCCTTCTTCAGTCTGGTGTTCAGCTCCAGCAACCACGATCCGTTCGAATTCCCGGACAACCGCATCGAACTCTTCGAGCAACCCAAGCAGACCCGCAACAACGCGGCCAAGTATGCGGATTACGCCATCGGCGAGTTTTTCAAGAGGGCGAAACAGTCCGAATACTGGAAGGACACCCTGTTCTTGGTCATCGCCGATCACGACAGCCGGGTCGGTGGCGCCAGTCTGGTGCCCATCCCCCGCTTCCATATTCCGGGGGTTATCGTGGGCGACGGTATTGCACCGAGAAAGGATCCGCGCATCGTCAGCCAGATCGACATGGCGCCGACCCTGCTCTCCCTGATGGGGATCAGTGCCGACTACCCCATGCTCGGCAAGGATCTGACCCGCATGCCCGCCGACTGGCCGGGGCGCGCCATCATGCAGTACGACAAGAACTTTGCCCTGATGCGCGGCAAGGATGTGGTGATCCTGCAACCGGAGCGGGCGGCAGAGGGCTATGTCTACGACAATGCCAGCGAGAAGCTGACTCTGGCGGCGCAGCCGGACGCCTTGAAGGAGGATGCCCTCGGTCTTGCCCTGTGGGGCAGCATGGCCTATCAGAAGAGTCTCTATCAGACGGCCAAGGATGAACGCACCGCCGCCAATTGAGCACCCCGTGCAGATTCAACCCATAGCAGAATAGAAAAAACCGCCAGCTGGCGGTTTTTTCTATCTATTCATACTGTCGGCCCACTGGCCGTTATGGCTGGGGAAAGCAGGGCAGGGAGCGGCTGAACTTGTGCTCGAATACCAGCGAGGTTTCGAGGTGCACCACCTCCTCGCGGGAGGTGAAGTGATCGAAGACGAAGTTGCGCAGGTGCTCGGTATCAGAGACACAGAGGTGCACCAGAAAATCATCCTTGCCCCCCATGTGGAACAGACTGATCACTTCGGGCAGCGCCAGAATGGCATCGCGGAAGGCATCGATGATCTGGCGGCTGTGGCGGGCCAGCTGCAGGGAGACCATGGCCTGAATGTGGCCACCGAGGGCCTGATAATCCACTTCGCAGTGCGCCCCCTTGAGCACGCCATCCTGCTGCAGCTTACGCACCCGCTCCAGACAGGTGGAGGGGGCAACGCCCACCAGCGCGGCCAGATCCTTGTTGGTCATGCCCGCATCCCGAAACAGATGGGCCAGGATATCCAAATCCAGTTGATCCAGGTTTCTCATCTTAACTCCTTGAACCGCTCATTTTTTTAGACTCTGCCCGTAAACCGGGGCAAACACAACGGCCATTGACATCCCCCCTGCCCCGCCTATCCTTGGCGCCATTCACCGGCCGCAGCCCTGCGGCCACCACGCGAGGATCCGCCATGCACCCGTATCACCCCTTCTGGAGCCTTGAGGTTCCCCGTGTCGACGGTCAGCTGCTGCTGACCCCCTGCCCCGGCACCCAGCAGGTGCCGCTGACCCTGGCGCTCGATCAACTGCGGTTGGCCGGTGCCCACGGGGTGGTGACCCTGATGACAAGCGCCGAGTTGATCCGACTCGAACTGGCGCAGCTCGGCCAGCAGGTCGAACACGAAGGGATGCGCTGGTTCCATCTGCCCATCGAGGATGATCTGGCCCCCGACACCGACTTCGAGGCTGCCTGGCAACAGGCGCTGCCACAGCTGCGCGAGCTGCTGGGGGATGGCAAACATCTGGTCATCCACTGCAAAGGGGGAAGCGGTCGTACCGGTCTGGTCGCCGCCGCGCTGCTGATGACCCTCGGCCAGCCACAGCAAGAGGCGATGGCCGCCATCAAGGCCCACAGACCCAAGGCGTTTACCCTGGCCTGCCACCGCCAATGGCTCGACCAGCTGGCCAAGAGGCTGGCGCAGGGCGACTGACTATTTGCCTCCCTGGTCGTAGGTAAAGACCTTGCCGATATCCTCCACCCGATAGCTGGTGAGCTGATAGACGTAGTAGTTGAGCCAGTTGGCAAACAGCAGATGACCGTGGCTGCGCCAGCTGGCGCGCGGGGTCTTGCCCGGATCATTATTCGGGTAGTAGTTGACCGGAATGGCCGGGTCGAGCCCTGCCGCCAGATCCCGCTGATACTCCCCGTCCAGCGTCAGGGCATCGTACTCCGGGTGCCCGGTGACAAACACCTGACGACAATCCTTGGTCGCCGCCAGATAGACCCCCGCCTCTTCTGACTCGGCAAAAATCTGCAAGTCGGTCTGGGCACGGATCAGATCGCCATCAAACGCCGCGTAACGGGAGTGGGGGGCGACAAACTCGTCATCGAAACCGCGCAGCAGCGGCTCGTGCTCATCGAGGCGATGGTGGCGGTAAACCCCGGAGAGCTTCTCGCCGTGGGTCTGTTTCTCCATGCCATACAAAGCTTTCAGCGCCGCCTGTACCGCCCAGCAGAGGAACAGGGTAGAGGTGACATGCTGATGGGACCACTCGATGATCTCGACGATACGCGGCCAGTAGACCACCTCCTCGAACTCCACCAGCCCGAGCGGCGCCCCTGTGATGATCATGCCGTCGTAGTTATTGCCACGCACCTGCTCGAAGTCGTGATAGAAGTTCTCCAGATGGGCCTGCGGCGTGTTCTTTGACTCCCTGTCATCGATGCGCAGCAGATCCACATCCACCTGCAGCGGCGAGTTGGAGAGCATCCGCATCAGCTGGATCTCGGTCTCAATCTTCTTTGGCATCAGGTTGAGGATGAGCACCCGCAGCGGGCGGATGTTCTGGGTGACGGCCCGGGATTCCGTCATCACGAAGATATTCTCCTGCCCCAGCACTTCGGCGGCGGGTAACTGATCCGGGATCTTGATCGGCATGCTTACTCCCTGTACTGCATCGGTAAATATGTCTGGACATCCAGAAGCCTATAATAAAGCTCCAGCCCTGTCATCAGATACCTTTTGTATTCACCCCCGCCTTTGACTAGCATACGGCTCAGTGTGTCTCCTGCTTCCAAGATAATGACCGGTATCAAGATTTCCGTAGATCGACTGCAAGTCGGCAACTATGTATCCCTGCCACTGGGGTGGCGCGAACACCCGTTCCTGTTTTCCAGCTTCAAGATCAAAAGTGAAGAAGAGATCGAGCTGATCCGCCGTCTCGGCCTGAAACTGGTCACCATCATTCCCGACAAGAGCGACGTTCCGCCCAAGCCCCTCAATCAGGTACAGCCTCAGCAACAAGAGAGCGCAGACGCCGCCCAGCGCCAGGCCCAGATGCAGCAGGAGAAGGATCGCCGCATCGAGCAGTTGCAACTCTATCGCCGCAACCTGCAGCAGTGCGAGAAGCAGTTCCAGCAGTCGCTGGCGCAGGTGCGCAGCGTGATGAGCAAGATCCAGTCCCGCCCCCTCAATGCCATCGGCGAGGCGCAGGAGCTGGTCAATGCCATGACCGAGCAACTGCTCTCGGTGGACGAAATGGTGCTGCACCTGGTCTCCGACAGCGAGGATGGCAACAACCTCTACTTCCACTCCCTCAATGTGAGCGTGCTCAGCATGCTGCTGGCCAAGGAGTGTTGCATGACGGCCGACGAGATCCGTCAGGTCGGCATGGGGGCCCTATTCCACGACATCGGTAAATTGAAGATCCCGAGCCAGATCCTGCGCAAGACCGAGCCGCTGACCAAGCCGGAGCAGAATCTGATGGCCCAGCACCCGCGCTACGGGCTGGATCTGCTCAATCTGGCCAAGGATTTCCCGGCCGAGGCGAAGGGGATCGTGCTCCATCACCACGAATATCTCGATGGCAGCGGGCCGGAAGGGCTCAAGGGTGGCCAGCTCGATCCGCTGACCCAGATGGTGTCGCTGATCAACGAGTACGATAACCTCTGCCACATGCAGGCCAAGGTGCCCTACTCGGCCCTGAGCGGCCTCTACAAGCAGCGCAAGGCGCAGTTCAATCCGGAGTACCTCAGCATGCTGATCCGGTTGATGGGGATCTACCCCCCCGGCAGCGTGGTGCAACTCTCCAACGGTCAGGTGGGGCTGGTGATGTCGGTCAACGCTTCCCGCCTGCTCTACCCCTCGGTGCTGGTCTACGATCCGCGCATTCCCCGTCAGGAAGCCGCCATCATCGACCTGCAGCAAGCCGAACTGTCAATCGCCAAGGTGATCCACCCCAAACGGCTGCCGCCCGCCGTGTTCGAGTACCTCAATCCGCGTACCCGGATCAGCTACTACTTCGAGCACAACAAAGCCTGATTGTGTTGGCCCGAGGCCAACCATTGCCACCCGTTTAATCCAAGGAGCCTGCCATGCGTATCGAGATCATCAGTACCGGAGACGAAATAGTGACGGGTCTGGTGGTGGATACCAACGCGGCCTGGCTCAGCGCTCTGGTGCTGGAACAGGGGTGGCAGGTGCGCCGTCGCCTGACGGTAGGGGACAACCTCACCGACCTGAAAACGGTGCTGCAAGAGAGTGCCAGCCGCGCCGAGGTGGTGCTGGTGTGTGGCGGGCTCGGGCCCACTGCCGACGACCTCACTGCTCAGGCGGCAGCTGAAGCCTTTGAACAGCCGCTCACCCTCTTCCCCAACTGGCTTGCTACCATCACGGCCCGCTACGCCAGCCGTGGTCGCCCCATGGCACAAAGCAATGCCAAACAGGCCTGGTTGCCACAGGGGAGCGAAATCCTCGACAACCCGGTCGGCACCGCCTGCGGCTTTGTGGTGCGAAGTGGCCAGAGCCAGCTCTTCTTCACCCCGGGCGTGCCGTTCGAGTTCAAACAGATGGTGCGCGAGCAAATTCTGCCGCGCCTCAAACAGCTGGCCGGGGCGCAGATCGACACCGAGCTGCGTCGCTTTTACACCTTCGGCATCTCGGAATCCGCCCTCAGCGATATGCTGGATGCCGAACCCTGGCCAGCTGGTATTGAGCTGGGTTACCGCTCCTCCATGCCCCTTATCGAGCTGAAACTGATCGGCCACGGCGCCAGTACCGCTGACATGGAGAGTGCCGAGCGCCGACTGCTGGATACGATCCGTCCCTGGCTGGTTGGCAGCGGAGATACGGAACCGGCGCAGCAGATCCTTGCGCTGCTGCAAGACAAACCGCTGACTCTGCTGGAGGGGGAGAGTGGAGGTGCGCTGCTGGCGCTTTGTCACGGCCATCCCAGGCTGGAGGCCAACTTCAGCGCGCAACTGGCCGATGAGCTGGCGCAACTGCCGACAACCGATGCGGGCCTGCAACTGACCATAGGGCGAGAGGGCGCAGAGGGGGTACCACTGCTGCTCAGCGCCGATGGCATGCACATCGGTCAGACGGTCAAGGTCAGCCACCCCGACCCGGAGAGTCGCCGCAAGATCCTCGCCTTTGCCGCCCTCGACATGCTGCGCCGCCATATGCTGGGTGAGCCGGTGCTTGGCGATTACCTCACCCTGGCCAGAACAGCCCAGCGCAGCTGATAAGAACCGCCATTCCCCTGCCAGCGACCCTATGTCGCTGGCGCTGCGATCCGTCTTTTCACTCCGTTTCCAAACAGCGCCCACATTTATCTGGCCGCCATCACCGATTTGACTTCAATTCATTGACCATTCAGAGGAAATATCTGAATACTGCCCACTCTCAGGGTTGGCGACTCGCTTTATTAATTCATTGAGAGATTAAATGACAGTAGAGGAGCGAGCCGATCGCTCCGTTCTCATCCAGCAAGGAGATGCGGTGTTAAGCAAAGAGTGGTTGCTGCTATCAAGCGATATGGAACTGGTCTGCCTGCGGATTGCCGCCGGTCTCACCAAACCTGTCACGGAACAGGATGTGCAGGCTCTGCTGCTCGCTTCCAACTGTCGCCGCTATCAGCCGCTGCCCGAGGGGATCAAACAGGCCATCAGCCTGCTTAATACCCTGCTCACCAACCCTGCCGCCCCCGTCCCCGCCAACCCCATCCCTGTCGGCAAGCGTCAGGATGCCCGACTCGCCGTAATCGTGGAGAAGGATCGCATGAGCGCCATCGCCCAGATCACTGCCGACTGGGGTGGCAAGTATGTGACGCTGGAACAGCTGAAAGAGGCGATCGCCATCAGCGAAATCAAACAGGGGGTGAGTGAGCAACTGCTCACCGCTGCCATCCAGTCAGCCAAGGAGGCCGCCCCCGGCAGTCAGCTCAAGCTGGTGATTGCCAACGGCCAGCCTGCCGTCAATGGTCAGGACACTCGCTATGAGCGGTTGGTGGAGACCCCGGCCGAACGGATCCTCAAACCGCAGGAGCTGGGTCATGGCAAGGTCGACCTGCGGGATCTCGGCTCCATCGTCACCGTCAAGGCAGGCGCTCCGCTGATGCGCCGTCATCCGGCCACCGTCGGGGTACCCGGTTTTACCGTGACCGGTCAGGACCTGCCCGCCAAGGATGGCAAAGACAGTCCGATGAGTGCTGGTGAGGGCACCTTCATCTCCCCCGACGATCCCGACCTGCTGATTGCCGGTCGGGCGGGCCTGCCCTGTCAGGAGAAAGCGGGCATGAAGGTGGACGAGGTGCTCAGCGTCAAACAGGTGGATGCCCGCCACGGTCACATTGATTTTGAAGGGGGCTTAATCGTCAGCGGCGACGTCAACCCGGGCATGAAGATCCGGGTCAGCGGTGACATCGTCATCGGCGGCTTTATCGAAGGGGGCTGGATCGAGGCGGGGGGCAGCATTACGGTACGCCACGGCATCATTGGCCGCCGCAACGAGCAGGGAGAGTACCTTTGCCAGCTCAATGCACAAGGGGAAATCCACGCCAGCTACGCCCAGTATGCCCAGCTGGAAGCGGGGGGGGATATCCAGATCCAGAGCCAGCTCAGCCACTGCTACTCCCGCAGCGGACAAGATATCAAGGTAGGCGATAGCAACATGCGCAAAGGCACTCTGCTGGGGGGTACCAGCATTGCCAATCGCCTGATCATGGCTCCCAGCCTGGGGGCCGAGGCCGCCAACCATACCCGGCTGCAGATCCTTGGCGGCTACTTCACCCACAAGGAGCAGGAACACCAGCTCAAGCTGCGCCAGCAGGCGTGTCAGGCCCAGCTGGAGAAAATCAAGGAGCTGGTCATGAAGTTGCTGCAACTGCCCGGCGACAAGCGCAATCCGGATACCCTGCGCAAGCTCAAACCGATCCGGGACCATCAGCTGGCCGAACTGGCCCAGCTCGATGAGCAGCTCACCGCCAACCAGGAGGAGCTGCGAAACTTGATGGCTCAGATGGAGGTCATTGCCACCCAGCACCTCTACTCCGGCATCGAGGTCGAGATGGCCAGCTTAAAACGCAAGGTTACCATCACCCGAGGCCCTACCCGTCTGACCATCCATGATGAAACCCTCGAGATGACCCCTTACGAGGGGCACAAATAGATCAACCGGCACGGCCGCATCGCTGAACCGGCCGTGATCCCGCCGCCGATTTTCGCTACACTCGCCACTTCCTTGGCCCCACCGGGCGGGCCACCCAGACTCAGGTAGTGAGAGATGTACAAGCTGATCGCATTGGATATGGATGGCACCCTGCTCAACCCGCAGGGCCAGATTACTCCCCGCACCCACGCCGCCATCAGCGCCGCGCGCGCCAAAGGGGTCACCGTTGTGCTGGCCTCCGGCCGCCCGCTGGAAGGGATGAGCCGCTATCTGGAAGAGCTCGGCCTCACCACAGAGCATGACTACGTCATCTGCTACAACGGCGCCCTGGTGCAGCAGGTGGCCGATCAGCGCATCATCCGCAGCCAGCTGCTGACCGGCAGTGACGCCAGCGCCGTCGCCAAACTGGCTGATGAGCTGGAGGTGAACGTTCACGGTTTCTCGGTCACCCAGGGCCTCATCAGTCCCCGTGTCAGCACCTACACCGAGCACGAATCCCGCCTGATCGGCATGCCGATCAATCTGATCGACTTCGCCACCCTGCCTGCCGACGAGCAGATCATGAAGGTGATGATGATCGATGAGCCGCCCCAGCTCTCCCGCGCCATCGAGCGACTGCCTGCAGAGCTCTATGAGCGCTATACCGTGGTACAGAGCGCCCCCTTCTTCCTCGAGTTCATGAACAAGCAGAGCAACAAGGGAACAGGTGTGGCCGCACTGGCCGAGCACTTGGGCCTGACCGCCGATCAGGTGATCTGCGTCGGGGATGCGGGCAACGATCGCCACATGATCGAGTACGCGGGTCTCGGGGTTGCAATGGGCAATGCCACCGACGAGATCAAGGCTCTCGCCCAGCACACCACTGCCCGCAACGATGAAGATGGCGTGGCTCAGGTGATCGAGCAGTTCGTACTGAACGCCTGATCGCAATCGAGCGCCGCTGCGTCCGATAAGGAAATAAAAACGGGGAGGCTGTCGGCCTCCCCGTTTTTTCTGGTCAGTTATCTGCGTGATGAGCGGTAATTCGCTCGCATCAATGGTTCGCCAGACACTGGGTATGGGAGCCCGGTTGCAGGTAAGGCGTCAGCAGGGGAGCCATTCCCTTGAGCACCTGCACCGGCAGCGCCGAGGTGAAGCGGAACTTGTCAGACTGGCTACCCGGTACATAGGCGGTCAGGGTACCGAAGTGATCCTCACCCAGATAGAAAACGAAGGTCGCGGTGCGGTTGCGCGCCAGTGAGCTGGTCACGTTGCCATAACGACCAACAGTTTCAATCCGGTTATCCCCGGTCCCGGTCTTGCCCCCCATCTGCAGCACAGTGCCGTCCGGCAGGGTAAAGGCACCGGCGATACGTCTTGCCGTACCCCCTTCAACCACTTTGGAGAGCGCACTGCGCAGGGCGGCAGCCACCTCTGCCGGCATCACCCGGGTGCCCTCGGAGTGCTGCGGCTCAAACTCGGTCTCGAAGGGCGTCCCCTTGGCGAACGAGAGGTGCTCGATACGCAGGGTTGGCGAGCGGATACCGCCATTCTGGATAATCCCCATCAGCTCAGCCAGCGCTGCCGGGCGATCGCCGGAGCTGCCCAAGGCGGTCGCCAGCGAAGGCACCAGATGGTCGAACGGGTAACCGAGCTTGGCCCAGCGCTGATGGATATCGAGGAACGCTTCCACCTCCAGCATGGTGCGGATCCGGCTGTCACGGGCACTGCGATGACGGGTCTTGAACAGCCAGCTGTAGACCTCCTGCCGCTCGTCACGACTGGCCGCCACCGCGTCGGCAAAGGTCGCCTTGTCGAACTCCTTGAGATAGGCCAGCAACCACAGCTCCAGCGGGTGAACCCGGGCGATGTAGCCCTGATCCGGCAGTGAATACTTGCCCGGTCCATAGCTCACATAGAGCTGATTGACACGTTTCGCACTCAGCTTCTCCCGCGGCAGCCGCTCCGCCAGGAAGGCAGCAAATGAGGCTTCGCTGGCTTCCGGCATCAGGTAGCGGTGAACCGCCGCCAGACGTACCGCACTCGGCTTGAGACCGTCAAGAAAGGTATCGAGCTGCTCCTCGGGGGTCTTGCCGCGATATTTGCGCCAGAAGCGCAGCAGATAGGTCTGGCCCTCTTTGTCGGCAAATTTGGCCAGATACTCCTGACGGCGGGGATCCTTGTCATCCTTCAGCAACTGGGCACGGTTGCCCTCCTTGTAGAGACTGTAGCGCACGATATCGCGCATCAACCGTACAAAGGGCAAGTTAATCGACTCACGCAGAGAGTCACGCAACGTCGGAATACGATTGTTATCCTCGCGGCGGAAGTTGTTGAAGGTGTGCATGCCGCCACCGGTAAAGAACCCTTCGTTGGGGCTGGCGGAGTATTTGCGATCCAGCGCCGCTTCCAGCATCACAGGCAGGCTCTTGTCCTGAGCCGTCATCAGATAGGAGATGGCCCAACGGCTGAGGTTGTCCTGAGAGACGGCAGCCAATTTACGCAGATTCTCGACCGGCATCCCGGCATAGTTGTCGTGCAGCTCGGCCACAATCTCCAGATAGGTGGTCAGCACCCGCAACTTGGCGGTTGAGCCCAACTCCAGCTTGGAACCTTCGTTGATATCGAACGGCTGATCGGTGTTGTCGGTCTGTACCCGCACCTTGAACCCTTCCGGCGACTTCTCGAACAGGGTGAAGCTGTAGCGCACATCGCCCGTCTTCTCAGGCGAGAGCAGGCGCTCACCAAACAGCCCTACCTGGGCGGCAAACGTCGGGTCGGCCAGCTGTTGCAGATAACGGGAGATTTCGTTCTGCAGCGGCATGTTGAGGCTGGTATCGGCAGTCAGGTCCATCCGATCGAGGTCATAGAGCTGCACCCCGAGCTGGCGGCTCAGGCGAGTACGGGCAACTTGCAACCCCTTGTTATTGTTCACCCGGGTGATAGCCGGGGACTGCAGGAAGTCACGGAACGTAATCTTGGCCTTGAGCGCCGCCTCCATCAGAGATGGCGTGATCATCCCCTCCTGCACAAACAGGCGCAGGTAGCTGTCGGTCAGGGTAGCCAATGCCTCTCGCCCTTGAGCCAGATAGTAAGAGGGACGGCGGTGCGCAATCATCAGCGAGACAACCTGACGCAGGGCAAGTCCCTGTTCGGCCAGCGGCGCATTCTGGTTGCGGGCGGGATCCAGCAGACGGTTCACGTCATCGACGTTGGCACCAAACCAGACCCAGAGACCATCTCCCAAACCATGCACCTCACCATATCCCGGCGCAGCCGAGAGCGGCACCGAGTTGAGATAGGCCCAGGCGACCAGTTTGCGCGCTTCGAGGGTTTCCGGCCCGAGACGATAGGCCCGCACGCTGGCAGAGGCCATCTGACGGATCTTCTCGGTCGGCGACAGGGTCAGGCCATCCGGCGAGTGGCGATACTTCTCCACCTGGGTCGCCAGGGTACTGCCACCGGCAGATTGATCCTGCATATCGAGCGCCTTGCCCACCTGGGAGAGCGCCGCCTTGGCAAAACGGGGCCAGTCGACCGCCGGGTTGGCCAACGGCTCTTCATTGCTCAGCAAGTCGCGGTTCTCGATAAACAGCAGCGACTGGATGACGAGCGGCGGAATGGAGTCAAAATCCGGATAGTGATGGGTCGGATACTTGAATTGATAGAAGGGCTCGGCGCGGCAATCGTGCAGCGTCAGCCCGGCCTGTACCTTCTCGGTATAGGGCACGAAGAAGCCACGACTGGCGTAGTCATAGAGTGCGTCGGAAAAATGCACCTGCTTGCTGACTTCATAACCCCGTTGCAGCAGACGCTCCTGCATCATCGGCAGTTGCACATAGCCGAGCCGCTTGTCGAACGGGCCATCCTCAGGGAAGGCGATCTGTTTGCTCTGGCCTGGCTCGACCTGATAGGTGAGCTTGGCAGCATAGCGGGAGATCTCCTGAGATTGCAGCTTCGAGGTTTTCATCTCATAGCCAACCAGAGCGATCACCGCCCCCAGGCACAATAAAAAGAGAAAACAGAACAGCCAACGCCACCAGGGACGACGCTTGCGCTTTGGGTTCCCGTCCGAGGTCTGGACAGATGAATCGTGAGATGCCACTTGTGTCAAATCCGTCTGTTCTGATGCGCCCATATCAGCCCCACCATGGTTGCGCAATTTATTGTGTTTCACTCAAGCTTAGTCTTTTCAAGTCAATGGCTTGAAACTATTGACCGCTTTGTAGTGATGGTAACAGGGCAATTCTAAAAAGGGGAGCCGATTGTTGCAGGAGTGGCAGAGATCCGAGCTGATAACAAAACACCGGCCAGTGGCCGGTGTCTCTTAAGCGAAAGCTGAACGCTTATTTGTGAGAGCTCATGCCCTTCAGCTTGGTGCTCAGCTCTTTACGCTCTTTGGAGAGCTCGGCGTTCTTGATGATGTGGTCATCCACGCGCTCTTCATAGTCGGCACGCATGTTGGCGATGATCGCCTGTACATCATCAATGCTCATGCCCGGCTTGATGTAGTCGCTCAGGTTGTCGAGCAGCAGTACGCGCTTCTGGTTGTCACGGATCTTCTTTTCGTTATCCGCAATTTCACGCTTGAGTTTGTTCTGGCGACGGGACATACGCACATATTCCAGTACATCGCTGAAGGTGGACTTGTTTACTTGTTCCATATCGATACCACTGACTTAAGGTTGATAAAAACTGGCCAAGTTACACCTGGAACCCGGCAAACTCGGCACGGGACAGGCAAACTCAAGATGCCCTTACTCTACCGAGTTATAAGCGAGATACAACCCTAATCGCGCACCATGAACAGAGTTTGGCCAAAAGTAAACCAGTTAAAATGGCCAGCAATCCATCAGATAAGATCTTGATATAGATAGAAAATGGAGGAGATGACAGGGTTTTAGTTCTCTTCCTCTAGATAAATGCTAACACTGGCTGTTTAACACGCTAAAAACACCAACGCGCGGTCGTGAGACTGGGCTTTTGTACTCGTTCTTGCGTACAAATCTGTGGGACTTATGGGCAAGATCGCACATAGCAAAAAGGCCTTCCCATCAGGGAAGGCCTTAAAATTAGTGGCGGAGCGGACGGGACTCGAACCCGCGACCCCCGGCGTGACAGGCCGGTATTCTAACCGACTGAACTA
>NZ_JAPDCN010000010.1:0-90705 GCF_027706185.1 Aeromonas sp. Y318-3
TTTGGAGTGATGGGCATTTCAAATGCGGACAAAGAGTTCGTGGTGAAGGTGCGATCCACTTGTTCGCACCTTCCCTAACATTTGCCACAAAACACTTTAATAACCGTTGCATGGTAATATACCATGCTAATTTTTTCACGAAGAAAGGCAATCAAAAATCTAAATTGTGACATAACTTAAATCAGCTTAGCCATTAAGTATTCATCAACATATTCACCATCAACTTTCATCGAGTTTCGCTTTATTCCCTCGACCTCAAAACCACAAGCGTGATAAAGAGCACAAGCTCGGACATTATGACACATGACATTTAACTCCATACGGGTAAAAGCCCGCGCTGTTGCCCACTCTGTCAGCGCAGAAAACAACTTTTTACCAAATCCTTGTCCGGTGGTAGATTGTTGAATACCGATAACACAATACAAGACATGTTTATTGCGATTTGCTGGTTGACCAATGCCGACAATAAAGCCTGCGATCTCATCATGCTCTGCCAGTACCAGCATGACTTTGTTGTTTGCATCGACAAACGAAGCCAATATTTGAGCTTGCTCAACCTCTGTCGTAGTTCGCTCTCCCGGTTCATAGAGCATAAAGGTTGTTTCACTGTCGAGTCGGTTCATTAACGCCAATATGTTATGCGCATCAGATACACAGACTTCTCTCACATCCATATGATGGCCTCAGGTTAAATAGTTAATGTCAAGTTATGCAAATATTTATGAAGGTTTATCGATTTTATATCATCTGAAGTTATCCACTTCCAGTTGTTCGATATTAAAGAACCTCAACCTTTACCTTGATAATTCCATCGCGAATATTGCCGATGGTGCTAAAGGCCGATTTGGAGAGATCGATAGTTCGCCCGCTTTTAAAGGCGCCGCGGTCATTGACCTTGACCACTACGCTCTTGCCATTGGCGAGGTTGGTGACCCGCACCATGGAGCCAAAGGGCAATTCCATATGGGCGGCGCTATTGAGGTTGTTACGATATAACTCGCCGCTGGCGGTCTTTTTGCCGTGATAGCGGTCGGCATAATAGCTGGCATAGCCGGTTTCGCTATAGCCGCGCCAGCTGCCGCCGTGACTCTCGTCATAACGGCTGCTACAGGCCGCCAGCAGCAGGCAAAGAGATAACAGCAGCCCTTTCTGGATATGTTGCACCTTTCCCCTCTCCTCTCTTCTTCTTTCCACTCTGCGCTATTTTTGCATCTTCGATGCGGCCGGTGACACTGGCGGCATGTTCGCAAGCAACTTCTCGCCTTATTGTCAGGCCGCAGCGACGGTGCGGCTACTTTGCCATATCTTCCATGTAAAAAGGGAGGCAAATGCCTCCCTTTCAACTAGTTACCGGTCATCCCGTGTCGGATGGGCCAGAGACATCTCAGGCAATCAGCTTGTCGTCGGCAAAGCCGAAGCCACGCAAACCCACCACATGCACGTGCTCGTGCTTGCCCTGCACCTTGCGGATGAGCTTGTAGGTGGTGCCCTTCTCGGGGCTGATGTTCTCGGGCGCCGCGATAAGCAGCTGCATATCCTGCCGCTCGCACAGCTCGAACAGGGTGGCGATGGATTTGCCATCCAGACGGGCCGCTTCGTCGAGGAACAGCAAGCGGCACGGGGCTATATCCTTGCCGCGCAGACGGCGGGACTCCTCCTCCCAGCTGATCAGCACCATCAAGAGGATGGCCTGACCGGTACCGATCGCCTCGCCGGTGGAGAGCGCACCGCTCTCGGCACGCAGCCAACCATCGGCGCCGCGCTGCACCTCAATCTCCAGCTCCAGATAGTTGCGATAGTCGAGCAGCACGTCGCCCATCACCTGATAGCTGCGATCCCCCTGCTCGATCTGCGGGTTCAGGCGCTGGAACAGCTTGGCCATCGCCTCGGAGAAGCTGAGCTCCTTGTCGGCGAACAGATCGTTGTGCATGGCGGTTTGATCGGCCAGCGCCGTCAGCAGACGGGTATGGGCCTCGCGGATATTGACGTTGAGACGCACCCCGCGCACCAGACCGAAGGCGATGTTCTGCAAGCCCTGGTTGAGCACCCGGATGCGGTTCTGCTCGCGGCGGATGATGTTGGTGATCTTGGCCGCCACCTCGTGGGAGGAGAGCGACAGATGGGTTTCCCGCTGCTTGAGCTCGTCGGCGAGACGGGCCAGCTCGATCTCCATCTCCTCGATCGCCTCCACCGGATCATCGGAGCGGATGATGTCGTTGCGGATGCGATCTTTGAGGTAACGGTAGACCTGCACGTAGAAGGCGACCTTCTGCTCGGTGCTGCGGTTGCCCTCGGAGAGACGCAGCGCATCGCGCAGAGCCTCGTCGTGGGCCACCGCCACCCGCAGGGCGCCGAGAGCCTTGTCCGACATGGAGCGCAGCTCGTCGCTGTCGAGGTACGCCAGCTCGCGCTTGTTGAGGCGCTTCTCGACATCGGTCTCCCGCGCCAGACGCACCACCCGCGACCAGCTCGCCTTGTGACCCACCAGAGATTTACGGGCGCTGTAGTAATCCTTGCCTTCCAGCTTGAGACGACCGCCAAGGGATTCGATCTCCCGCTTGGTTACCTGCAACTGGGCCTCGGCGCTGGTGCGACGGGAACGGGTGCGGATCAGCAGCTCTTCAATCTCTTTCTTGTGGGCGCGCGCCTTCTCTTCCATATCGTCAGAGAGGGTCAGCCCCATGGCCGCCAGCTCCTGCTCGAACTCGGTCAGGGTCTGGCGCTTGGCCTCGACGCTGGAGTTGAGGGCGGTGCGCAGTTGCAACGCCTCGGTGTGACGCAGGGCAATCTGCTTGTGCTGCTCGCCAGCGGTGCGGGCGGCAAGCTCGGCCGCTTTCAGCTTCTCTTTGAGTCGCTCGCTCATCTCGGAGGCCTTGCCCAGCAGATCTTGCGCATCCTGATAGGCAAAGTGCGGCAAACGGGCCACCAGCTGATCGAGGGCGTAGCAACGGCGCTTCTGCTCGGCCAGCAGGTCATTGACCTCATCGAAGGCCGCCTGCAGCGCGGCAAGATCCTGCGGATCCTGACGCAGCACCTGCACCATGGTTTCCAGTTTTTCCAGCGCCTTGCCGTGTTTGGCGATAAAAGCTTCGGCTGTTTTAAGGGCCTCAACGTCGGCGTGAGCCGCCTCGAGGCGGGCCGCCAGATCAGTCTCGGCAAACAGGTGGGCAAAGGGCAGCATCCCCTGCACCAGCTGGATATGGCGAGTCAGCTGGGCGGCGGCCGCTTTGGCCTCGGCCAGCTGCTTGTCACACTCACCAATGGCACCTTGCAGCGCGCGCAGTTCGGCCTGCTTGGCCTGCACTTCGGCTTCGGGGTCGGGGCGGAAGGCGATATCCAGATGCTGGCCAATAAAGTCGCGGAAGTGACCGTAGAGACGGTGATACTTCTGCTGCTCGAAGGCGGCCTTGGCGTAACCCTCGATGAGCCCTTCTCGCTCAAGGTCGAGCTGCTCGATCCGTTTTTCCCGCGCTGCGCGGCCAAACAGCGGCAGCTCGGGGTAGCGGGAGAAGCGCACTTGACGCTTGCTGGTGCGCACCAGCACGGCGTCCCCCAGCTCGTCCGCTTCCACCAGATCTTCGTCAAAGGAGTCGGGGTTGCCCTGAATCAGGTAGATATCTTCCGGGCAATCTTCCAGCTTTTTCAGCCGCTCGATGGCGCCTTCGAGGTCGAGCACCACCAGGGCACTGCGAGCCGGGCCGTAGAGCGCCGAGTAGTAAGGGGCATCGTCGATGGAGATATCGTCATAGACATCGGAGAGCAGCACGCCCCCCACCTGCTCGGCGATGCGGGCAAGACGGGGATCCGCCTCGCCTGCTCCCAACTGCAGGTTGCGAATTTGCAGCTCCAGCGCCTGTTTCTGCGCCGCGATGCGGTTGCTCTCCTGCTCGAACTCGCGCTCCTTGTCGAGCACTGTCTGCATGCCGGCCGAAAGCTCTTCAGCGGTAGCGAGCGGCAGGCCGCTCTGCTCGCGCAGCTGCTCGAGCTTTTCAAAGGATTTGAGCCAGCGCGGCGCCAGCTTGGTGAGTTCCGCAATATCGCGACCCAGCTGGGTGCCCTGATGCTCGAGGCTGGCGCGGCGCTGGTTCACCTCTGCCTGCTGCTCGGAGAGCTCCTCCTGACGGGTGCGCTGGGCTTCGAGGAAGATCTCCAGCTCATCGCTGCTGGCAATCAGCTGGCCAGAGGCCTGCTGCAGCTCGTCACGCAGCTTGAAGAGGCTCTTCTGGCTTTCGCTCTCTTTCTCGAGGCGAGCCAGCGCGGCGCGCAGCCCCTGCCCCTGGGCAATGCGGGCCTTGTCTTCGATATGACGCTTGAGCAGCGCCTGCGCAGTGGGCCAGGCGGCCTCGCGCACTGTCTCCGGAGCGATGCTGAGCAGCAGCGCCAGCGCCGCTTCGTGCTCGGCCACTGCCGCCTTGGCCAGTGCCAGCTGTTGCTCGGCCCCAAGCACCCGGCTGGTGAGGCTCTGCTCGGCTGCGCGGAACTGATGCAGGGTGTCGCTCGCCTGTTCGGCGGTCAGCCCCGGCAGCTCGCACTGCTCGCGGGCAGCATCGAGGGCCTGCACCGCCTGACGGTACTGGATGGCGCGGGTCTGCTGGATATCGAGCGCCTGCTGGTAGTCGGCCAGCTGGGTCTTGAGGCTGTCGACCTCTGCCTGTGCCAGCTCCTTGCGCTCTTCCACTTCCAGCAGCTGGCCGTGGATCTCTTCCACTACCGCCTGCTGCTGTTCGAGTTTGTCAGAGAGATCCGCCAGATCGGCGCGGTACATCTCGATCTTCTTCTGCAAACTGACAGCCGCCATCACCTTGGCCAGATGCTCGGAGGCAGACTCCAGCTCGTCGGTCAGCAATTTTTCGCGGTTGGTGAGCTGCTCCACCTCGTCGGCCAGATAGATGGCGCGCTGTTTCTCTTCGGCCAGAATACGGCGCTTGTCGGCCAGCTCCTGGCGCGCCTTGAGGGCCAGCTCGGAGAGGCGGCTCTTCTCGGCGGCATTGCGCACATAGTCAGCGGCCACATAGTGGGTAGTCTCGGTGATCAGGTTCTTGAACAGATCCCGCTGCCCCTGGGTCTCCTTGATCGCCTCCAGCGTGCGGCGGTTTTCATAGATGGCCGCCTCCATGTCTGCAAACGCCTTGCGCACCCCGGAGTTCTCCGGCAGCAGGTATTCGCGCAGGGAACGGCTGATGGACGAGGAGATACCGCCGTAGAGAGAAGCTTCGATCAGGCGATAGAACTTGCCGCGATCTTTTTGATCACGCAGCTTCTTCGGGGTGATGCCGAACTCGAACATGAAGTTGTGATAGTCGGTCACCGTATTGAATTTGGCGACTTTCAGCGCCCCCAGCTCGGCGGCCGCCCCTTTCAGGTCGGTAAAGGCACGTACCCGCCCCTTGCCGCCATCGAGCTTCTCCAGCAGCAGATCGGTCGGTGCCAGATTCTCCGGCACATCCACCAGCGCAAACGGGGTGATGTTGACCTTGTTGTCGCGGTTGGCCACCTGCTCGAGGTGGACGCCGACCCAGATCCGCTGCTCGCGGCTGTTCATCACTTCCAGAAGTGAGTAGCAGTGGCCGCGCTGCAGTTTGCCGTAGAGCCCCTTGTCACGGGAGGCGCTGCTCGATCCCGCTTCCGTGGTATTGCGGAAATGGAGCAGTGACTGGTCGGGGATGAGCGCCGCGATAAAGGCCGCCATGGTGGTGGACTTGCCCGCGCCGTTGCCGCCGGAAAGGGTGGTGACCAGCTGGTCGAGATCGAAGGTCCGGGCAAAGAAGCCGTTCCAGTTGACCATGGTCAGGGATTTGAACTTGCCTCGCACCGGTTATACCTCCAGATCCAGTTGTTCTTCATCGAGATCCGCCTCGATGTCATCAAAGAGCGAGTCGCTGCTCGGCATTTCGTCGTCGTGGAAGATGGCTTCACCCTCCTGGATCATCCGCAGCTGAACGGCGCGCGGATCTTCATCGGAACGCACATCGGCGGCGAAACGGAACACCGATTCGTTGACCCGGAATTTATCCCCGTTGCCAAGGGCGGTGATCATGCCAAGGCGACGCAGACGGCGCATGGAGGTACGGATCTTTTCGAGCAGCTTCTTCTTGTCGAGATCGGTACCGCCGGAGCGGCTGTTGACCATCCGCAGTAGTTGCTTCTCGTCGGCGAGGCTCAGCACCTCCTCCTGCAGCTCGGCCATGGCGAATACCCCTTCCGAGGCCAGACGATCCGGGCTCAGGTAGAGGTAGCAGAGCACCTTGCCCACCAGCATATCGAGCTCGGAGAGCACAGTGGTGCCGATGTCGGAGCTCGGGCGCGGGCGCAGGTAAAAGAAGCCTTCCGGCGCCTTGATCAACTCCACCTGATAGCGGCCGTAGAAGATCTCCAGCTCGCTGTGATAATCGACCAGCGCCGAATGCTGCTCGAACTCGTCGGCACTGATGTGGCGACCCGAGCGCAAGGCGGTGTCGATGCGCGGAAACAAGGGGTTGGCAATCGCCTCTGCAAGGCGCAGCGGCAAGGGAAACTCAGAATTGATCAATGACATAGGCCTGAACCTTGGATCCAGCTTGGTTAATGGGTTTCCATGCGGGTTGGCGATGCAGTTCGCGCTCGCCGCTGGCATGGCCCAGGCGCACGGCCTGGTCGATCAGAAGACGCGCCACATCGAAGTGGGCATGAGCCGGGTAGTCCAGCAGGTATTCCCGCAGTACATCGGCCAAGTCCAGCTGCTGGCCCTGCTCGGGGTAGCGGGCCAGATAGCGCTCGATGCGCTCGGCCAGCTCCTGGTTGATATCCACCATCTCGACGTACTCCATCTCGAGGGGCACCTCACCGGTCACCTCCTCGTCGTGGATGGCGATGGTCTCGTCGCGCAGCTCCAGCAGACGGGGTTCTTCGGCCACCCGCAGCTGCCAGTTGTGCTGCTCGAAGTTGCGAATGGACTCGCGCAGCCGCTGGCTGAAGGCGCGGTTCTTGTCCATATCGATGGCGTTGCGGATAAATTTGTGGACGTGCCTGTCGTAGCGGGACCAGAGCTCGATGCACTGCTGACCCCAGCTGGTGATCACATCCAGCCGCCCTTGCAAGGCGTGAGTCAGCTCCTCGACGTGAAACAGATCGTCGCGCCCCTGCGCCGCTTCCTGAATGTTGAGCAGCCCCGCCTGCAGGCGGTGGCCGGCAGCGTCCAGAGTATCCTGCAGCTCGCGCAGGGTCTGGCCGGTCTCGTGCAGCAGTTTTTCGCAGCTGTGAATGGCATCGACCCAGTTCTGGGTCAGCAGGGCCGCGATCTCGCTCTTGACCTGATTCTGCTGCTCATCCATGGCACGCTGGGTGAGATCAATTCGCCCCAGGGTCTCTTCCAGCGAGAAGGTGAGGCGCGGCAGCACCTCGGCATCCCACTGCTCGCGGGTATTGGTCTCAAGCGCCGCCTTGCGGGCGGTGTCGAGCTCGGCAGCCAGGTGTTCGAGCAGAATGGAGAGCTTGATGGAGTCAACCTGACGCTGATCCATAAAGAAGTCGACGATGCTCACACCCAGGCGCGACAGGCGGTAGAGGCTCTCCCCCGCCACCATGTTGGTATTGAAGCGCGACAGCAGCTGCTGGCGAATGAGATCGTTGATGGCGTTGTTGGCGCGACCGGTGAGGGTCTCATCCATCTGGCCGAAGGCGCTGCTGACATAGCCAAAGGCATCGTGCAGCGCCGCTTCCGACAGGTCCGACTCATCTTCGGACAGGGTCTTGATTGCAATCAGAAAGGCCAGCCGGTCGGTCGGCAGGCTCAGCGCCAACCCCTCCTGCCTGACCCACCCTACTAGCTCCGGCAAAGAACGCTCTGGCAGGGTACGGGATGTACTCATCATGATGTTGTCATCTCGTTGTTGTATTGGGCGCAAAATCGTGCGCGCGGCTACATCCGGTAGCATCGAAAACATGGTTCACATCAACGTGAACAGCGAGCAATCAGCTGGCCGGCTTTTGGGCCATCACATGGATATAGCGACCGAGGGCGACAAAAGGCTCCTGACGGCAATATTGCTGCTCCATGGCCAGCAGATCGTCGAACTTCTCCACCTGATCCTGCTTGTGACGCATATAGTCGTGGATCACCCGCACACCGGTTTTGCCGATGATGCGCAGCCCCCCGCGACCAATCCAGTCATAGACCTGCTCCGGCAGCTGGGGGTTGGTGGGCGTTAGCGCAGTCTGGCGCTTCTTGCGAAGGCCAAGGCGCACATAGTCAAAATTGCCCACCACCAGGCTCTGGAACAGCAAACCATGACGGTTGTAGAAAAGCAGCGACAGTATGCCCCCGGCATTGACGAAAGGGAACAGACCCAGCAAGGTCTGGCGCGGCTCGGCGAGCCACTCCAGCACCGCATGGCAGAGCACCAGATCAAAGGTCCCGGTCACGTGTTGCTTCAGATCCTGAATGGGGCAATGGATGAGACGAATTTTGTCTTCCAGCCCCTTCTCGGCGATCTGGCTGCGGGCCAGTTCCAGCATTTCTGCTGACAGATCGCACAGCTCCACCTGATGGCCCATGGCCGCCAGCTTCTGGGCAAAATAGCCAAAACCGCCCCCCGCATCGAGGATGCGCAGCGGACGGTTGCCAAGGCGGGCCAGGCAGGCTTCGATGTCGCTCCAGACAACGGTGGTGCGGATGCGCCCCTTGGTGGAGTCGTAAATGTTGCGGGCGAACTTGTCGGCGCGCCCGTCAAAACTCTGATCGTGCTTCAAGGAGAAACTCAACATTAGCGCCACAGGGTTGTGGCCATCCCAAAAAAGAGAGGTATTCTGTCACATCCCGAATTTGCTGAAAACTCAAGGAAGTGTCTGCCGTGTTTGTGCTCAAAAAGTGGCTTGGTCAGCTGTTGATGCCGCTCCCCTTCTCTCTCTCCCTGCTGCTGGTCGCCCTGCTGCTACTCTGGTTCACCCGTTTTCAGAAAACCGGCAAGCTGCTGGCCACTCTCTCCCTGCTCATTGTGGCGCTGATGGGGATGCGGCCGGTGAGCTATGAACTGGCCCGCGGGCTGGAGCAGACCTTCCCGCCGTTCGAGGTGAGCCAGCATCCCAACATCGATGCCATCGTGGTGCTCGGCAATGGTCATGTCAGCGACCCGGCGGTACCGATGCGCAGTTGGCAGAACAATATCGCCCTGGCCCGCACTCTCGAAGGGGTGCGCCTCGCCCAGGCCTATCCCGAAGCCGAACTGGTTTTCTCCGGCTATGTGTCGGGGGATCCCCTCTCCAATGCCGAGGTCAATGCCCGGATGGCCGAGAGCCTCGGCATTCCCCGTTCGCGGATGACGTTGTTTGAAAACAACAAAGACACTCATGATGAGGCGGTCAGTATCAGCCGACATCTGAAAGGAAAAGAGGTGGCGCTGGTCAGTTCAGCAACCCACCTGCCGCGCGCCATGGCCCTCTATCAAGGTCAGGGACTCAATGCCGTGCCGGCCCCCACCGACTACACCGCCAAGCAGAGCCAGGTACCCCAGCCCCTCTACAGTTATTTACCCAAAGGGCGTTATTTGATGTATTCCGAAGCTGCCATCCACGAATGGATTGGGGTATGGTGGGCTCGCTTGCGGGGGCAGGTTAACGAATGAGCGATCAAGCGTTTCATTCCTGATTTGGATCAGGAAAGCGAAAAAAAATTACGTCATTTGCCGCCGGGTCAGCTATCTTGGGCTCGGTTCAATTCATATAATGTCGCGCAATCAAATGCCTAGGAGATATACAAGATGAGACAGCACCTGGTAATGGGTAACTGGAAACTGAACGGCACCAAAGCTTCTGTTGAAGCTCTGATCAAAGGACTGACCCCGGCTGCTGCCGCTCATCCTTCTGTACAAGTCGCCGTCTGCCCGCCGGTTATCTTTTTGGGTCTGGTTGAGCAACTGACCGCTGGCAGCAAGATTGCCTACGGTGCCCAGAACGCTGACGTTCACGAGTCTGGTGCCTTCACCGGCGAAAACGCCCCCTCCATGCTGAAAGCCTTTGGTTGCACCTACTCTCTGGTCGGCCACAGCGAGCGTCGTACCCTGCACGCAGAGACTGACGACGTGGTTGCTGCCAAGTACGAAGCGATCCAGAAAGGCGGCCTGATCCCGGTTCTGTGCATCGGTGAAACTCTGGAGCAGTTCGAAGCCGGCGTGACCAAGAACGTGGTTGAGACCCAGCTGAAAGCCGTTATCGACCGTTGCGGCATCGCCTCCTTCAACAACGCCGTTATCGCTTACGAGCCGGTATGGGCCATCGGTACTGGCAAGACTGCCACTCCGGAGATCGCTCAGTCCGTTCACGCTCACATCCGTCAGTACCTGGCCGGTTTTGATGCCGCCGTTGCTGCCAAAGTACAGATCCTGTACGGCGGTTCCGTTACTGGTGCCACTGCAGCCGACCTGTTCGGTCAGCCGGACATCGACGGTGGCCTGGTCGGTGGTGCGTCCCTGAAAGTGGACGACTTCTCCCAGATCATCGCTGGCGCTGCCAAGTAATCGCTGATTACGGCAAAGAGAGGGGCTCGTCCCCTCTCTTGTATCGCTTTTCCTATGGTGGCCCCCGCATCCCATATGAAAGCCGATATAGTAAAAGTGGCTTGTCTATTTAAACATTCGTATTTGACAACTCAGATCCAGAGGCACTCATGACCAAACAAATCAAACGTATTGGTGTTTTGACCAGTGGTGGCGACGCACCGGGTATGAACGCAGCCATTCGCGCCGTGGTTCGCGCCGGTTTGCATCATGGCCTGGAAGTTTACGGTATTTATGATGGCTACCTCGGTCTGCACCAGGATCGTATCGTCAAGCTGGAGCGTCACAGCGTCTCCGACGTGGTGAATCGTGGTGGTACTTTCCTCGGCTCCGCCCGTTTCCCTGCCTTCAAAGACCCCGCAGTGCGCGCCGAAGCAATCGAAAACCTGAAAAAGCACGGTATCGATGCGCTGGTCGTCATCGGTGGTGACGGCTCCTACATGGGTGCCAAGAAGCTGACCGAAGAGGGTTTCCCCTGCATCGGCCTGCCGGGCACCATCGACAACGATATCGCCGGTACCGACTTCACCATCGGTTTTGATACCGCTCTGAACGTGGTGGTTGACGCCATCGACCGTCTGCGCGACACCTGCAGCTCCCACCACCGTATCTCCGTGGTCGAGATCATGGGCCGCCACTGTGGCGATCTGGCCATGTCCGCCGCCGTTGCCGGTGGTGCCGAATATGTGATCGTGCCGGAAGTGGCTTTTGACAAAGAGAAGCTGCTCAAGCAGATCAAGGAAGGCGAAGCCAAAGGCAAGAAGCACGCCATCATCACCATCTGCGAGCACGTTACCGACGTGAACGCGCTGGCCAAGGACATCGAAGCCCTGACCGGTCGTGAAACCCGCGCCACCATCCTGGGTCATATCCAGCGTGGCGGTGCCCCGACTGCTCGTGACCGCATCATGTCCAGCCGTATGGGTGCCTACGCCGTTGAGCAGCTGCTGGCTGGTCACGGCGGTCGCTGCGTCGGCATTCAGCGCAACGAGCTGGTACACCACGACATCATCGACTGCATCGAGAACATGAAGCGTCCGTTCGATCAGGAGCTGTACAACCTCTCCACCACCCTGTTCTAAGCCTCGCGGCTTTTTACCGGCTGTTGATGACAAAAACCCTCCATCGGAGGGTTTTTTTATATCTTGCAAAAACGGGGGCATCGGCACGCTGTGTGACCCTCACCATACGGGTTGCCTGATTCCCCAGCCTTGCGCCATCTGACTGATCACCAGCCTTCCTCTCCTCACAGCAACCGGCTTCAGCCTACGAACAGAGTTCCGGTATTGTCGTGGATGTTTTATCACTACGAACCGGATTGCGTTGACCTGTGCTCTGTCGACCCTGAATCGAGCTTGTTCAGCCTCCTCGTCATACGCCGCTTTTTATATCTCAATCTTGTAGAAGGGATTCAGATATCTTCCCCAACCATGCTCCGGCGCAGTTCTCGTATTGCACTCACATGACTCACGCAGATGTACCGGCTACGCAAATCGCTGCTCGCCCCCAGTCCAGCCCAGCCCAGCCCAGCCAGAGAGTACGCCTCTGCTCTATTGCGCACCTCACTCTTGTTGCGGCCATGTCTATTCCGAGGCCAACGGGGAAATTGGCGGTGATAAAACAGCCAGCTGCCACTCTATATCCCCCCGATGCACGGCTCTCCTCCCTATGAACCCAGTGTATTGCTGTAAAAATGCGGAGACTCTGGACTGATAAAGTGATGGTGTGACAAGGGCTGGCAACCAGACTCTCTCCATAGACTTCTTTTGGATGGGTTATCTACGTCAGGAGTCGTCAAATCATTGCCTTTCGCACTTTTTATGGCCTCAATGACACTATTACGAGGGTGAAAACTTATAAAACGCCAATTGAGCCCCATACACCCCCCTTCACCAAACCAGCCAACAGCTCAACAACCAATTGAATTTAAATGAAATAATCATAAAAGCAGAATCTTGAATGCCTAACCTGCCATAGCAGGTGATAAAATCAGCTCAATATGATAAAAATAGCCATCTCAACCAACCACGAACATAAAGCAGCTATTTCATCAAATTACACCTTGTTTTACCCCCTTGTTATGGTATCTTGACTACATCAACCAACAACTTAGGGAGAGAAAAATGAAAGAGTTTGTCGTTACTGCCGTTTTCACGGTGTTTTTCACCCTGGTTGCTGTCTCTCTGCCCTCACTGTCACAGTTCTGAGCCGGATAGAGAGGCATCAATCCGGACCGACCCTCTTTGCCATGTCTGTTTAATCGCCACCAACTGGCGCTTTTCAGTAATAATGCCGAGATGGTCAACATAGATATGATTTCATCACGTTGACGCTGTTTCTTTCGCCACAAGGGTTAACCAGGATGGTTTAGCCATATGGCCTGATGGAGTAGAATCAGCAGCAGATCATATCCGAGGGGAGCGAGGCTCCCCTTTTTGTTACCCGTCGTTTGACAATCCCCTACCCCGGCATCTACAACAGGCTGGTTGACGCCATACGGCCCATGCCCACAACTGATGTTTTCCCTCCCGTGCTCTCCATTCAACACTGCTACATCCGTCAGCAATCTCTTGTGCACACCTTTGCTCTGATACTTGTCCGGCAGATATAAAAAAGCCCCCGCCATCATGGCAGGGGCTCGCGTTACGCAGTGTCAGCTAAAGGCTGTTATATCTCAGCCCAGCCCAAAGCAGTTATGCCTTGTTCCAACGCTGTGGGTCATATTCCGGGCTGAAGCGGTCAACAATGACAGCACAGGCCGCATCGCCGGTGATATTGAGGGAGGTGCGGATCATGTCGAACAGCCGATCCAGCGCGAACAGCAGCGGCAACCCTTCGATGGGGGATCCCGGCCGCCAGCAGCACGGCAACCACCAGGAAGCTTGGGCCCGGCACACCGGCCTGACCGATCGCCCCCAGAGTGGAGGTCACAATGATGGCCGCCCAGGCACCGACGCTCAGATCGATGTTGTAAACCTGCGCGAAGAAGATGGCGACCAGGCCGTAATAGATGGCGTTGCCGCTCATGTTGATGGTGGCCCCCAGCGGCAACACGAAGGAAGCGGTCGCGTTAGTCACTTTCAGATCATGCTCGCAGGTCTCCATATTGACCGGCAGGGTCGCCATGGAAGAGGCGGTGGAGAAGGCCACGATCTGCGGCTTCTTCATGGCAGAGAGGTACTTCATTACCGGCGTATTGGAGAACATCATCACCAGCAGCGGATAGACCACAAAGCCGAAGATGAGGATGGCAGCCACATAGACCACGAACAGCTTGAGTACCAGGGTCAGCACATCGAAGCCATAGGTACCGATGGCTTCCGCCATCAGACCGAACACCCCGAGCGGCGCGATGATCATCACCTTGTTGATCATCCAAACGAAGGCATCCACCAGGGTATTGAGCCCATCGACCAGTGGCTTGGCCCGCTCGCGCGGCTGTTTGGCCAGCGCAATGCCGAGGAACATGCAGAACACCAGGATCTGCAGGATGTTCGCTTCGTTGAGGGAGTTGAAGACGTTGGTGGGGATCATGCCAAGCAAGGTGGCGACTGCATCCGGCAACGCCCCTTTATCGGCGTAGTCACCGCCAAACATGGAGGCAACGGAAGCGAAATCAACCCCGACACCCGGTTTGAAGATCTGCCCCATCACCAGCGCTAGCAACACGGCCAACGCTGAGGTCACGAGGAAGAAGGCCAGCGTAGCCGCACCGATCTTGCCCGCCGCCGGGCTGGCGCCCAGATTGGCGGCGCCGGAGAGGATGGCAACCGCCACCAGCGGGATCACCAGCATCTTGATCAGCTGGATAAACAGGGTACCGAGCGGTGCAAACACGGTGGCTTGTTCACCCATGAACGCGCCGACCACTGCGCCCAGTACCATGGCGACCACAACCTGGAAGCCGATGTTTTTAATGAGTCCTTTAGTTAACACAATATGTTCCTTTATGTAGCAAAATTCACACTTTTCCCAGTGCAATTAACCAAACAGGGGAATGAGCGGCTGCCCATTCCCCTGTTTGCGCGTGTTATCTCACATTTAATTGCTGTTTTAAATCAGCAAATCATTAACCTTGGCTATTAATAAGTTTGCGAAAAAGTGAAGATTCAAAGCGGTCTCGACGATTTTTACCTCATCCCCCATGACAACTGGCAAAAGATTGTGCTAGTTTGGCTGCACAAACGTACACACAGGGATGTAAAGATGCTGAAAGTTAACGAGTATTTCGACGGAAATGTAAAATCCATCGGTTTCGAACAAAAAGGCGAGAAATCAACCGTCGGGGTGATGAACGCCGGTGACTACCTGTTCAACACCGCCGCCCCCGAACGGATGACAGTGATCAAGGGCGCCCTCACCATCCAGCTGGCTGATGAAGATGAGTGGCACACCTACAGCCAGGGTGAATCCTTCCTGGTGGCCGGTCACTCTTCCTTCAAACTGGAAGTGAAAACCCCCACTGCCTATCTGTGCGAATTTCTCGACTGATCAGGCCGGTTGAAGGGGATCAGCCCCTTCAACTTTCTTGGTCCCCCCGGCCCCATTATCTGTGTCCATGTCACAGCACCGCACATCCCCGCTTCCTATCCATGGCAAAAATCCTAGAATAAACAGACATAAACCATCACCGGATTGATGTCATGATCAGCGTGTTTGACCTGTTTTCCATCGGAATTGGCCCCTCCTCTTCCCATACCGTCGGCCCCATGCGTGCCTCCTATGCCTTTGTGCAGCAGCTCAAACTGCAAGGCCATCTGCCGCAGGTCACGCGGGTCGAAGTGGAGTGTTACGGCTCGCTGGGCCAGACCGGCAAAGGGCACGGCACCGGCAAAGCGATCATTCTGGGGTTATCGGGCTTTGAACCGGAATCGGTCGATATCGATGCGATTCCCGCCATTCTGGCTCGAGTGGAAAAGGAACAGAACCTGCCGCTGGCAGGCGAACAACCAAGCCATTTTCCCCGCACCGGTGCCATCATCTTCAACCGCCGAAAAACCCTGCCGGCCCACACCAATGGCATGACTCTGCGGGCCTTTGATAAAGAGGAAAACCTGCGCTTCAGCCAGACCTACTACTCCATCGGGGGCGGCTTCATCATTGAAGAGAGCCACTTTGCCACCGCCAAAGAAGAGGCCGCCAAGTCTGATGCCGAGCACCCTGTCCCCTACCCGTTCGACAGCGGCGCCCAACTGCTGGCCCACTGTCAGGAGAGCGGCCTCTCCATCTCTGGGCTGATCCTGGCCAATGAGCGGGTATTTCACAGCGATGAGCAGATAAAAGCTGGGCTACGCAAGATCTGGCAGGCGATGCAGGGCTGCGTCGAGCGAGGCTGCAAAAGCGAAGGGGTGCTGCCGGGCGGCCTCAAGGTTCGGCGCCGCGCCCCGGGGCTGTTCCGCCAGCTCAGTTGCGAGACCAACTTCAACAAGGATCCGCTGATGGTGATGGAGTGGGTCGATCTCTTTGCGCTGGCGGTCAACGAAGAGAACGCCGCCGGTGGCCGGGTGGTCACCGCCCCCACCAATGGCGCTGCGGGCATCATCCCCGCCGTGCTGCACTACTACGATCGCTTCGTGCACAAGGTGGATGACGAGACGCTGATCCGCTACTTCCTCACCGCGGCTGCCATCGGCATCTTATATAAGAAGAACGCCTCCCTCTCCGGGGCCGAAGTGGGCTGTCAGGGTGAAGTGGGAGTCGCCTGTTCCATGGCGGCTGGCGCGCTGACCGAACTGCTGGGTGGCAGCCCGGCCATGGTGGAGAACGCCGCCGAAATAGGCATGGAGCACAATCTCGGCCTCACCTGCGATCCTATAGGCGGACTGGTGCAGGTGCCCTGCATCGAGCGCAACGCCATGGGGGCGGTCAAGGCGATCAATGCCGCCCGCCTCGCCCTGCGCGGCACCGGTGAGCACAAGGTGTCACTGGACAAGGTGATCAAGACCATGTGGGAGACCGGCAACGATATGAAGACCAAATACAAGGAGACGGCCCGTGGCGGCCTCGCCGTTAACATTACCGAATGTTAAAAAACGGCAAATGACTCCATTTGGTTCCGAAATGCCCGGCATCGCCGGGTATTTTTATGGGCAAACGCTTAACAAAATGGATAAGCACAAAAATAAATTTTATACTCGCGCCTCAGATTCAACAAAAATAGATCTATTTCAACTTTTTTTAGGTCTGGAACCGTTACACTACGGTTATCTGGTTCTGTGACCTGCGCTGACAAGCGCGCTCCATGGATCTCCCAAATTTCTGTGAGTGGGCATGCCGCCCCCTTCTACCCTGAGGTAATAGTGACATGATCAGCGTTTTTGATATCTTCAAAATCGGTGTAGGCCCCTCTTCTTCCCACACTGTTGGCCCGATGAAAGCGGCCAAACAGTTTGTTGACGAGCTGCGCGCGGGCGGCAAGATCCGCGATGTAACCCGGATCAATGTCGATGTCTACGGCTCCCTCTCCTGGACTGGCAAAGGCCACCATACCGACACTGCCATCATCATGGGCCTGGCTGGCAACCTGCCGGAAAATGTTGATATCGATGCCATCCCCGAGTTTATCTCCCGTGTTGAGCAGACCGAGCGCCTGCCGATCGGCCTGCACTGCCACACCGTCAGCTTCCCGCGCGACGCCATGGTATTCCACGACGAAGCCCTGCCGCTGCACGAAAACGGCATGAAGCTGACTGCCCTGATCGAAGATGAAGTGGTTTACAGCAAGACCTACTACTCCATCGGTGGTGGCTTTATCGTTGACGAAGAGAACTTCGGCAAGGCTGACAGCGGCGACATGTCCGTACGCTATCCGTTCAAGAGCGCCGCTGAGCTGGTTGCCCATTGCAGCCAGACCGGTCTCTCCATCTCTGCCCTGATGATGGAAAACGAGAAGTGCTTCAACACTCCGGAAGAGATCTACAAGAAGTTCGGCAAGATCTGGAACACCATGCGTGAAGGTATCGAGCGCGGCTGCCGTACCGAAGGTGTTCTCTCCGGCCCGCTGCGCGTACCCCGTCGTGCCGCACCGCTCTACCGTCAGCTCAACACCAACGAGAACCTCTCGAGCGACCCGATGAACATCGTTGACTGGGTCAACATGTTCGCTCTGGCCGTGAGTGAAGAGAACGCTGCCGGTGGCCGAGTGGTCACTGCCCCGACCAACGGCGCTGCCGGTATCATCCCGGCCGTACTGGCTTACTACGACAAGTTCATCCAGCCGGTTGGCCGCGACGAGTACACCCGCTTCTATCTGGCTGCCGGTGCCGTCGGCATCCTCTACAAGATGAACGCCTCCATCTCCGGCGCCGAAGTGGGCTGTCAGGGTGAAGTGGGTGTCTCCTGCTCCATGGCCGCTGCCGGTCTGACCGAGCTGATGGGCGGTAGCCTGGAGCACGTCTGCGAAGCTGCCGAGATCGGCATGGAGCACAACCTGGGTCTGACCTGTGATCCGGTTGCCGGTCAGGTACAGGTGCCTTGCATCGAGCGTAACGCCATCGCAGCCATGAAGGCTGTCAACGCCTCCCGTATGGCCCTGCGTCGTACCTCCAAGCCGCGCGTCTCCCTGGACAAGGTGATCGAGACCATGTACATCACCGGCAAGGACATGGACTCCAAGTACCGTGAAACCTCCCGTGGCGGTCTGGCCATCAAGGTGATGCAGGTTGCCTGCGAATAAATAGGGGTTGCGACCCTCATCTGAACAAAGGCGGGATATCCCGCCTTTTTTACTGCCCAGATGGGATGCCGGGCACTTAAACCGGCATACCGACCATTTCACTGTAGGGCGTCGCTGATATGTCCCTGCTACGCCACTGCGATGCTGATTGCTTTTTCTAAATACCTCTCCAATTACATACCTTGATTAACTCGTCTCAATGGATTGGAAGCGACGTTCTACCCTGCCAGTAACCTTTACCCGCTATCTTGCCCCTGTCACGGTTTCACAACTAATCGATATCGAGATGGCCCCTAAGCTCAATCCCCTCCACTTTGGGCATACCCTTGTTTGGCAAGACGCGGTTACCACTCCCCCTGCGGATTATCACGCCGCCACATTGATTTCCACCTATGTGGCACTTTCGTGATCAGGGCAAACAATCAAGCACACAAACAGGGGGTTAGCTCATCATTTTGGCCACAGCGCATCGCGCAAACTGGTTTTAGCACAGTTATCATCGCCCTCTTTACGCGCCCTTTGATGGACAAATCATCACGCAGTGGAGGCCAAAAAAGCGCCCAAGGAAGAGGCTGAAAATAATCGATGAATGAGCCAATAGCCGTTGAAATGGAGGATATGAGTACGCGCCACTCGCTATTTTTGTGAGCGCCAGCAAAGGTTGAAGATATGGTGTTGGGGGCAGATTGACTTTCTATTTAAACAGCGAAAAGTGAATATCACCAAAGGGAGGGTTTAATTTGGCCAGATCCTGTCACGGGATTATCGCAAGCTACCTCTCCGGAGCCGGAATGCGTCATGCAGAGTCACAAAGAATTAGCCCCGCTGGGCAGAACGCACCACGGGGCTGGATATTCAGGATGGTTTTTTCAGGCTGGCCTTGTGCTGCTCCAGCAAATTCTCAGGGGCGGCGGCACCTGCAGGTAGAACCCCTGGTTGGTCAGCGCGGCCATCACCTTGCCGACATCAGCCAGACCCAAGGGCTTGGCCGGATCCAGCTTGGTCATCAGCACCAGCTCGGGACGCCCGAATGCGCTCAGCAATGGCTCGGGAACGCGGGAGAAATCCTCTCTTTTTTCAACAAAAAGGTAGGTCTCGGCTTTTTTGCGACTTTTATAGACTGCACACAACATGGAAATTGATATAATCCGACGAGTTTATTGCCTCTGATGGGGGCAAACTATAACATCAGGAATTGAATAACAATAACGGATTAGCATCTCTGCCTCGGGGAAGATTCATGGTTGAGCGCGATAACGAATTGAAAGGGACCACCTTCACTATTTCTGTGTTGCATATCAGCGATGGCGAGCCTGAGCGGATACGTCAGTTGTTGGCCGAAAAAGTGGCCCAGGCACCCTACTTTTTTAATTGCGCGCCGCTGGTGATCAATGTTTCCCGACTGGAACATATTCCCGATTTCGAACAGCTCAAGGAGCTGGTGGAGTCCGAAGAGTTTGTGCTGGTTGGCATCACGGGGGCGCGCAGTGAAGAGATGAAGACAGCCGCCAAGGCGGTGGGACTGGCTGTAATGGCCTCGGGCAAGAGTCGCAAGAGCGAACCGGAACCCGAGCCTGCCCCCGCGCCAGCCGCTCCTGTGGTGGTTCCCGAGCCCGAACCCGCCCCCTTGATCCCGAGCAAGGTACATGTGGGACCGGTTCGTTCCGGCCAGCAGATTTATGCCGCCGGCACCTCGTTGGTGGTGCTGGGGTCCGTCAGTCCGGGAGCTGAAGTGCTCGCCGACGACAGCATTCATATTTATGGCACCCTGCGTGGCAGAGCCATTGCCGGTGCCCGGGGAAACACCCAGGCCCGGATCTATTGCCAGCAATTACAGGCCGAGCTGCTCTCCATCGCGGGCACATTCCAGCTGAGCGATGCATTGCCGGCAGGCCTGATCCAGCAACCGGTACATGTCCGGCTGGACAACGAACAACTCCGAATAGACCGTATCAAATAGAGTTACAAGGAAGCGAGAATGGCGCGAATCATAGTCGTTACATCGGGTAAAGGTGGCGTTGGCAAGACCACAACCAGTGCGGCCCTGAGCACCGGCTTAGCCCAGCGTGGTCACAAGACAGTGGTCATTGACTTTGACATCGGTCTGAGAAACCTGGATCTCATCATGGGCTGCGAGCGGCGCGTGGTGTATGACTTCGTCAACGTCATCAACGGGGAAGCAAACCTCAATCAGGCGCTGATCAAGGACAAACGCTCGGAAAATCTGTTTATCCTGCCCGCCTCCCAGACCCGGGACAAAGATGCCCTCACCCGTGAGGGGGTCGAGAAGATCCTGGATCAGCTGGCGGAGATGAAGTTCGATTACATCGTCTGCGACTCCCCGGCGGGGATCGAGGCGGGCGCGCTGATGGCGCTCTATTTTGCCGATGAAGCGATCGTCACCACCAACCCGGAAGTCTCTTCCGTGCGTGACTCCGACCGCATCCTTGGTATCCTGGCCTCCAAGTCCCGCCGCGCCGAGCGTGGCGAAGACCCAATCAAGGAGCATCTGCTGCTGACCCGCTACTGCCCGACCCGCGTCAACCGCGGCGACATGCTGAGCGTGCAGGATGTGCAGGAGATCCTGGCCATCCCGCTGCTCGGGGTGATCCCGGAGTCCCAGGCGGTGCTGCGCGCCTCCAACTCCGGCGAACCGGTTATTCTGGACAAGGAGTCCGATGCCGGTCAGGCCTACGAAGATGCGGTGTCCCGCCTGCTGGGCGATGCCAAGGAATTTCGTTTTCTGGAAGAAGAGAAGAAGGGCTTCTTTAGCCGACTGTTCGGGAGTTAAACATGTCATTATTGGATTATTTTCGTTCCAACAAGAAACAGAACACCGCACAACTGGCCAAAGAGCGGTTGCAGATCATTGTTGCTCACGAGCGTTCATCCAGAGGGGGGCCGGATTACCTGCCCCAGCTCAAGCAGGACATCCTCGATGTGATCCGCAAATACGTCAACATTGATCCGGAGAAGATAACCGTCCAACTGGATCAGAAGAGTGATGAGCTGTCGGTACTGGAGCTCAACATCACCTTCGCCGATGACAAGAAGGGATGAGCTGACGCCCTATGCGTGACCCCTTCCCCCAATGAAGACCGGATCCTGTCACTGGATCCGGTTTTTTATTGGCACAAAAACAGGCCACAGCGGCTCGCCTCATCTCGCCAAGGGGTCTGCCGACCGCTAGAATAGCGCCGCCCCGCAGGCAGTGATCTGCGCTGGCACCTTTTTCTCTTTTCTGGAACAGACCGCTTATGTCTATGAATGACGAAATGCACAGCGTCGAGGAACTGCTCGATACCGCCCTCGAACTCTTTATGGAGCTGGCCTCTGACAACCTGCCGGAGCAGGAGATCGCCCGCTTCAATCAGGAGTTCAACGATCGCGGCCTGCTGGCCGAAACCGACCCGGCCGATGACTGGGAAGCGGACGTGGGTTTTGCGGTGAGCGATACCGACTATGCCGAGATCTGGGTAGGCCTTGGCAATGAAGAACAAGAGTATGAGCACTTGTTTGCCCGTATGCTGCTCTCCCGCCGTGTTGACGAGAAGTTTTGCCACATCGAATGGTTGCCCCAATAATTCCGGATCCCGATGATCCCAGCCACTATCAGTGGGAGTCTGACCCTGACTCTGTGGCCCCTGAGCGTCCATCTGCATCCCTTGGGCGCCGGGTGTTGAGGTGGGCAGGCAAGATCGCGCTGGCCGGGCTGCTCTGCTCGGTTGGCTCGGTCGCCTTACTCCGTTTTATCGATCCGCCGATGTGGAGCTGGCGTATCGAGCGGGCCCTCTTTCCGCACGCCAAGATCACCCAGGTGCGCCATGAATGGGTAGATCTGGAGTCCATCTCCAAAGAGCTGCAACTGGCGGTGATCGCAGCCGAGGATCAGCGCTTTGCCGATCACAACGGCTTTGACATGGATGCCATCAACGCCGCGCTCAAGCACAACCAGCACAGCGAACGGGTGCGCGGTGCCAGCACCCTCAGCCAGCAGACCGCCAAGAACCTCTTTATGTGGAGTGATCGCAGCTTCCTGCGCAAGGGGCTGGAGGCCTGGTTTACCCTGCTGATGGAGCTGGGTTGGGACAAGGCCCGTATTCTCGAGGTCTATCTCAATATCGTGGAGTTCGGCCCCGGCATCTATGGCGCCGAAGCAGCTGCCCGCACCTACTTTGGCAAACCGGCCAGCCGCTTGACCCGCTACGAGTCATCCCTGCTGGCCGCCGCCCTGCCCAATCCGTGGCGCTATCGGGTCAAGCCCCCGTCACCCTATGTGCAGAAGCGTTCGGTCTGGATCCGCCGCCAGATGGGGCAACTGGGCCAGATCACCCTCAATCGGGTGCATCAGGCCGACTGATCCTCAGGGCTCATCGGGTTTCTCCGGTGGGCCCAGATGGCCGCCCACCGTCTCGTGGTGGAGTGGCAGATAGTGCCACCACCAGGCCTCGCGCCGTCGCTTGATCTGTTGCCGCCGTCCCCGCTGCTTCATCCCCTTACTCCCTGCCAGATGATCCGCGCCTTAACCATACTCCCCCAACGGCAACTTGGACAGGCCAGCCACGCCCGGCGTACTGGTCTGGCCGCCACAGCCAATAATTGTTACAGTAGCGAACCTCGATGTATCTGGAGTGATTTCATGGAACAGCGTACCCCGGATCAGCTGGTCGAATGGGCCTATGATCAGTTTCTTGAGCAGGCCGCCGATATGCTGGCCCCCGAACAAATAGTCGACATCACCCTGGAGTTTGAGCAGCGTGGCGCCGTGGAGGCAACCCTGCCCAATGCCGACTGGTCGACCGAGCTGGGTGAGCCGGTCGATATGGAGCGCTGGGTCGAAGTGTGGGTCGGTTTGCTGGATCATCAGGATGAGTTTGAGGTGATCTTCGCCACCTTCCTGCTGCCCCGTCTGCTGACCGAAGATCAAGTGCATGTGCGCTGGCATCGCCAGCAGCAGGCATAAAAAAGGCGCCATCGGCGCCTTTCTTGTTTCTGTGCACTCTTATTGCTGTTCTCTGCTAATCCTGCGCCGCGATGGCCTTGGCCAGACAGCGGCGGCACCAGCAAGCGCTGGCCTCCTGCATCGGCATTGCCGGCAACTGGCTGCACCAGCACTGGGCGATGGTCTGACCGGCAGAGACGGCGCAATAGGCCGGTTCGCCACAACCCGGACAGCGGTGGGTGCTTTTCGAGCCATTCAGCTCGGCCATCACCGCCAGCTGGGCCTTGCTATCCATCGCCGACCAGTGGCCGATCTCGGTCAGGGTGCGGCCACAACCAAGGCAAAGCCCATCTTTCGCCTTGCAGAGGCCAACACAGGGACTCGGCATCTTATTCGCTATCCACTGCCGAGTCGGTCTCTGTGGCCACCAGAGTGATGGCGTTATCTTCGATGACAATCTTGCCCTGCTTGTAGAGGCCGCCGATCGCCTTCTTGAAGGTGCCCTTGCTCATGCTGAACAGCTTGTAGATGAGCTCGGGTTCGCTCTTGTCACCCACCGCCAGACTGCCGCCCTGCTTTTTCATCCGGCTCAGAATGCGCTCACCAGCGTCATCAACCCGCGCCAGACCCGGCTTTTGCAGGGTCAGATCCAGCTTGCCATCCTCGCGCACCTGCTTGACCCAGGCGGTTTGCGGCCGACCGGTCATCACTCGGCCAAACACTTCGTTCTTGAACAGCATGCCGGGATACTGACCGTTGACGATCACCTTGATGCCAAGGGGCGAGTGCTCCCCCGGCAGCGCAGTCACTTCGTCACCGACCTTGAAGTTGCTGCCGGCCGGGGTCAGGAAACGCTCGATGCGGCTGGTGCCGACCATGCGCCCTTCGTTATCCAGTTGCAGACGCACCAGATAAACGTGGCCCACCTGCATCGGCTTGTTCTGCTCGCGGCTCGGCACAAACAGATCCTTTTTCATGCCCCAGTCGAGGAAAGCACCAATCTTGTTGGCATTGACCACTTTCAGACCGGCGAATTCGTCCACCATGGCAAATGGCTTGTCGGTGGTGATCACCGGTTCGCAATCGGCATCCAGATAGAGGAAGACCTGCACGCTATCCCCCTCTTTCACCCCTTCCGGCAGTTGACGCTTGGGCAGCAGCAGTTCACCGTACTCATCGGCCGCAAGCCAGGCGCCACGGTCTTCGAGTTCAACAACGGTGAGGGTGTTCATCTTGCCAATCTGTATCATGGTGCTCTCTTTTTTCATTACCCGGATGGGCCAATTGATCATGGCCCCTATGGGCGCGCATGTTACCTCAAGAGCGGTGATCCGGCCTAGTCCCCAAGCCACCACGAGCCGCCCTTTCGCCCCTATCTTATCCGCCAATGGTGATTAAATCGCCAAACAGGCGGCCATTTGCTGCAAATAACCCCACTTTTAGGTAGACTTCGCGGCTGTTCAAATCCAGAGGAACTGTCGATGAACCCATCCACTCGTACCCGCCATCTTAATCAATGGATCCAGAGCCACAGCGATCAGGATATGACCTACCCGGCCCTGCACGGTTTTCTCTGTGCTCGTCTGGTGGGGCCGGAAAGCCCTGACTGGCAACGCCCGCTGGCTGGTTTGCTGGAACAGGATGCCGAGTTGGATGAAAAAAGCGCAGAAGCCCTCAACCACCTGATCGCCGAGCTGGAATCTCAAGCCGACGACGCCCAGCTGGCCCTACCCAGCCAGTGTCGCCTGCCCAGCGATAACCCCGAGCAGGTGTTCGAACAGAGCCACCCCCTCGGTCAATGGTGTTATGGCTTCAGCATGGGTTTTGCCACCTGGCCCAAGCCGAAGGATTTGAACGACCCGACCACCCAGTACCGCTTCAGTCTGGCCGCCGAGCTGAGCCTGTTTCGCGACAAGCAGATGGCCCAGATGCTCTATAGCGCAGCCGCCAGCGAACTCCCCTTTGTCGAGTTCTGCAAACGACAGCGCCAGAATATGAAAACCGCCCTCAACCAGTTGCTCAACCTCGACCAGTATCAGGCCGCCCCCAGCGCTGATGTGGCCCTCAATGGCGAGCAGGCCCAACAGTGGCAGACCTGGTTCGAGCTGGCCGACAGCTGCCGCGATCATCAGGCCCGCCTCGGCTGGTTCGAGAAGATCATCACCGATGCCACTCCGCTCTTTGATGAAGCCTTCTGGCAGCAAACCGCCGGCCACGGCTGGAGTGCCCCCGAGCTGCGCCCTCTGCTGGCCGCCAGAGCCGGCCGCGCCGACTGCCTGCTGCGCCTTGGCAAGCTGGGCGAGGCCAAAGCCGAGTATCTGGCGCTGCTGACAATCTGCATGGCCGATGAGCTGGGTTGCCGCTACAACCTCTCCACCCTCTATGCCCTGCAAGGGGATTGGCAGGCGTTGGCCGCCCTGCTGGTGCGCTTCGATGAAGCCTCCAGCTGGTTGCTCTACAACAAGGCGCTGATGGTCTTTGCCACCGAGGGTGCCGAGGTAGCCAAGCCCCATCTGCTGGTCGCCATCGAGGCCAACCCGCACATTCCGGCCTGCCTGCTGGGTCAGCGCAAGCTGCCCAAACAGGAGCCACAAAGCTGGCAAGCGGGCAGCCGCGACGAGGCCGCGCTCTACGCTATCCACACACGCGAGGCCTGGCTCAAGCAAAACGCCCTCATCTGGTTGCGTAAAGGCTGAACAGCGTTGGCTTAAAATCCCGTCGGTCAGACTCGGTTTTTCCTTGAGGGCGTGCGCCACCGCACATTTCATCGCAACCGGGTCAGACAAATCAGCTTGAGTTTCGTATCATCAATGTCAAAGTATCAAAAGAAACTGCATCTGATGCAGCCGTCACAGCAGGGTGTAATATGTCAAAAATCATAGCGTTACTCGCTCACTACCCGCCCTATCAGTTGGTACATGCCGCCGAGATGCTACGGGATACCTTCGAACAGTTTTATGAACAGCGCTACCAGCTGACCGTGCCGCAGTGGCGCCTGATGATGGTGCTCGGCCCCAATTACCCCATCAGCCAGAAAGAGCTGGTCGAGGCGAGCGGCATGGACAAGGTGCGCATCTCCCGCGAGATCCGCCGTCTGGTCGAAAAAGGGATCATCTTTACCGAGAGCAGCGAGCAGGATAAACGCATCAGCCTGGTCTCCCTCACCAATGCCGGGCTCGCCCTCTTCCTGCAACTCAAGAGCGAAGCGGGCAGCTGGCAACATACCCTGACCGACTATCTGCCAAGCGAATCCCGCGAGGCGATCCGTCAGCATCTGCACAGCGTCAGCGCCGCCATCGAGCAGCTGCAATCACTGGATCGGGAGAAATAATCATGGATTTGAAAAAGTTCGCCACCATGGACATCAACATGCTGCTGAGCGTCGTCAATATGCAGCTGCGTGATCGATATGACGATCTGGATGATCTCTGCAAGGCGCAGGAGATCGATCAGGCAGCACTGGAAGCGCGGCTCGCCAGCGGCGATTTTCACTACCAGCCAGCGCAGAAACAGTTCAGATAAAGAGAGCTAGCGGGATCGGGATCACAGCGCCAGTGATGGCGCTAGCTCTGCGGTAAAAACCTGATATGGTCTGAAGAGCCCCAACAGGGTGATGCACGGATACATCACCCTGTCACAAGAGGGCATTAAAATCGTTTCAGGTGAGCAAACCAAGGATGACCCCATGATATTGATGACCCGACAGAGCCTGTTGATCACGCTCTGTACCCTGTTGATGATCAGCCTCTTCACGCCCCACATGCCGCAAAGTACCGAACAGTGGCTGACCACCCTCTTGCTTGGCTTGCTGGTCACGGTGGCGCTGCTACTGGTGCGCGGTTGTCGCCGCTTTATGATGGAGTAGTGACTCCGCCGGAACGTCTATACCGACCGCTTGCCGCGATACTCTCTGTAGCATTACGGTCTTGTCGCAATAACGTCTGTCGCAATCACACCAAGCCAAAAAACAAACGCAGCCTGATGGCTGCGTTCTTGTATCTGGCGGGGCAACCCCTGAAGAGATAACCCCTAACGGGATAGATAGCCCTTATAGAGAGAGCCCTTAGATAGCCAGAGCCTCAAGCTGCGCTTTGGCCGCTTCCATCCCCTTGCTCTGGGCATCCGGGCCCATACCCATCCCCTCGGCGTAGATGAAATCCACCTCTTTGATACCGATGAAACCGAGCACGGTACGCATGTAGGGGGTGACCAGATCGGTGGCGCTGCCGACGTGCATGTCGCCGCGGGGGCTGATCACCAGCGCACGGGTATTTTCAACCATCCCCACCGGACCGGTCTCGGTGTAGCGGAAGGTGACGCCAGCGCGAGCCACCAGATCGATCCAGTTTTTCAGCTGGGTCGGGATGTTGAAGTTGTACATGGGGGCCGCAATCACCACCAAGTCGCTCGCCTTGAGTTCGGCGATCAGCTCGTCAGACTGGGCGATCACCGCCAGTTGACGTTCATTGAGATTGTCACCACCGCGCAGGCCGGAGGCCAGCTCGCCATCCAGCACCGGCAGGTTGAGGGCTGCCAGATCACGCACGGTGACGACATCATCCTGATGGTCAGCCAGGAAGCCGTCGATCAGGGCGTTGGATTGGGAATATTGACCCAGGATGCTGGATTTGAGTACGAGGATATTGGCCATGGTGAAACTCCATTTGGTTGTCGGTTGAACAGCGTTGCTGTCGATGGAGGTCACTCTAAACATTGTGCTTATTTGCTGATAACGAAAATAGATGCTCAACTTGTTCAAATTTTTTGATGCAAGGCCACTTCCTCGCCAGCCAACCCTGCGGCCGCGCTTCAACCCTTGGCAGAACAAACGATTGCCGTTATGATCCGCCGCACTTTTTTCCAGCGACCCGGATCCCATGATACCCTCGCGCAGGCACTCTCCTCTGGCCGGTGCAGTCTGGATGATGGTGGCAGGACTCTGCTTCGCCGCCGTCAACAGCCTGAGCCAGTATGTCAGCTTCAAACTCGGCCTTGCCTCTACTCAGGTCGCCTTCCATCAATACCTGATCGCCCTGATCTGCCTGCTGCCCTGGCTGGTTCGCCATGGCTTGCGCCAATCCCTGATGACCAATCAGTTCCGGTTGCACCTGTTGCGGGTATTGCTGGCGGTAGTCGGCATCCAACTCTGGCTCTGGGCGCTGGCGTACCCCGTCCCCATCTGGCAGGGGATCGCCCTGCTAATGACCTCGCCGCTGTTTGCCACCCTGGGCTCCGCCCTGCTGCTCAAGGAGCAGGTGAGCCGCGCCCGCATTCTGGCCACCCTGGCGGGCTTTGCTGGCGCCATGCTGATCCTCGCCCCCTGGACTGACGAATTCAACTGGGCCTCCCTGCTGCCGGTGGCTGCGGCGCTGTTCTGGGCCGGCTACTCCCTGATGGTGCGCTATCAGGCAGCCAACGAATCATCCCACACCATAGTGGTCTACCTGCTTATTTTCAGTACCCCGTTCAACGTCATGCTGGCCCTGCCAGAGTGGCAGTGGCCGAGCGAGAGCCAGTGGCTGCTGGTAGCCGCCTCCGGTGTGCTGACGGCGCTGGCCCAGATGTCCATCGCCCGCGCTTACAGCGTGGCGGAGGCCTCCTTCGTGCAGCCCTTCGATTTTGCCAAGCTGCCGATGAACGTGCTGGCGGGCTGGCTGGTATTTGGCTGGGCGCCCCCCGGCCGTCTGTGGCTTGGCGCCGCCATCATCATTGGCGCCATTACCTTGCTGACCCATCTGGAGCAGCGCGCTCACAAACCCGTTTCCTGAGGTACGCCATGCGTGCCTCTTTTTTTGTCCGCTATTTGTGTAATAGCGATCATCAACAATGACCATCGACATCAGGAGAGATCGTATGTTTGGAACCGCAACCCGCCCCGGCGCCACCCGTGCCCTGCTGCTGGGCTCCGGCGAACTTGGCAAGGAGGTCGCCATCGAGTTGCAACGGTTCGGGATCGAAGTGATCGCCGCCGACCGCTACCCCAATGCCCCCGCCATGCAGGTGGCCCACGCAGCCCACGTGCTGGACATGCTCGATGGCAACGCCCTGCGTGCCCTGGTTGCCGAGGTTAAACCCGACCTCATCATCCCCGAGATTGAAGCGATTGCCACCGATACCCTGGCAGCCCTTGAGCAAGAAGGGGTCAAGGTAGTGCCCAACGCCCGCGCTACCCAGCTCACCATGAACCGGGAAGGGATCCGCCGCCTCGCCGCCGAGACCCTGGGTCTGCCCACCTCACCCTACCGTTTTGCCCAGAGCAAGGAGGAGTTTGTCGCCGCCGTCGAGGCTATCGGCCTGCCCTGCGTGGTGAAACCTGTGATGAGTTCGTCCGGCAAGGGACAGAGCGTGCTGCGCGATCTCGCCAAGCTCGATGAGAGCTGGACCTACGCCCAGGAGGGTGGCCGCGCCGGTCGTGGCAAGGTGATCGTCGAGGGCTTCGTTCCCTTTGAGTACGAGATCACCCTGCTCACGGTACGCGCCGTCGATGGCATTCACTTCTGCGACCCTATCGGCCACCGGCAGGAAGATGGCGACTACCGCGAATCCTGGCAGCCGCAGGTGATGAGCGAGCTGGCGCTGGCCCGCTCCAAAGAGGTTGCGGCCAAGGTGGTCGAGGCCCTCGGTGGTTACGGCCTGTTCGGAGTCGAGCTCTTTATAAAAGGCGATGAAGTGTGGTTCAGCGAAGTCTCGCCGCGTCCCCACGATACCGGCATGGTGACCCTGATCTCGCAGGATCTCTCCGAGTTCGCCCTGCATGTACGCGCCATTCTGGGGCTGCCGGTCGGTACCATCACCCAGTACGGGCCGAGCGCCTCTGCCGTGGTGCTGCGCGAAGGGCACAGCCAGAATATCCGCTATCAGGGGATTGATGAGGCATTGGCACTGGTGCCGGGCGCTCAGCTGCGGCTGTTTGGCAAGCCGGAGATCGCCGGTCGCCGCCGTCTTGGCGTGGCGCTGGCCCGCGCAGCGGATTGCCAGGATGCGGTAGAGAAAGCCGAAGCCGTGGCCGCCAAGGTCGAAGTGCTGTTCTAAGGACTTTTTTGCCATAGCAAAACAAACGTTTGCCGATGTGATCGGGCGCAAGGGGCATTGCAATGCCCCTTTTGCATTTCCCCGTCAGGCTTATAATCCCCCTCCTCAAATTTGTCAGGAGTACAAGATGTTAGCTGCCGTGATCTTCGATATGGATGGTGTTCTGATCGACTCGGAACCCTTTTGGCAACGGGCCCAGATCGCCGTTTTCTCCGAACTGGGTCACCCCCACACGGTCGAGGATTGTGAGTCGACCATCGGCGTGCGCATCGATCAGCTGGTTGCCCACTGGTATCGCCTGCGCCCGTGGAGCGGCCCAACTCAGGAAGAGGTGGTACAGCGCATTCTGGATCGGGTCAACGCCCTGATCCTCTCCGAAGGTCAGGCCAAAGCCGGTGTGCTGGAGGCGCTCGACCTTATCGAAGCCCGCGGCCTGAAAGTGGGTCTGGCCACCTCCTCCCCCTTTGCGATGGTAGAAGCGGTGCTCGGCAAACTTGGCATTCGCGATCGCTTTATGGCGGTGCACTCCGCAGAGGTGGAGCGTTTCGGCAAACCGCACCCGGATGTCTATATCCACGCCGCCGAGAAACTGGGGGTAGAGCCGGTTCATTGTCTGGCCATCGAAGACAGCTTTACCGGCCTGCTGGCGGCCAAGGCGGCCTCCATGACCGCGCTGATCGTGCCGGATCCCGCTTTAGTGGGTGACCCACGTTTGGCCATCGCCAACTACCAGCTAAGCTCGCTGGCCGAGCTGAATGCCGACATGTTGGCCAGCTGGGTCGCGTAACGCCTCGTTACGCACCCCATCTCCTACTCGCAGGGGGCAGCTGGCCCCCTGTTATTGCCAAACAACCGTTGGCAATCCCCCTCTTGTCACCCGCGATCAGCAACCAGACGGCTCTTATCCTGAACGGCCCACGCAACCAGTTGGGCCTTGCCATTTCTAAGGCTTGATCTCTGTCATAAACGTGCGTTTGCTCGCGGTTAACCCCCTGCAGCCCGACTAGAATCAGGGTAGATAGGTGGCCTCAGGGCCCGAGGAGGTTATCATGATCGAGTACACCAGCAAGCGCATCGTCTGCCCCCACTGTGGCCACCATACCCAGGTCGAGCTGGATGCCAGCCAGGGTGATCAGGAGTTTTACGAAGATTGCATGGCCTGTTGCAATCCGATCCACCTGCGGCTTCACCGCGACGAAGCCCGCGACTGTTTGCAGTTGTTTGTGGATGCAGACGACGAGCAACTGTTTTGATTACGAGTCACAAAAGGCCGAACAGCTGTTTTGCCTGCAAGTCGCAAAGAGCTGAGCAGATGTTGTGACTGCGAGTCATAGAAGGTTGAGTGGATATTTTCACCATGTAAAAAACAAGGGCCTGCACACTGCAGGCCCTTGCTTATGAGGCGATTGAAACCGAGCCGTTTCCTTTCAGTGACCCGCGCGTGCCGCCAACACCCGTTCCACGGTATCGACGATGGCCTGGGTCTGGGGATCGATCTCGATATTGGTCTGCCAGCCAGCCTTGACCCAACCCAGGTTGGTGCGGGCCAGGGTCTCGGGGATCAGGTGGACGCAGAACTCCCGCTCGCGCACCTCACCGATGGTCAGGCTGATGCCATCGATGCCGATATACCCCTTGGTCAGCACATATTTCATCAGCTCGGGAGCGAGGCGATACCACACCTGACGGTTGTTGGGGGTGTCGATCACCGAGGTAACCTCCGCCATGCCGATGATATGGCCAGACATGGCATGACCGCCGATCTCGTCACCAAAGCGGGCAGCCCGCTCCACATTGACCTTGTCCCCCATCTTTAACAGGCCGAGGTTGGTGAGACGCAGGGTCTCCTGCATCAGATCGAAACTGACCAGATCCCCCTCGACCCGGGTGACGGTCAAGCAGCAGCCGTTGTGAGCGACCGAGGCGCCGAGGGCCAGCCCTTCCCCCCACGCCAAGCTTGGCATGCGGATCACATGGGTACGGAAGTTGGGTTGCTCTTCGATGGCGACCAGCTCGGCCACACCTTGCACAATTCCGGTAAACATCATCACCTCTTTGTTTCTGGTAACACGCTCTGTTTTTATCGCGGCCTGTGGCCGCTTCTTTTACATAATCCGTTTTTTACACAATTCGTTTCGTACAAACTGTCACACCTGCTCCGCCGCCTCAGACCGCGCCAGCACTCGAGCCCGGCGCAGGGAATGAATGACCACTATGCCAGCCAGCACGATGAGCAGACACCCCGCCATACTACTGAGGGTCGGCATTTCACCAAACATCAGATAGCCGCAGAGGGTAGAAAAAAAGATCTGGAAATAGAAGAAGGGCGCCAGAGTAGAGGCCTGCGCATACTGCATCGCCTTGATAAGGCAATATTGGGAGAGCAGGGTCACCACTGGTAGCGCCAGCAGATAGGGCAAGTCAGCAAGCCCAGGGGAGCGCCACAGTGCAGGCTGCCAGCAGAGTGCGACCATTGCCACCATCCCCAGCATGAAGCAGGTGACGATCAGGATATCGAGGGTGGTCAAACGTGGATCCACCAGCTTGGTGATGAGGTTGTAGCCGGTGTTGGCCAGTACAATGACCAGTGGCAGCAGATAGTAGAGGTTCGCGTCGCCCCCGTCAGGATGGGTCACCACCAGCACGCCAAACAACCCCAACAGCACGGCCGCCACCTTGGTCCGGGTCAGACGCTCCCTGAAAAAGATCACGCCCGCCACCACGAAGGCCAGCGAACCAAGCTGGCAAATGATGGTGTAGACGTTGAGCGGTACATGGGCCAGCGCAATCACCGAGACCAGCGCACAGACCAGAAACAGCAGCGAGCGCAACAATAGCCAGCGATCCACCGCCAGCAGCGCCGACATGGTGCGCCTTGGCAACAACAGCAGCAGACCGAGGAAAGGAACAAAGAAGCGAAACCAAACCATCTCCATCACGGAGTAGCCATGGAGTACCAGATATTTGTCCGCGCCATCCTTAAGCGTCAGGGCAAGAAGTGCAAACAGCGTCAGAAAGATCGCCAGTGAGTTGCGCGAAGAGAGCAGCATCAAAGAGGCCGAAACAGGAAAAGGGGATAATCAAACTAACGGGCTTGCCGCAAATTACAACCGCAAGACTGACAAAATGGGAGCAAAACCGCTATATTTGCTCGCCTTTTTACTTTCAAGGAAGCAAATCATGATGGTTTATGAGTGCTGTGAAGCGATCCGTATCGCCTATAACCAGATTGGCTCCGGCGAGCAGGGCTATGTGCCAAACGCCATCGCCGCTACTATCCGCGCCCTCAATGCGGTCGCCGCCGATGAGCGGGTGCCCGCCGAACTGCGTGAACAGGCCGCCTATGCGGCAGCCAACCTGCTAATCAGCGATCACGAAGACGCCTGATCCTGCCCCCCGGGGTGGCAACTATTTCGTCCTGGCTGAATTTCAGGCTAGAATGCCTCCCCCACCCTTTGCACTTTCGTCCGAAAGTGCAAAGGCTCTTCCCGATTTCCGCTCTTTCTCTATCTATCTGATCCACTCGGAGGTGTCAGTGCAACGTTATTGGTCCGAGGCGAAGCAGCTCGTCCGTCTAGCCAGCCCCATTCTGGTCGCCCAGGTGGCCCAGGTCGCCATGAACTTCGTTGATACCGTGATGGCGGGACAGGTGAGTGCGGTCGATCTGGCTGCCGTGTCGGTGGCGTCCAGCTTCTGGCTACCGGTGATCCTGCTGGTGCAGGGGATCATCATGGCGCTCACTCCCATCGTCTCCCAGCTCAATGGTGCCCGTAAACGGGATCAAATCCGCCCGGCCGTCCATCAGGGCTTCTGGCTGGCGCTCATCGTCACCCCGCTGGCGATGATTGCGCTCTATTACAGCCCGCTGGCGTTGCAGTTCATGGATGTGGAACCGGTGATGGCTGCCAAGACCACTGGTTATCTGCACGCCATCCTGTGGGGTCTGCCCGCGTTCGTGCTGTTCCAGGTGCTGCGCAACTTCAGTGAGGGGCTCTCCCACACCATGCCTACCATGGTGATCGGCTTTGTCGGGCTGGCGGTCAATATTCCCGCCAACTACATCTTCATTCACGGCCACTTCGGCATGCCGAAACTGGGCGGGGTGGGTTGTGGCGTGGCCACGGCCATCGTGCTGTGGGCCATGCTGCTGGCGATGATCCTCTATGTGAAGCTCTCCCGTCACTTCACCGAGATCCGCCTCTTCTCCCAGCTGGCTCGCCCCAACGGTAGCCGGATCTGGCGCTTGTTCCGCTTGGGCTTCCCCATCGCCATGGCGATCTTCTGCGAGGTGACCCTGTTTACCGTGGTGGCCCTGATGCTGGCCCCCTTCGGTGCCGAGACGGTGGCGAGCCACCAGATTGCGCTCAACTTCTCCAGCCTGGTCTTTATGCTGCCCCTCTCCATCGGGGTGGGTGTCACCATCCGGGTCGGTCACAGCATCGGTGAAGGGCAGCCCCATCATGCCCGGGTGGCTGCTCGCACCGGCTTGATGCTGGGGATGGCCATCGCCGCTGCCACTGCAGCCATGACGGTACTGCTGCGCGAGCAGATCGCCTCCATCTATACCGATGATCAGCAGGTGATCGTCCTGGCGGCCATTTTGCTGTTCTTCGCCGCCATCTATCAGATCTCCGACTCGGTGCAGGTGGTCGCGGCCGCCGCACTACGCGGTTACAAGGATACCCAGGCGATCTTCTACGTCACCATCGTCGCCTACTGGGGACTGGGGCTGCCCACCGGCATGATCCTGGGTCTGACCGACTGGCTGGTGCCGCGGATGGGGCCGCAGGGTTTCTGGATCGGCTTTATCGTCGGCCTCACCAGCGCGGCCCTGATGCTGGGGGCGAGATTGCGCTACATCTATGGCCGTTTTGCCACTCCGGAAGCCTGCACTACCCTGTCGCGATCTCAGTAACAGGGCTTGGCGAGCGACAACTCGCCTGCAAAATCAACAGGCTGCGCAAGAACTGGGCAAACAGTCTCCTTTGTGCATATGGCCTGTTGACAGCCTTGGGGGGCATGGGTAGTATGCCGACCACGTCAGCAGCGCTGGCGTAGTGAAGTAAGAGAAAGTGGGTTTATAGCTCAGTTGGTTAGAGCACTACCTTGACATGGTAGGGGTCGTTGGTTCGAATCCAATTAAACCCACCACTTTTTCTGTGATGCGTCCTTAGCTCAGCTGGTTAGAGCACCACCTTGACATGGTGGGGGTCGGTGGTTCGAATCCACTAGGACGCACCATTACAGAATACTGATTATGCGTCCTTAGCTCAGCTGGTTAGAGCATCACCTTGACATGGTGGGGGTCGGTGGTTCGAATCCACTAGGACGCACCAGATTAAAAAAGCCCGCTCATCGAGCGGGCTTTTTACATTCTGCCATGCAGCCACAGCCCTGCCCCGCCACTCCGTTCAGCACAATTCGGCAATGGCGCAGAACCTTGTTCCCATAAAAAGCCCGTGTCGTCTGATAAACGACACGGGCCAGATCGATGCCGCCAGCGCCTCAGCTCTGCACGGCAATCTCGTACTTCTTTATCTTGCGATAGAGGGTGGCAATCCCAATCCCCAGCGCCTGTGCGGCCAGTTTTTTGTTGCCAAGCCGCTGCAGGGTCTCTTCAATCATCTGTTTCTCCATGCTCTCAAGGCCGCTCTCACCCGGAACGGGTTCAGGCAGTTTCTCCGGCGTGGCGACAAGCGGAGCGGTGGCAGGCACATTGAACGCCGCATCCAGATTGGTCACCGGGATCGACTGGGCCGCCACGCGATGGGGCTCCTGATTGCGGATGATGTTGGGGGGCAGCAGGCTGGCGTCAATCACCTCGCCCGCCTGGCTGACGTTGACCAGATATTCGATGAGGTTGCTGAGCTCGCGCACGTTGCCTGGCCAGCGATACCCCTTGAGCAGCGCCATCACCTCGGGTGCCAGACCGGGATAGACGATGCCGATCCGGCAGGTGTGGAGGTTGAGGAAGTAGTGGGTCAGCAGCTCCACGTCCCCTTCCCGCTCCCGCAGCGGCGGCAGGTTGAGAGGGATGACGTTGATGCGGTAATAGAGATCTTCACGAAACTTCCCCTCGGCGATGTATTGATCGAGATGCTGGTGAGTAGCGGCGATGATGCGAATATCCACCGGCACCGGTCGGCTGGCCCCGATGGGGGTCACCTCCCGCAGCTCCAGCACCCGCAGCAGCTTGGCCTGCATGGTGAGCGGCATGTCGCCAATCTCGTCAAGGAACAGGGTGCCCTGATGGGCCGCCTGGATCAGACCCTGTTTGCCACCGCTGGAGGCACCGGTAAAGGAGCCCTTCACATAACCAAACAGCTCGCTCTCCAGCAGTTGTTCGGGAATGGCGGCACAGTTGATGGCGATGAAAGGCTTGTCCTGACGGGGACTCAGGCGATGGACGGCGCGGGCCACCACCTCTTTACCGGTGCCGCTCTCGCCACAAATCAGCACGCTGGAGGGACTCTGGGCGATGCGGTGCAGTAGCCGCTTGAGGGTGCGCATCGGCTTGCTCTCGCCGATCAGCTGATCGATCCGCACATCCGGATCCGGCTCCTGAACCTGACCGGAGTGGGACTGGTGAAACGCCATCAGAAAGAGCTGCTGGCCCTGCACATGATGTAGCTGGCCGATGATCAGCTCCTGACGACCTTCAAAGGTGATGATGTGCTGAAGATGACCACTCAGCCCCTGTTGGGAAAAGGTGAGCGGTCGGATCCCCACTTCGCGCCCCTGCAGCTGTTCCTGCTGGCAACCCAGATGATGGAGCGCCGCCTCGTTGGCGTAGAGCAGTTGACTCTTGTCATCGAGCAGCAGGCAGCCCTGATCCATGTTGGTCATCAGATTGAGGAACACCTTGTTGACCCCGTCCGACAGCCCGCGCGAATCGAGCAACTTGGCCACAAAGATGGTGGAGATGTGGCGCACATAGTCGCACACATCCTGCAGATTGTTGTTGAGGCGCGCCTGCTGCTCGTCGCTGAAGGCCACCAGACTGATCACCCCGATGCAGCGCTCGTCCACCATGATGGGCACCCCGAGGAAGGCGCGCTCACGGCAGCTCTCCTTGCAGGTACAACCGTCACAGACGGGATCATCGCTGGTGTGGGTAACGATCTTCTCCCGCTGATTATCAATCACATAACGCAGCAGGCGGGAATCCCCCTCCAGCTGACGTCCGAAGAACTTGCCATAGGGCCCGGTGCCAGCCACCCGAACCATATCGGCATCCACAATCTCGACCTCAAGCTGCAGCACACTGGCCAGCATCTTGGCAAAGCGCAAGATGGTCGGCTGGATCTGCATCAACAGACACTGGTTGCTCACGGATCTCATCCATCATTCCTTTTTGTTCTTGTTATCTTCCCCCTAAAGGGAGTCATGCTGGCCAGATACTAAGGGATATCAGGGGGAACTACTTCGGGGGGGATCACGAAAAGGGAAAATGATCCGCATCCTCCGCGACTTCAGAGGTACAGATAAAATTCAATAAAAACATAAAGATGAAAACACATGCAGCAAGATAAACCACTCGGGACAGCCAAGCCTGCAGATCTGCGGAATCCATCGACAAATCATGCTGAAGGTGGGGAAAACAGCCACTGAAATGGCATTTGGCTCACGCGCCACGTACCTGTTTCAAGACTTGACACTCATGGTCGAAATCCGCTTTATCTTGCGGCTGAATGTAACTTTGCCAGCGGGCAAACAGCTCGGCCGTCGGATAACGATGCAGACGAATACCGGTGCGATAGAGTTTGGGAAAGAGTGGGTCTGGCTGGGATCTCACGACCAGACCGCGCAGCTTCTCGCCAGAGGGAATGGCAATCACCAGCTCATCCCCCTCTTTCAACCGTATGGCCCCCAGAATACCGATGCCGCCGATGGCTATGTCGCGCACCACCACATAGGGTACCGGGTTGAGCAACTCCAGAAACCAGTTACGACGGCTGCATTCTGCCTTGTAACCACCCCCACTGAGGATAAAACGGCGGTGTCTGCGCCAGTCATAACCGGTAGGCAATGCCGGGTCATAGCGCGATTTTGCCTGCCCCACAGGATCAGATTGCTCACTTGTGCTCATCCGGTTTCCCTCACTGGCATTGGTTAAACAGTGTCAGTCAGCTCTTTTTCAACTATAGCTGTCGCCGTTAGCCCTGGGGCTCAGGGGCCGGATACGGGGACGACAGATATATTACGGAGGCAATGATGGACAGAGATGGCATGGAAAAGCTTGCTGATCCTGATAGGCTAACTTTCCCCTGCAAGGATGAGATGCGAACGACTGTGACTCGGTTCGATCAAGCAATTGGCCAGTGAGTCGCACCGCCGCAGCGATGCAATCTGACTTAGCCAGGCAGATGAAGTGCCAACCAGACCGCCAGCGGGATCACCAGCACAGAGAGGGCATTGCCGCCGAGCACGATACTGGCCACCTTGTCCGGCTGACAGTGATACTGCTCGCAGAGCATGTAATTCAACACCGCAGGGGGCAAGGAAACCGACAACATCAACAGCGGGATCCACTCCGTCTTGAGCGGCAACAGCCAGATCGCCAGCAGCAGCGACAATCCCCCCGCCAGCAGATAGAGCAGGTTGCACTTGAGCGCGAGGCCAAGGTGATCGAGTTCTCCTTCCATCAGGCGAATGCCCAGCGCAAAGAGCATCAGGGGCACCGAGATCTGGCCGAGCAGCGAGGCCGTAGTCACCACATATTCCGGCAGCGTAATGTGCAGGTTGGCCACCAGCAAACCGGCCAGCGCGGCCCACAACACAGGGCTGCGCAGCCACAGCCAGCGGGAGGTATTGGCCGAGAGGATAAACATACCGACCGAGAAGTGCAGCAGATGTAGCCCGCCGCCGAAAATGAAAAAGAGTTACGGGGAAAATGAAAAGCTACCGGCCCAGTAGTTTATCAAACTTGGTGGCACTGGAATCACTGAGTTTGATAAGCCCGTTAAACCAGCATTAAACCTCTATCTCATAGGTCGGTAAATCAGGCGCTTCCCCTGCCAACTCTCCTCCCCTGTAAAATGCCTTCTTGCCGATGGCTACCCCGGTGCCCCGTACTGTGACCGTTCCACCCGCCAACACAGTGAGAGTGGTAGTCGTGGTACCTACTGCGGTCACGGTACCGACCAGCAAGGGATCAGCGCCGGGTACCAGCTCCAGGAATCGCTTAAACAGGTTCATACAAATCGCTCCACACTCAGTTGCTGACGCACCGTCATGGCCCTGTTCTGCAGCGCAGCAGAGACCCTGACGCCCCGGTTGTAGCCCTTGCAACCATCCACTGCGAGCAGTGCGCCCGGCAGGATCAGCCCAGTATCAGCAGACAACGGCAGTTCAATGGTCTGGGTACGCTTGGGCATGGTCTTGGCCAGCCCCACCACACCCTGGGCACGGGCAGCCGTCACATCACACACCAACGGGTGGGTGATGGTTGGCGCTTGTTGCTCGCCAGCCGTCCCCTGGCGCACCACCCGCGCACTGATGCCCTGATGACCACCGCTGACCCAGATCCCGTTGGCGGCATGACCCGGCTGGAAGTCACTGCCCAGGGTGGTAATGATGGCGCGGGGGATCGCCACATCGGCCTCTGCAGTATCGAGCTGCCATGGGACGGTGGGATAACGCGGCTTGATGACCAGATGACGGTTGCGCTGGTGTGGCAGCACAAAACCACCGGCCGCCTCGGCCAGGTACCTGACCACCTCAATCGGAGTCTGGTTATCCAGGCTAAAGAACCCGGCAGGTACCAACCAGTCCGCCGCTTGCCAATCTAACGTCCAGCCCACCGGCAATACGGCAGCAGCTAGCTGGGCCATAGTCGCGGCAGCAGGCTCACTCACCGCCTGCGCCAATACATGGGTCGGCGACAAGTAAGCGGTACGCGAGCGGCCGGTCAGCGTTGCCGACTCGCGGCCAAAGCTCTGGCTCGATTGCCAACCGTCGCACACGCAGTCCCATTGCTGACTATTGATATGAATGCTGACCTCTTCCTCATCGGTCAAAGCCGCTGCCGCGATACGGGGAATTTGAGCGCTGAACTGCCACGCCCAGGAGTCGGTATCGAGCTCGATACTTACCGCCGTGGCAGGGATATCGAGCCCATCGCGTACCCGCACGATCTTCGCTGTATTGCTCACCAGATAAACCCTCCGGGTTGGAATGACGATTGCCGCATCACTGCCCTGCCAGACAAACTCCAGCTCTGCCATGTCGCGCTTGCGCCCGAAAGCCAAACGCAGCACCCGCTTATCGGGGCGGATGGGTGGCTTGGGTGGTTCTGGCGGCAGCGTCTTGCCCTTGGATGGCCACATGGCCTCATCCCAGCCATCACGCCAGCCCTCTATCAGCGGCTTGCCGTGGTGCCAGGCTTGGGCGGCCACCCCTTTACCGATAGGGATGCCCTCTTGCCACTGGTCAGCCTGCCAAGCCTGGTCAAAGCGCGGCGGGTTGGTGAACCCGACCAGGCGCCAGCTGCTGGCCGGCGCCGCCTCAACCCACAGGGACTGATTCGCCACATGGCCAGCGGCCAGGCTGTCATAGCCCTGGCGGTTCTGCTGGCTGACCGGCAGCCCCTCGGCAAAGCGTTGTTGATTGGCCATGAACGTCTGGGGCATCTGCTCGCCCAGCTCATCCACCTGCTGCTGATGCGCGGCGGCCTGTTGCCACAGGGCGCGGCTGGTTGCCCGCTCGGTGCCTGCCTTCTGCCATTCGCTACTGAGGTCCTGGGAATGACTATCTGCCCGATCCCAGGCATCCCCCATTGCACTGGCTGGGCCCCGGAATACGTTCTGGTCATACTGCCCGGCGAGCACAGGCTGCGGGGCGCGGGATGTGCTGGCCATGGTGCATTCAATGACGAACGCGCCGACCAGCTCCCCACGGCCATGTGTATGGCTGGCAAGCACCGCATCAAGTACCACAGAACCGTCCAGCATCGCGCTGGGGCGATGCGGGGCGCCAGCCAATACCGATGACAGCACCAGACTCGGTGACGCACTCAGGCGTGGCGGCATGGTGGTACCGTTAAGGATACCGACCAGCCGCACCACCTCAGACTGATTCAGCTCCAGCTGGCCATTGATGCTGCGAGCCTTACGCAGCTCTAGGCTGGCATCCTTTCTGGCCATATGGCCCCCCGGTTACGGTTCAGTGATGGTGGCGGTATTAATGCGGATCAGCGCACCGGCAAAAAACTCCGCTGCGGGCAGCTCCAGATCGGCACCGCTGCCCGGCACCCCGACATCGAGATCCGCCACAAAGGCCCCATCCCGGTCAACAATGCGCCCCCAGGTGGGGGCGCCGCTGCCTGTGGCCATCTGCTCCGCCAAGGGTTTCAGGGTCAGCACCCCACCGCTGATCGTCTTGGCGCAAGGGTGGCTGAACGTCAGCACCACAAGAGCCAGCTGGTCAGTAGGGGCCGCCCCCGGTGCCGGTTTGGTGCCGGTATAGATGGTCAGCTTGGCACTGGCCCCGCTGCCTGTATCAATGGCCGTGGCCAATAGCTGGGCGCGACTGGTGCGCAGCCCTTCGGCATAGGAGATCATGGTTATTTCCTCTTGAGCGGGACAATCATGGGGAAAGGCTCGGGCGCCACCCCGCCGCCAGGCGGGTAGGGCTTTGGCGCCTGATAGTCGGCGGCCACCGCGTTGTAGTCGGCAGGGCCATATGCCGGGTCATCCTGGGCGACCACCATATAACGGCGATTCAGCCACAACAGATCGAACCGATAGACCCCATCCGATGCGCGGCTGTAGGTCTCGCCAACCAATTCGCCATCCTGGGTAAAGCAAAGTACCCGGCGCCGCACTCCCATCCCGCTGATAGTCACCGTACTTTCAATAAACCCCTGCTCCACGTTGCGCACCCCATCGCGGATCCAAAAGTAATCCCGCCCCTTGCAGAGCGGGTACTGGGTCTGCTGCTGGAGGTTGACCGGGCCCGCATACATCGGCGGTGCGCCACGCCAGGCCACATCTTGCGGCTGGAACTGGCTGCGCTGTTCCTGGTTGGCTGCAACAGCGGTGATAGTATGGCGATATAACTGATAGGTGTATTCAGCCAGCAACAGGGTGAACTCAGTACCTATGGTGGCCAACGTCTGCCCAGGCTGTAGCTCTATCCAGATCCGGCTTTTTGGTGGGGCAATAAACTGCGATGAACGCACCACCATCTTGGTCTGGTAATAGCCAAACACCTGGCCATTGATGGTAGCCAAGCCAAGATAGGGGACATCGGTTACCCCCTCGCTCGTGATTCCACCCACCGTCAACTTGGCCACGCCATTGATATAAGCCAGCTTGGCCACCACAGCGCCAACCGCATCAAACAGCACCGCCGTTTGGCCAGGCAAGATGCTACGCGCTAAGGCGTAGGCCGGTGCAGTGCCAGAAGCGACCAGCCCAACCCCTGGTTGATGGGCAATGGCGGCACCGGCTGGCAATACCAAATCTGGCTGCAAAGCGGTGTACTGCTCTGCGGTCAGCGCAGCAAAGTCACCATTAAACCCCGGTGGCCCGCTAGCAATACGCAAATAGGTTTCGGCGCGGCAGCCGTTCGCACTGGTATACGTCTCGCAAGAGCGCATATTGCTAAAGCGCAAACTCGTCACCACCGTCATATTGCAGGTCAGGGTAAATGACTGATTGCGATGCTGACCGCCATCATCGGTATAAATCAGGCTGGTTGGGGTAAAGGTCAGCTCACCATAGGTTCGCGGATATGCGTCTCGTTGGGTTGCTTTGGTCAGGCTGGCAAGGCTTGGGCCATACCATAAACCGCTGCGATAGGTGCCATCGGTTCTGGTGCGAATTGCGGCGACCACATTGCCCGCCGCATCCAAAAACTCCAGATCCATATCGCAAAAATCGTTTGCCCAGCAGGCATTGGATGCCCCAATCTTCAACCGATATCCAAGGGGCTTGAACGGGATAGACCCACCCCATACGCCAGTATCAGCGATGCCGCTCTTGTTATAGGCATAACGGAACAACCCGATATCAGCGGTATCACCAAACCAGTCTGCCCACTCTGCTCCGCTGGTTGCGCTCACATCAGAAGTAGCGTCATAAGTAATGGTCTGAGCAGCCGATAGCATCAGCCACCCTTTTGACGGCAAAAAAGTGGCCATGACTTACCTCCAGGGGCCCGTAATGTCGAACCCCATCAGTGAGCGCGGATCTGACTGGTATGTGTTTACCTGATAGAGCCCACGAATGAAGCGCACCTTCTTCCCTGGCAGCGCTGGTAAATCGCCAAAGTTTTTACGATGCCAGCCGCCGATATCACCGTATGGCACGACAAACCCCGGCATATACCCACGCAGATGGTTGCCATTCTCCAGCACCATGCAGGGGTCGGTAGATAGATAAAATCCGTTATCTGGGCCGTTTGGTACAGCCAACCCCACACCGAAACGGGCAAACATGCCCTTGATCCACCATGATGTTGTGCCAAACAACTGATGATATGGGCGAGCAATCGCTCGTTGATCGGTGGTGTTGAACGTGGTGAGTGTTGTGCCCCAATAAGCGGCACCACTCGCATCCCGGTTACCCCAGTTTGACTCGTTGGCATTCGCCGCCGTAGTGAAGTAATGGCACAGGACGGCATGGTAACGGTCACCGGGTCTGACTGAACGGATATAGCCGGTGCAATAGACGGTTTGATAGCTGTAGTTGCCAATGCTCGGTAGCCAGTAAAAGAACTGGCTATCGCCTATCAGATCCCAGGTCTTTGCCGTATAGCGCTGGGTCGCAGGCCAACGATGGTCATAGATAGTGGTAAAGGTGTTGATATCCACCACATCCTCAACCATGGTGATCTTGGCCAGATAGGAGGCAAACCCATACTGGTTAGAGCCCGTCCATCCAGTGAATGCGCTGTTATCAATTCGCCACGATACATTGCCCGACTCACTGACATTGGTGGGGCGCACGATAAAGATCTTGCCGTCCCCACTTTCATGAGTAATCGTCCAGCCCAGCGGCGCCACCTTCATGGTCATGGCTGCGCCAGAACCGGCAGCACCGGGGTTGCCGCCGTCAATCTCAAACCAGACCTGAGTGGCGGTGACCTGCATCACCCGATGCTCGCCGTTGTAGGCAACAGGCGATATCCCCTCGACCTGGACAACTGAGTCTTGCAGATAGGCATGCCCACCGGTAAAGGTCGCCACCGCCCACCCCTTGGCGACATCGAAAGCCAGCGCGTTGATGGTCAGGGTGCCAAAGCCGGTGACCAGCACCGCCTTGAGTAGCGCCGCCAGGGCGCCCTCTGCGGTATCGCCCAGACTCGGTGCGCCCTGCATCTCGCTTGCAAACCATTTGACCTTGTATTCAGCCATCGCTTTTCTCTCCACGGGCAAGGCGCAACGCCTCACCGGTTAACGGTTGACGTTGCCCCTGAGCTGGGCCTCGAAACGGTCAGTATCCACCGCTGCCACCGACTGCAAGATGGTGCGGATAAACCAGATCGGGTAATTGGCGGCGTAGGTGTTGAAGCGCAGCACGTTGCCCGCAGCCCACCCAGCCCCCCAGCCACGCCGGTCAAGACTGAAATAGGGCTGGCCGTTATTGGGGTTGATGGGGGCAAAATCGGTATTCACATCCCCCACCGCGATTTGGCCCACATGCTCGCCGACCAAAATATACGTGGTGGAGGTCTGGAAGATGATGGCCCAGCGCTCTTGTAGGGTGGCCCGGTTGGTCACCACGATCGGGAAGTCCGTATCGTTGTATTCCGCCGTGCAGGGGTCGCCAATCAGAAAATCAGACCAGTTATTTGTCCAGGTGCGTTGGTCGAACAGCGCCCCATAGCGGGCCCACAGGTCACCGATAATGAGGGCGCTGGAGACCAGGGTATCCGCCGCCTCATAGTTGTGACTGAGGGGCCGAGCCAGGGTGATGCGGCCCGAGATCTCCACATCGGTGGCCAGGCTCATATCCTCAATCCGATGAACCACAGTCAGCGGCTCCACATAGCCGGTCAGGCTCAGCGGGCTGGCCAAGGTCACCATCCCGCTGTTCATGTTGACGTTGTAGAGCTGCGGCGCCAGCTCCTTGCCGTTCTTATCCTCCACCCGGCAATAGGCCAGCCGTTCGCGCCCGGTATTGAGTTGCTGCCCCGCCTGCACTCCCATGGGGAAGGCGCTGCGCTTGGTGGAATGCACCACCACGATGTAACCCTTACGAATAAAGGGCACCCGGCCATCGGATGGCAGGCGCACCGGATCCAGCTTGATCAGATCCGCATCGAGCGGCAGATAGCTATAGACCACCGCATTAAACCGGATGGTGTCAGCCACCACCGACAAGGGGCGCCAGATCTTGCCATCGACCACCATATCGGGGTCAAACCAGGGTTTACCCTCGTTGCCCGCTGCCGTCACCAGGCGGCCAAAGCGTACCGATACCACCCCAGTCTGATAGTCCACCTTGCCGGTTACATCCTGGCTGGTGATGGTGCCATCGCCGTTGGCGGTCACCTCAAACCGGCGCCCGTCTGCGGTGTTGCCGCTCAGGTAGAGGCTGGATGGCGCAATGGGTGCCCCCGGCGTCCTGAATGTCACCTCGTCCACCGTCTGGGCCACCAGGCTGGTGACCAGCGAACTCAGGGCTGGTACGGGCGCCGCGCCGGGGTTCCAGACCGTGACGGTCGCCTTGCCGGTAGCGTAATCCAGTGTCCCGGCCTGCTCACCGGCCCCGGTGGCGGGGTCGATGTTACGATAGAGGATCCCTTGCCTGTCCACATAGACCGACCCGCCCAGAGCAAAGCGCACCGAGTTGGCCAGGATCGCCTCGCCGTTGCGCGGGGTGATATCCAATACCAACGGGGTGGCCTTCACGGTGTCCTGGCCCGCGCTGCTGGCGTTATTGCTGCGGTACTCCACCTCGACCCAACCACTGTCGTCCACCGGGAACAGGTAGGCGGCTTGCACATAGTAGATTTCAACCAACGTCCAGCGCTGGCGGGCAATGGTGTTGCCGTGACCATCGCCATAGGTGCCGATGGTGCGCCACTCATAGCGGGTTTTCGGAATGCCGCCCTGGCCATCCGGCTTGATGGTGATCTGGCCGGTGGTGTAGTTGACGGTGCCCCGCTCTACCCCTGCCGCATCCAGCAGCTTGCCAGCACCGTTGTCGCGCACACTGATGATCGGGTCATGGTGGGCGATCACCAGTTCGGTGTCGTCCTTCACCTCCTCATAAAGGGCATTCCAGCGCACCGATACCATCCTGGGGGTCAGGTTCTGCTTGGTCAGCTGCATGGTGATCGTCCCGTCCGGGTTGCGGGCCGGGTAGTCAAACCGTTGGGTATCTGGGTCGCCGTACTGGTAAACAACCAGGTACTCCTGGCCGCCATCGGGCAGGGTTGGCACCCGCAGAGCCAGATCGCCGGTCACATAATTGATGGTGCCGGTGGCATCGCCGGTCAGCTGGCCAGCCCCGTTGTCGATGGCGGTTTTGGTCGCGCCTCCGGCTTGCCAGGTCAGGGTCAGGCTGTTGGGGGTGATCCCCTCATGGGCCAGCTTATGGGTCAGCTGCACCGGATCCAGCACCAGGCTGGCGCGGTTGAGGTAAGAGACCTTGGTACCCCAGCTGAACATGATCGCGCTGTTCACATCCGGCAGGGCCCCCAGGGTCAGCACCACAGAGCCGGTGGTGAAGTTGAGCAGGCCAGAACCATAGGATTTGTCCTGGCCAAACAGCTCCCCGCGCCCGTTGTCTTTCAGGTCGTACCATTTGCCCTGGGCCAGATAGCTGACGGTCAGCGAACCGGGGCAAGGGGTGGGCAGCAGGGTCGCGGTGTAGGCATAGCCCCGGTTATTGGCGGCAATCTGGATCTGGGCCGTGTCAGCGATGCGCGATGGCATCACTGCCGGGCGAAAGCTCACGGTTTTACTGGCCGCGCCATAGTTCGGGCACTGGCTGTTGAAGGTCAGCAGGCCGCGCCCGTAGTCGATAGCCCCCACCACGGTACCGACCAGGAACAGCTCGCCGCCCTTGTCGGTGATCACCGCCGCACCGATGGTGACCGATACACTGCCCGGCATGGCACCAATCCCCAGGAACAGCCCCTGACTGGGGCTGACCGGTGAGGTGGTGGTGAAGGTGTGAGGACTGCCCACCCCGGACTCCAGCAGGGCGCCAAGCTCACCGGCAGCGGTCAGATCCACCACCGGGGTTTCACTGCGGGCACTGGGTACCAGCTGGGTGAAGATGGTCTTGGCCTGCACCCGCATTGCACCCAGCGCCGTATCCGCGACCAGCTTGGTGGTCGAAAAGTAGTTGGCGGCATCGGCCACCACGGTTTCCCGCAGGGTGGTCTTGGTGGTTGCCTGGTCATAGGGGCTGGGCTGCTCCCCTTCAAAGGTGTGGCGCAGCGGGTCAGTGATCACGCAAGTGACCACGTTGCGGGTGAACTCGCCCTGGTAGCCAGCCACCCCGAACTTGCGCAGCTCGGCGGTTACCCGGTCAACCCGTACATACTGCTCAACCTCGTTCCCCTTCCCTTCGTTGCCGACCAGCACCAGCACCTCCCCGACCTCCGGCAACCGCACCTCAATGCGTTGCAGGATACGGATCGCCCGCTGCCCTTCCAGCTGGGTATCGTAGAGCACCCCCTGCCACTTCGGGCCTCGGGCCTGATAGCGCTCCAGGGTATTGCGGGCGTTGCCTCTGGTGTCGTTGTGGTCTTTGGTGGTCATCAGCGTCAGGTTGACACTGGGGTCACTGGGCGGCAGCAGTACCATGGCATTGGCGCCATAGTAGGTGTCGGTGTCGTCCGTCTGCACCGCCAGAAACGCCTTGCGCATATTCACGGTGCCATAGGCCCGATCCATGTCGCTGACGTCAGGGAACAGGCTGTTATGGTTGCCGCTGATGATCTCGCGGCCAGTGATGCGACCACCGCCGTCATCGGTATCAACCAGGCGCTGGCTGGCCAACAGCAAGATATCGCCAGAGAGAATGGTCATGGGGTTACCTCAGTCAGATTCAGGGTCAAGGCATAGGGGTCACCCCCTTCCGGGTCGGCCATCTCAATCAATGGCGTGGCCACCACACCTGGACGGCGCCACACTACGGTGCGGGCCACGCCATCGAGCAGGGTCAACGTCATCAACTGGGCCACCTGCGCCTCCAGCACCTTGAGCTCCTGCACCTTGGCGCGGGAGCAATGCCCGCTCAGGGTCAGCGGCCGTCCCTCGGGCTTGGCGGTCTCCTCCACCAACAGGGCGCCGCTCAGGGTCGGGGTCACCACCTGCTCGACCGGCGCCCATTCGAACTCGTCGCGCCAGACCAGATCATCTGGCAGCAGCACGCTGTTTAAGGTCACGTTCATTGGCGAAGTCCTTGCTGTTTAAGGAGTGAAATCAGGGCATTCGCATTGGCCTCATCGGCCTGCAGTTCGGCCGAGCCCCCTGCCCCTTTGAGCTCGATGGTGATCCGCTCGGACAAGGGCCTACGCGTCCCTGGGGTGTTGGGGCCGGGGGGAGATGGCGCGACAGCCGGAGCCGGTGGCTGGGCGGCGGCCTGATTGGTTTTGGCACTCTCTTTGGCCAACGCTTTGTTGAGCTCCTCTTTGAGGCGAGCCTGCATCGCCTCCATCTCTTTTTGGAACTTCTCGCCGTAATACTTGCTCCACTCGCTGTAGGCCGGAATATCCTTGACCTTCTGGCTGTAGCGGGCCAGCTCCTCCTCCACCCCGGCCAGAGTATTGGCCAGCCCCTCGGCATTGCCGCGCAGGCTGTTGATGTCTACGCTCTTGTAGTAGAAAGAACCGGCGTTCACGGTGCGGGTGATATCGCCTCGGCCACCTCCTCCGCCACTACTGGCAAGGCTGGCATTCGTCTGCTTGGCTTCATCCTGAACCCCTTTAAGCCCCGCCCGCATCGCATCGGTGGCCCCCTTGGCCCGTGCGGCGGCCTCGTCAAAACCATCACCAATGGCCGCGACGGCCTGCTTGGTATCGCCGCTCCCCCCTTTCACCTTGGCCATGGCATCGGCGGCGATGGCCATGGAGCGAGCCAGCGCATCCCCGGTGATTTTGCCCTGGGCGGCCAGTTGCTTCTGACGCGCGATCACCGCATCGATCTCGGCGGTGGTCTTGGTGCTGTTGTAGGCGGCGGCCAGCGCCTCCTCGATGGCGGCACTACTGGCGCCCGTGTGCGCCACCAATACATCCAGGGCGCCGATGGTCTTCTGAAAGCCCGCACCGATACGACCATTGGCCCGTTCGAAGTCCAGCCCCAACTCCTCAAACGCCTTGGCCAGCTTGGCTGGGCCATCGGCGGCGGTTTGCTTGGCCACCGCATTGATCTCGGCCAGATAATCGCGGGTACTCTTGACCTCATCACCCAGCGCTTTAACGGCTGCAGCGCCTTGTCGCCAGCTTCCAGTGGCCTCGTCGTAATGCACCTTGCCCTCGGCGACCAGGCGATCGAGATCCGCCATGCTGGTGATGGCAAAACCCAGCTCCGTTGACAGGGCGGCAAACTGACCATTGAGGCGGGCCTGAGTCTCGGAGCTCAGCCCCTGCGCTTCTCTAAGTGCCAGCTCAGCCTGCACCAGCTGGCGCAGGGCAGAGGCAAACTGGGTGATCTGGATGATGGACTCGACCGCCACGGCGGCCAGCAGACCCTTGACGGCAGCGCCCAGCACCCTGACCCCGATAGCCGCACCGGCTGCTGCCGTGCCCGCTGTCGTCATGCCGCCTGCTGCTGTCGCTGTCGCCACAGGCATGGCAATAAATTGGGCATAGAGGCTGCGCAGATCACCCATCCAGCCCGCGATTTTCAGGCCGACCCAAGCCTGGGCCAGCACGGTTAGCGCGGTGCGCCACTCAGAGAGGGTCTGGATCAGCGACTTGAGGGTTTCCCCCATGGAGATAAAGCCATCGGAGAGGCGCTTGGCCCATGCCTGCAGGCGGCCATCCCTGGCCATCACCTCAAATTCGGCATTAAGGTTGGCCAGCTGGTTTTTGAGCCAGGCCAGCGCCCCGTTCTCGGCCACCATCCGGTAAAACTTGGCGAGGTTGTCCTGGGCATTGGAGATAAGCCCGGAGAGCAGACTCATGTTGTCGGCAGCGGCACCGCGCGATTGGGCCGCAATCTCGTTCATCAGGGCAGAGATGGTCTCACGGCCCAACTTGCCTGCCTCAGAGAGCTTCTGCAGCTCGGCAGTATTCTTGCCAGTCACCTGCTCCAACATCTGCCAGACAGGTACGCCCCGCTCAATCAGCTGCAGGATCTCCTCACCCTGCAGCTTCTGCTTGGCCCAGGCTTGGCCAAGGGCCAGGGAGATGCCCTGCACCTCTTCAAAACCGCCGCCCAATTTGAACGCCTGATCAACAATACCCTGCATGGCCCCCGCCATAGGGTCGATGCCGAACGCCTTGAGCCGCACGAATACCTGGGTGACTTCACTAAGCTGCAGGGGGGTGTTCTTGGCAAAGTCCTTGATCCAGGCTGACGCCTCTTTGCCACCGGCAATCGATCCCATCACCGCCTTGAGCTGCACATCGAGGCGCTCGGCCTGATCGCCGGTCTGGAACATGGCCATCAGTTGGCTGGTGAGGGTCTGGATACCAAACCAAGTACCAGCCAACGCCACCAGGCGGCCTGTCAGACTGCCGATGGCCCCTTGAAAACCACCGGCCTGCTGACTGCCCTGGCTAAGCCCGCGTCCCAGCCGCTCGGTCTGGGCGACACTCTTAGTCAGCTCACGCTGCAGGCGCTGCTGTTCCTGGGCAAGGTTCCTGGTATCGAGCCCGGACTGCTTGAGCCCTGCATGCAGGTGGGTATGACTGGCGGATTGAGCGACCAGCTGGCGCTCCAGCTGCTTGACCTCGGAGGCCAGCAACCGCTCTTGTTCGGCCAGCGTCTTGGCATCTCCGCTGCCCGCTTGTTGCTCACGGCGCAACTGTTCCAGCTTGTCACGGCTTAGCACTGTCGCCAGTTCGAGCTGGGTCAGGGCGGCTTTTGAGTCATTGAACTGCTGGATCAGCGCCTGCTGGCGGCTTAACGATTCAAGGCTCTCGGCCAACTGTGCCGTTTCAGCAGCCGTCTCGTCCGAGATCGGGCCCAGCTCCTGTACCTCACCCGCCAAGGCGGCCAGGTCTTCCCGACCGGTGACCTTGGCCGCCAGCTCTAGGGCAAGTTTGAGGGTGGTAGAGGTGGGCATGGGGCATTCCGATCAGATTCAGATATGCCCTATTGTGGAGATATGGCAAAATTGGTGGGTTTCTGATGAATTACTGAGAATCAGGGTTTAATCAATGAAAGAATACAATAAAAAATTGCCACTTTACTTAGCCAGCTTACTGGTTTTCTTAGTCATACTTATAGTTATCATCCCTTATAGCGCTACCTTTGGGAAGAATGGTCTATCTGATCAGCATCAGGCATGGGCTAACTTTGGTGGATACTTTGGAGGTGTTCTCAGCCCCATTTTTTCAGCCCTTGCTTTTATCGGCATTTGGCTAACGTACAGAGCGCAACAGACACAGCTCAGATTTGCCGAAAACAGAGCAACTATAGATGAACTCCAAAGGCTGCTTTCCACTACTGCTGCGGCCATTGATCTGACAGTAACCCACCCCATACCACTCAGAGACGCAATCAATAACGATGTAAAAACCTTCTTTTTATCAGAAATAATCGCCTGTGCTAACTGCATAAAACACAATCCGCTCGCAAATGACGACTTGATTTTCAGTTACATTGGCAGTGAAGAATGTATCAAATTATTTAATAGACTCGAATCTCAGTTTAAAGAGCTCTGTTGGTGCATGGGAGAATTTCAAGCCGCTGGGGGAAGTTCTAAAATCATAGATTTTTACCGTATGAAGTTTCAGGTGCTCATCAATGATTTCAGTAACGCAGATAGCTGGGAGCTAAATGACGAAATTTTAAGATACTTTCCCACAACAGACTAAAGAAGGCGTTTCCCACCGCAGTCCTGTGTTTAATTCCATTTGTATCAAATGATAGGTATCACAATGCACGTAACCCAGCTCCGACTACAATCTCCAAAGAGGATAGATAGAACCATTCATGGTCTCGTGGACTATCTTGGCCTCAATGTGAGTGAAGCCGTTCACCTAAAATTTTCGCGACCTACTGCATTCGTACCAGAGCCAGACTTTTGCCACTTCAATGTATGGCTCCAAACTCGACACGCCGGGGGTAAACCACAATCAGGCTGGATCTTGGCCCAAGACAAGCAGCAAGCTTTTGCGGAGGCCATCTTTCATACCGTGTGGAGGTCGCCAGATGGAAGGCTCCTTGATGTAACGCCGCGAACGGATCAAGAGAAACGCGTTCTCTTCGTACCAGACCCAACAAGATCAATCACTCTAGCAACTCACAAAGGCCGTCCTGCTATCCACACGTTTGATAACGTACGAGTCCGTGGCAACTCGATCACAACGCAGTTAACCAAGATAACGATCGTCATCGAAGGCGATTTCCTTCAACGTCAAGGGTTGTGGCCCTGGTGATATACGCCCTTGTTATCGATCAGAAAACGGCGGGTCTCCCCGCCCCTTACACCGTCTCCGGTCGATCCACATAGAAGGGGGCGGTCTCGCCATCCACGGTCAGCTGTTTTCCCCTCCTGCTCGATCACTGACAACTCAATGGACTGTCATTTCTGACAGTGGCAAGTGAGCCCAGACGGTCAAAACTTAGATTCACTTGAGCAAAGGTATGGAATGAATGCATCAATTTGGCGTCTGGCATGAAGGGGGGCACCACACCATACAAGGGCTGCCGATCCTGAAACATCTATTGCGCTCACTTCATGGCGATGTGATGGTGCGCTATGTCTGCCGTGCCGATACGCCTTGCACCCTGTTCCTGACTATCAAGGATGGCGTGCCATACCAGAAGTTTAAGGAGGGAACTCCGCCTCTGGACTGGCAGTGGTTAGAGAACTCCATCCTCCCCCTTTCAGCCTCATCTCAACCACTGGCCATGATTAAACGGCTAGCATTACGCTAAATGCCAAGCCTCACCCTACCGGATAGCACAAAACAACTCTTTCCAGCAGCTCAAACTCCAAAGCCTACTTTCAAGCTTGAGAAGGTGGAGATCGGGCATTCCTAAGAGATTCAGATATGCCCTATGGCAAAGGGATGGCAAAATGAGTGGTTTTATGGCGAGTTTTGGAAACGTTAGGACTGTACATGCTCAATTTGGAAAAAAACTATCTATCTCGAAAATGGCTTATCTTGGTATTGTTTATACTATTTATATGTGCACCGCTCATTTTTTATTTCATTGTTTTTGGCCCAGCATCAGGGTTCAGTATATCTAGAAATGATCAAGCATGGGCTAATTTTGGTAGTTACCTAAGTGGTACAGTTGGCCCATTAATATCAATAGGTGCTTTCATTGGTTTATTCATGACCATAAAACAACAACAAGAGTCATTATCTGTACAAGCAAAACAATTAAATATACTTGAGAAGCAGCGAAAAATAGATAGCATCCAAGCAAACATAAATGAGCAATCAAGAAACATTGACTCTCTACTTCATAGCAAAGTAACTGCAATAATAGGAGGCACTGAGGACTCTCGGCTAAGCCTACTACAAATCATTGTATTCACATCAGAGATTGTCTTTCCAAAAGATCCTGAAATGATGACTGAAGATGAGAGGCATGAGCTATTCCTTCAGCATGAATATAGAAAAAATGCAAATGCGGATATAACTAGACTAGGATTTGAATTCAATCTTCTGTGCAATTACTGGGATTTTTTTGTTTCAAATGGAGGTGATACTTCCGTTATCACCCTGCAGAAAAGAAAATATGCTTACGCCCTTACATACTTAAGATATTGCGGCGTGCGATATCAAACTATAGACAAGCATTTTGATTTTCAAAAATTACGTGAGCTATGTATTAATGAGTATCAATTCGAAGACATTTGGCAGCTATTCGATGATTGAGTTAATTAACTTAATTTTATGAAAACAGCGGGTCTCCCCGCTGTTCTACTATCTAACATCACACCGTCACCGGTCGATCCACATAGAAGGGGGCGGTCTCGCCATCCACGGCCAGCAGCTCTCCCTCCAGCTCGATCTCGATGGGCTTGTCGCTCATAAAGTCCACCGCCTTCTTGGGGGACAAGCTGGCACGGGGCACCGTCAGTTTGATGGCCTCTCCGCTGACAATACTACGGCCATCGAGCAACAGTCGCGCCTTGATCTCCGGCTGGATGTTGCCCGCGATGCGGGTACCAGTCACCGCGTTATAGCTACCGCTGACCGTCAAGTTGCCGCCGTCCGCCACCGAGCCACCCTTGATCGCCCGTACCAGCCCGAGCGCATAGTTAACCTCGATATCGGTACCCACCACCAGCGCGGTGGCCCCTTCCTTGATGGTCAGACCGGTTGCGGCAATATTACTTTTGCCCAGCTGGGCCCACTTCGGCCAGGCGGGCAGAACGACCTGCAGATCAGTCATCGTACCGGCCCCCTGATTGATGGGGCTCTCCAGACCCATAAAGGCGGCGGCCAGCAGCACAGGCGGGATCTCGGTGGTCTTGATGGTGACCATGGCAGGCTTGGGAATGTGGTAGTTCTCCCGCGCCTGACCATATTGCCCCTTGCGCTTGCTGGGAATGGAGATCTTCTGGCTGTCGGGTTTCACTTCCAGACTATCCACATCGATGGGGCCAATCACCCCGGCCGAGAGCCCGTTCACAAAGGTCTCGATAAAGAGATCCCCTTCCAGGTGCAGTGTTTCGCTCATCATCGCTCTCCTTTGAATTTCACTCGGGTAGTAAAGGCAAGCGGCAAATAAGCCGCACCGCCGCTGTAACTGGGTTTTACCGGTGGGGTGACCCGGCGAAAGGTACTATCACCACATGCTCGCCCACTGACGGCCTGCAGGATGCGGGCAAGCCACACTCCGGCACTGACCTTCTTGGGGCTGGCACGATGCACCAGCACCAGCAACCAGAGCTGATCAAAGCTGCTGGCCCGGCCTGACTGGGTGCCTTCGCTCTCACGTTCGCCCTGATAGACCACATGCACCGCCGGACTGTGCTGGCCCAGATTGGCGATGGCCGCCACATCGGTGGCCACAAACACCTCCTTGAGCCCCGCAGGTTTGAGGGGGGCCAGCAGCTCACGCAGCCGCTCGCCAGCCTGCAGGTAGTCGAGTTCGGCACCAGACTGGTTGGCAAGCTGGCTCATAGAAAGCCCCCCTTGTCGCGCCCCTGACTCCGGCCAAAGACGCGCCCATCCGACTGCAGTTGAGCCAGGTTCTGGCTCTCCAGGGTGGCCCCATCGGATGCCAACCCCAGCGCCAGCTCCCCCTTGCCAACCAATTTCAAAAAGGCCAGGGCCGCCTCATTGCGCTTGGCTATCTGCTCCGGTGCCTGTTCACCATAGAGACGATGACGGGCGATATCGGCGCAGATAGGTACCAGGGCACTCGGGATATGGGCCAACGGCAAGGGATAGCGACCCGCCAGATAGCCATCGATCAAGGCGCCTGCATCCTGCAGGGCGATGGTGATAGGCGCCTGATCCAGCTCACCGGTCGGCGTCATGGCCAGGCGCAGCAACTCGGCCTCGCCAAAGCGGATCACCATGTCATTGACGCTGGCATACATATCACTGCTCTCCGTTCTGGCCAGATGACTGCTCATCCTTGACCGGGTATTGCACTTCGGTCGCCGCGATCGCCGTCACCAGTTCGGCCTTCTTGAGCTTGGTCGCCTCCGGGATACCCATCTGCACCGCCAGCTCGCGCAGCTCATCGACCTTCATCTCGGCCAGCGGCGTGACCTTGCCCGCCTGGGTGGCGTCACTATTCTGGGTGGCAACACCGGCCAGATAGCCCGAACTGGTCAGGACGCCCAGTGTTGCGTCCAGATCCCCAGGCGCCGATGGTGCATCACCTGCCTGAAGACTGGCGTCTTCAGCCAACCGGACGACCACCAGACGCGGGTCGCTCTCCAGGGTCGCGCACTGCTCAGGCGACACAACCATCTCAGACTTGCCCGGTGCAATCGGCAGGCCCGCACGAAAATAGACCTGACGAACTGTTGACCCTGTTTGGCAATAAATGCCCACTCGAATAGCCAGTTCCATCTCTTGTTCCATCTCATGTTTTCCTCGTCGTCTCTGATAGAGAGGCTGTTTAAACCGAGGGTTAAACTGGGCTTGGCAGCTGTTTAACCCCCGTCTTTTAAACAAACAGCAAACAGGCATAACGCAGGGTTAGAGGTAGTCAGCCACCACCAGCTCCAACTTGCCTTTCAGCTCGTTGCTACTGCTGCTATCCAGCTCTCGCTCCAGCATCTGGGTCGCCAGCTTCTCAAGGGAGGGCGGAACCACCAGCAAAGTGGCCTTCACCCCGAGCTTGCGGCCGCCATCGGCTTGAAACTCCCGCATCTTGGAAAAGGAATCCCACAGGTTGTCGGGGGTCAGCGCCCGCTTGTTGGCAAAGGCCAGCTGCCAGAAACCAAAGCCTGCGGCATCACGGCAATCGACCCCGTAACGGAACTCCTTGCGGGTGAATACCGCCTCGTCATCGACCTTGGTCATGGCAATCAGCTGCGGCGACTTGCGATCCTGGAAGATGACCGGCTTGAGGGCGCGGCTGGTATCGAGCAGGAACCAGGGCTCACCCTGATAACCGGCATCCACCACCAGGTTGGCGCTCAGAACAGGGGTACCGGTGCCATCGGCCTTGGGATAGACCGGGTGATCGGTGTCGAAGAAATACTGGCCGTCATAGCAAGGCGTGGTGAAGCCAGCACCGAGCAGACCGAAACAGAGCTCGTCGGGGTGGATCCCTGCCGCCAGACCCATCTCTTGAAACAGGGGGGCATAGATACCCAGCTCGTCATCTTCGATATCGTTGCGATCGACCGCCACGGTGGCCTCGAAGTCTTCGTTGACGATCTGGTAACCGTGCGCCTTCATCGACTCGATCACCCGATCACCGACCCACTTGCGCAGACTGGGGAACTTGCCCAGCCAGCCATAGGTGTTGGACTTGGTGGTCGATTTGATCACGGTGGCAATCTTGGTGTACTGGGCAGGCGCTTCACCCTTGGCGTCTTCAAAGTTCTTCTTGAAGCCGGTGAAGAGGGCCTGCAACAGCGCGGGAGTAACAATGGCCATACGGGTGTTCCTTCTCTGGTTAAACAGGTTGGTCTGGCGGTCGCGTTCGTCCGATTACGCCGCTGCGCGGCTAAGCGAACCTACCGGCCTTTTGCCTTGGCAAACTCTTCGTAACTGATACCGAGTTGATCGGCGGCATACTTGTCATCTGCCGAGAGCACCGCATTCTCCGCTCGATCGGGCAGGGTCAGCTGGGTGGTCTGGCTGGCGGCCAGTGCCGCAATCGCCGGACGGGGCTCCAGCAACGCCTTGAGGGCGGCCACCCCCTTCTGAGCGGCATATGCGGTCAGATACTCCTCTTCGGCGGCCACCACCTTGCCCTGGGTACGGGCGTCCTTGATCAGGGTTGCGGCATCCGTGGTCTCGACCTTGGCGCTCAAGGTGGCCACTTCCGTCACCAGGGCGTTATAGGTCTCCACCGGTACGTACTTGGCCAGGTCAATCTGGCCACCCTGCCCTGTGGAGACGGTCGCCTTGAGCGCAGCCAGCGATACCTTCTCGGCAGTGAGTGCCGCCTCCAGCTCCGGCGCTTTCTTGGCGCTGGCCTGCAGGGTATCCAGAGCAGCCAGAGCGGCAGTCCCCTGCTCGGCGGTAAACTGGCCATCGGCCCCCGGCTGGATGCCGAGCTTGCCGAGCAGCGCGATCAGGTGTTCGTTCATGGATTTCTCCTGTTGTGCAACATGGGATGAGGTGGCCAGCAGGCCGGGTTGGGTAGAACTTGATGCTGGTAACGCACTCAAAGCGGCAAGCGCCTGCATGCCCACCACACCGGGATCATTGGTGATGGCGGTCATCCGCAGTTCCAGCGGGCGGCCCTGGGCGTCATAGGGAAAGACTGCAGAAAGGAATCGATACTCTTTGGCTGCCACCAGGGCCGCAGCCCGCTCCGTCCAGCGCGGCTTGATAAAGAGCCCCTGCCCTTCGCGCCATGCAATCTCGTCACTGTTGTACCAACCGGCCGCAGGGGCTGGCTGGCCGTTCTGGTCAGTCTTGAGGGTCTGGTGGTCGTAATCGATCAGGATGTCTTGCCCAAGCGCTTTGGCACGGGCAATCAGGGCTGCAGCGATCTGCCCGTCCAGCTGCCAGTGGCCACTCGCAACATCAAACGGGCGACCATCACGGGCCTTGAACGGGCCGACCGGCAGCAGCTGGTACCAGCCATCGCCTTGAGGGGTGAGCTGCGCATCGAGCACCGCCAACCGCTCCCCGCTGACGGGGTTGGCTTGGAGGATGGCCACGAAGGGCGCTGAGTATGGAGTCTTGGATATGTTCATGCCGCCATAGTGCGGCGGCATGAAGGGGGGCGGGGTTTATGGTGGGTTAGTGCATAGTTTACTGTTCAAAATTTACTATCGTAAAAAGCCCAGCTATTGATAACAATGGCTGCCCATGTGATTATTGCAATAAATTCAAACATATAACTTTCACATGTGGCGCTTGTATGAGTAATAAAGAAATTTGCAGGCTGTGCAGAAAACATTCTGAGCTACAAAAATCTCACGCAATTGGCAATGCTATTTTCAAAAAAATATCCAGAAAAAATGCAGGCAAAGCAATTTCCATATCAAATAATGATGAGAGAGTAAATGAATACAGCAGTGATAGTTGGGCAGAAAGCCAGCTATGCAAAGAATGTGAAACTCTACTAAATGATAAATATGAAAAGTATGGTCTGGGGGTACTAAGAGCCAAGGTGGGGGATAGTAAAATCACTGAAAATGGCGTGCGTTTCTCAGGTATAAATCTGCATAAAATGAACATGTACTTTATTTCTATCCTTTGGCGCATGGCATGTTCAAGCCACCCTCAATATAGGAGTGTATATATTGAGCCTTTAGCAAAAGAAAAATTACGGTTAGCTCTAATGAATGACTTACCCATTCCAACATGTCAAATTAGCGTTAAATTATCTAGATTAATTGATAGAACCCCAGCGGGGGGATTTAGCCTAACCAACCTCAAGGGATTTATTGTCTCACCTTTTACAAGGAAAAAATCATCTGCTTCTGCTGACCTCTCATATTGTTTCATCTTCGAAGGTTTTTTTGTTGAAATCTTCCAACCTGGATTGAAGTCCCCTTTGAGCGCGAAACCGGGCGTAATAAGAAAAAACAAAAATCACATATCAGTGCCTTTTATTCATATTTTTGACATCCCTGAACTTACCGACCTAATGGTTAAAGCTTATGGTAAGCAGATTAATGGAAGAACAAAAGTACCGATGGGAAGAACATAAATATTTAACAACTACCTAAACCCCGAACCATGCCAAGCAACAACGCTGATTAGAAGCATGGTCTTCACTTAGCAGAAGAGATCCCAACGAGATCAACATTACCCCACTTAACTGTTCACTTTACATCCATTCCAAAACCCGCTATCAATTGACTGCCGCTGTATCGTAAGGAGAGCGGTGTAAGGCTGATCCGGTTGTGCCGGTCAGTACCCGCTCTGAGCCTATGCAGGCCGACGGGACTTCAACTTGAACCGAAGTCCGTCCGGCCACCATCCAATCCATACCGTCACGGACTTCAATATCAAACTGATGATTGAGGTCACGACCATGGGTAACATCGCCAAACAACGCCACCAAGCTGCCGTTCGTCAATCCTTTCACTGCTTCTATTGCGGACTGCCGATGTGGGAAGCCTCCCCTGCCGCACTGATGCATAAATATCACCTCACCCCTGCCGAAGCCCGGCTATTGCAGTGCACGGGGGAACATCTACAGCCACGCAGCAACGGCGGTTCAAACCAGCCAACCAATATCGTGGCAGCCTGTCGGCACTGCAACGGCACCCGCCACAAAACGCCCAAGGTGCTATCCCCTGAGCAGTATCAGAAAAAGGTGCGGACGCGGGTAGGTAAAGGGGGCTGGTTTCCCAAAGGGCTCACCAGCAAGGTCAAGGGGAACAAAACCAATGGTGTTTAAGGCTGTTTAACCGCGCCAATGGCTCACTCCTTGCTATCAGGCTGACCATCCGCCCTGGCGGGTGATACGAACGCAGCATGGAGCATCACAAGCGCGCAGTCCGCGCAGGACTCCATTGGGGTAATATTTAATGTGCGATGCCTACCACATCGCACACATTATGCTTGCTTTGCCCAATAGATTAAGACTCTGACAACATGTAAGACATTGAGTTACTACCAACTTCAAGAATCTCAATGGTTACACCATCCATCTTTAACTTTTTATCTGCAGGATTAAATTTAAACTCTGCAGTATTAGGTGGTAGTGCATATACTTGTGCATCTGGTTTTTGATATTGCGTTACAACTGTATTGCTATTTGTTGTGCCAACGGCACTATAATTATTTACATTGAGCGTTGAAAATGAATTAGTGTTTGCCACAACACTATTCCTGCCATATCTGGTAAACACATTCTCATTGGATTGAATGTTGACATCTGTAAATCTCAAAACTGCCATACCGTCAGAGTCAAATCCCATAAAGCGTAACTCTGACATACCTTCTTGGACTTTCCCACCATAGATGTCAGCTTTGCCAAATGCATTTGGCAAATCGCGAGTCTTGTTCACTGCATATATTTCACCACCGACATAAACAGTCTGAGGTTGATGAAATGTTTTTGAATAATCTTTGTAGTGTTGTATTTGTGCACAGCCGGAGAGGAAAAACATAACACTAAAAAATAAAACAACCTTCTGCATCTAATTATCCACCATCTAATTCACATATATTTATAATGCAATATCAGCGGCTGGATTTATAGATAATAGAAAGATTCATACAACCCCCATTCAGCCCGCATACAGCTTTGTTGCATACTGTGGGGTATTGATTGCGTTTTGTTTTTTATTTGATATCGGTGTCAATATCGTTGAGCGAGCCTTTAATAATCTCCAATACACTCTGTTTATCCTCCTCTGACAACCCCAGATAGGGGCGCTCTGGCAAGTGAGTATCCTCACGGCCGAACTGGTGGGCGGCACCGTATACCATGGGCGTACCGAAGTAGAGGGTCTGGGGATCGACCTGATAGTCGAGGGCATCGCGCAGATCATCGTTGAGGCGCAGCACCTCATCAGCATGGCGGGGCTTACGGGCACGGTACTTCTCCGAGAGCGGGGCCCAGGGCTCCCCTTCCGGGCTCTCTTGGGCATCCCAGCGATCCCGGTGTGACAGCATCAGCCCTTCGCCAATATCGGCCAGTGGCTCACTGAGATCACCGGTTTGCTGATAGAGCTTGGCCAGCAGCTCAAAGGCATCGGCCACCCCATGGTGGCTGATGGCGATAAAGCTACCGGCCATCAGAACTCATCCTCAAAGGTGGTCATATAGTGCAGCGCGTCCTCATCTGCGTTAGCCATTGCGGCCTCCCAGAGATCCCCCATCAGGTCAGCTTCCTCACCACGGGCTTGCTCACACAAAGCATCCAGCGCCTTGGCTTGCGCCAGGGTAAAGGGGCCATCCTGTGCCAGGAGGGCGCTGGCTTGTTCCAGCAAGGTCATTATCTCGCTCCTTTATGTTTTGATCTCCGGGGCCGCTAGCGGCCGCCCTTGGTAGTGGCAGCCGTAGCTTTGGCCAACATGGCTTCCACTCTCTTAGCCAGTTCGGGAAAGTGCTCCAGCATGGATTCCCTCGCCAGCACCCAGGCGGCAAACGCCTCGGCCGCCATCTCTTTGCCATTGGTTCCGGCATATTCGGTAATCAGGCCGATACCGTTGAGATTGGGCTCCCCGGCCCAGAAGTGAACCTGGTGGCCAAGCTCATGCAACCAGGTCGAGATCCGCTGTGCCGACTCCCCCAGTTTATCGCCTACATTGGCCGACACACTCCAGTGACGGCGCAAGGCATCACCACTGACGCCTCTTGGCAGCAATTGGCGCGGGCCGCGATTAGCGTAGGCATCAGCCAACACGTCGGCAGCCGCTGCTTGTACCGCCTGCATATCCACCGTCTTTAAAGTATCGCCCCCCTTTACCTTGATAACCAGATGATCCCAGCTGGTTGCGGTAAAGCCGTTGACCCTGCTGGCCCGGCGCGAATAGTAAAAAGAGCGCACCAGATAGGGATCTTTGCCCAGGTAATCAGCAATAGCCGGGGCAACTTTGAGCCCGGCCGCCCCCTTCCCCATTTCGGTCTGCTTGATAAACAGGGTTTTGACCGGATGTGCCTTGAGGAACGCCGCCAATGGTTCGCGCTGGGGGGCTGGCAACTTGGCCAGAAGATCACTCAAACCCTGGGCGGTGACACTTTTGACACTGGAAAAGGCGCTCTCCACTATCCGCTCTGGCAGTCGCTCGGCCAACGCAGGCTTGGCCGCTTCGCGCTTGGCCACCGCCTTGGTCAGGTCTGCCGGAGTCTGGGGACGATAATCAAAGCCGGGATCGATACCTCTGGGAATTTTGTGCAACTCCCCGGTGGCCTTGTCCACCCACTCATATTCGCCATCATCCGGGGCCTTGCCGACCACCAAGCCGCGCCGCTTGAGATCGGCCTCTGAGAGCAGGAACTTCTTGCACTTGCAGCCATAACCGTTACTGGGGCTGTGCGTCTCCCACCAGGGGTGATCCACCGGCAGCACCAGATTGTTCCACTTGAGGTGCAACTCCCTGGGGTGCTCGGAGTCCCCATGACGATAGAGCGCATAGGGACGCTTGTGCTTGATACGCTGGATCTGCTCTTCACGCCCGGCGTTATAACTCTGGCGCAGGTTGGTCTCGAAGATGACGCGGGAGCGCCACGAAGCCGGGCCGGTATGCTCCCAACCGTGGCGAGCCACAATCTCCTTAAACGCCTTCTGAAAGGCCCCGATGGATTGCCCTTCACTGATCGCCTTGTCTACCGCCCCGCGCAGGTCAGCCAGCAGATCGGTCTTGGTGGCCCCCGCCACCATAAAGGCGCGGTTATGGGCATCGCGCCACACATCGGCCCAGCGTTCGCTCGGCATATCGAGCTTCTGGCGAAAGAAGGCGATCGCCTCGGCAAAGGGCAAGGAGCCATATCTGACTGGTGAAGAGCGAACGGGCATCAGTGCCCTTCCTCCATCTCAAGCATGCCGAGCAGCTCGCTGGCGGCGATAGCTTGTGCCATCAGCGCCCCCAGTTCGTCATGGCTGAGTTCAGGTTCCAGTGCCAACAAGCCATCCCGGATCTCTTCCAGGGTAGTGGCCTGCATCACCAGCGCCTGGACAGCATCGGTCATTCCCGCCAGCAGAGGGGCGGCCTCGGCCTGTAGCCGGGCCAACTGGGCATCGTTGTTATCTCCCTGCGCTGCTTTATATGCAGCCAGGGTCGCCAGTCCCTGACGGGGCAGCCGAGCCTTGAGCTCTGCCTCCCCTGTTGTCCCCCGATTATCCTGAATGGCCAATACCTCTTCCTGAGCGGTGGGCACCGGGATCTGCAACTTGTCATAGACCCACTGGGTCGGGATCTTCATGCCGATAGAGACCAGAGTGCGCAGCGGCCCTGCCAGTTGCTGCATATCCTCCGGCTCGGTCACATCAAACTCCAGCCGGGGGCTACGGCGCGGCCCCTGATAGCTCTTGCCGTTCAGGGCATAGAGGGGATAGACCAGATCGCGGGTCAGGGTGGCGGCCAGCTGGCGGAGATCTGCATCCCGTACCTCCTGGCGCACCTCGTTATGGACATTACCCAGAGCATTGGTCGAGCTCTTGCCGTCGGCCTGCGAGGTCAAGGTGCCCCCCAGAATGGCCTTGCTCATGGAGCGCTCGCACCACTCCATCATCACCACAAAGGGATCGGCCTGACCGCTGGCGGCGTTCTGGAACTCAATCTCCATCCCGCGCGGGATAATGCCCCCGGCGTTATGACCGATGGAGAGCACCGCCTGCAGCAGAGTGGCCTTCTCTTTCTCGGTCGCCCCTTCCGGGTATTTGCCAAGGCGCACCGGCAGGCCGTAGATCTCCAGAAACTCGGCAAGATCCCGCACGCTGTAGTTCTTGAACAGAAACGGCCAGATCAGGGTACGGACAAGGCCGGTGCGGGCCAGATACCCCGATTTGGACTTGGCCTTGTGCAGCAGCCAACCAAACGGGTTGAGGGCTACCCCTTCGTAGCTGTTATCACGCAGCCGCAGCTGGTTGCGATCGTCCGGGTGGGTCTGAAACCAGGCGGGATCGCGCCAGATGATGCCCTTGGGAAGCTGTAATCCCTCCACCAGCTCCCAGCCGCAGAACTCCTGGGCACAAAACCCCTTGAGCACCGCATCGGTGGCGTCAAAGATGGCATCATCAAACCAGGTAAAATCCTCAATCAGCTCGCGGATCATCTCACTGTCACGCTTCTCCGCCGGGGTGGCATTGCGGGGCGGCTCGATTGTCCAGCTGACCCCCAGCAGAGCGCGGCGACGTTTGCCGAGTTCACTCTGCAGGTGGGCGTCTTTCTCCTCCATATCTTCGGCCAGCTCGCACTGGGCGATCAGGTTGCCCTGTTCTGCCTCCTTCAATGCGGCTGCCGCTCTGCTCGGGGTAAGCCCCACCGTGGGGTGTTCACTGTAGTGACGGCGCAACTGGGCAAGCGCCGCCGAGTTCTCGGTCTGCGGCTCTTTTTCAAGCCGCAGGGGATTGCCGTTGATATCGATGATCCTGCCCATTACCAGGCCCCTCTCTCGAACGAATGATGGTTATCGCCCCTTGCTTCATCGCGCTTGTTGGGCAGCGGGGTGAACTCGATGGCGCCCCCCTCCATCCAGCTGGCCCGCACCGCCATGGCCAGCGCCACTGCAAAGTCACCGTGGCGCTGTTGGCCCCCTTGGCCAGTGTTCTTGCCCTTGTCGATCTTGGGGATGCCGTTGATGACCTGGATTTTCCCCAAGTCATCCTGCACGTCCGCATGGCGCGGGATGGTCAGGTTGCCATCCTCAAACTCTGCCTTGAGCTTGGGCATCCACTCCCGATACCAGGGGTCATTGAGCATCACGCACTCAATCATCCCGGCCCCCCAACGCAAGCGGGCAGCCTCTGCCAGATAGCCGCCGTTACCGGTGGCATCGAAGGCCGCCGCAGTAAAACGGTGTAGCCCAATCAGCAGGTAGAACAGGATCTGGCGCTGGCTCTCATAGGGGGCATTGACCAGCTCCACCACAAAAGGCACCTGTTTGCGCAAGTTAGTGGCGAGGGAGAGCGGCACGAATACCGACAAGTCCCCTTTGCGGGCGAAGTCCTCCCCCAGCACATGGCGGCAACTGCGATCGAGCGTATCCAGACAGGGCTTGAGGTTCTCCTCGCACCAGATATCCACCAGCGCCTTGCGGGCCTCCTCGCTCTGCAGTTCGAAGTCTTTGGGGGCGGTAAAGCGCAGAATGGGGATATCCGGTTGCATCGCCCGCTCAATCAGGGTGCGCTTGATATAGACGCCGCTGCTCTGCTTGGGTACGCAGAAATACTCCTCAAGGGCATCCTCTTCGGTGGCGGTAGCCTTGAGCAGCCCCGCCTTCCAGGCGTCCTCGGCTTCCTGTGTCCAAAGGCCGCCCTTGACCTGGCAGATCCGACGATAGAGCCCCTGGCGGCAGGCATCGTCCAGGCTGATGGTATGGATGGAATACTCTTTGCGGCCCGCTCGGCTGTCGTTTATCAGCTGGTTAAACAGGTTATCGACACCGTTATGGGTACTGATCAACCGCACCTTGGCGCCCCACATGGTCAGCGCCATGGCGGCCTTCAACACCTCGGCCAGTCGGTCGTGGAATGCGGCCTCGTCGATGGTCACATTGCCCTGCATCCCCCGCAGGTTGGAGGGGTTGCTGGAGAGCGCCTGCACCTTGAAGCCAGAGGCGAAATAGACCACGAAGGTGAGGATCGCTTTATCCTCATCGTCGGTGAACACCTCCTCCTGGATCTCACCGGCCGCCTTGTTGTACGCCTTGGCCCACATCGCTACCGCATCGATAAACTCGCGGGCCATCTCCTTGTTGCTGCCCACATAAAAGTGGTGGCAACCCCCGGCCGTCTTGGTCTTGGCGGCCGTCAGGGCTGCATCAGCAGCCTCTGCCCAGGTGATACCGGTACGGCGGCTCTTCTCGGCGATCTTGAGCAGGCTATCGTCGGCAATCCAGATCCGCTGGTACGGCAGCAACACCTCGTCGGGGTTATATTCGGTACCCAGGGTCTGGGCCAACTGCTGGGCGATAGGGGTCTGAGCAATGACGGTCATCAGGCAATCCCCAGGATTTCGCGGCGTATCTCGGCGGCGGCTTCACCACTCAAGCCCGCCTGAGTCACAATGGCTTCGGTCTTGGCGGCCACCTCTTCGGCAAATGCCTGGCGGATCTCTTTCTCCCGCTTATGACTCTGCATGGCAGTCGATTCGAGCCGCTGGGCCGCCAGCATGGCGTTTTTCAGCATGTCGATATCCACCGCCTCCTCCGGGTTCTGCACCTGAGCCAGCATCGCCTTGAACAGTTGGGAACGACCCAGCTCCAGAATGAGCTTGGTGGTCTCCCCCATCGGCTTATCGCCAAGCTGAGAGGTCAAGGCGGCCGTGGTTTCACGCAAATCCCGCAGGTGCTGGCCGACCTGTTCAACCTGGCTGGCATGACGGCTCAACCCGGAGCGGGAAAGCTTGAGATCATCGGGTAGCCCAGCCTCCTCGATCAGGCCGTTGATCTCATCCAGGATGGCGGCCTGACTGTTGCCCTTATCCCGCAGCATCTCGTTGAGCTCGTTACGGATGGACTCAGGCAGCAGCCACACCTTGCTGGCGCGGCCTCGGGTCGGTTTATCGGCCATGGTCAATCCTCCGCCCTGGGTTTCTTGACGCCGGGCACCGTTGCACGGCCCTCTGCTGCGTCCTGCCCCCGACCGGTCAGGTGAGCCACTTGCACCGTGGCCAGCCGCTCGATGCGCACCAGCCCCTGCTCTTCCAGCCAGGCCAGCAGGGTCTTTACCCGATCCCGCGTCACCCGACCGGTACCAAGCTGGTCGAGGCAGTCATTGAGGATTGACTCGTTGGCAGCACCACCGATATCCAGCAGGGAGCGCAGGATCACCAGCCGCTGCTGGGCGTCCAATATTTGTTGAATGTTCATGGCTTCTCCTTCTGTACCGCGGCAAGCTCATTTTCCAGCAGCAGATCAGCAAGGCGGCGGGCTTGGCGCAGCTCCGGCTTCACCTCCCGCAACTCCCCCCGCAGCTCGCTGATCTCCAGCTGCAGCTTGTGCAGCTCACGCTCGCTCGGCAGATCAGCCAGTACCTGCTCCACCCGCTGGACTCTCTGCACCAGGGCTGTGAGGTCTTCGCGCTTGGCGTAAGTCTTGGAGAGCAAGATGATGACCACCAGACCCACCAAACTGGCCAACGCATAGAGCGGCCCCCAGTTCTTAACGATGAATTCCCACACGGGTCGCCTCCTTGCGCTCATACAAGGTCTGGCACTCGATACAGCGCTCAGCACCAGGCTCGGCGGCAAGGCGGGAGGGCGGGATCGCTTCGTCACAATCGCAGCAGATACCATCGCCGTGTGGCCTTGCCCTGTTCTGGTGGGCTTCGATAATGCGCCCAGTCCGATCGGCATCGGCCTGCTGGGCGCGGTCTATATGGTCTGTCACATGACCTCTCTCGTATGGCTACTAACGGACGGTATGGGTCGCCTTGATCCGGCCCCAGATGGCGAGCAGGCCACCCACCGCACTGGCCAGATCCACCAGGGTGGATGCCAGGCTGGCTTGGGTACCCGCATCGACCGGCACACCGAACAGGCCCGCAATACCGGCCCCCACGGCAATCACACCACCGATCACGGTGCGGCTTTTGAAGGCAGACTTCGCTTGAGGTAACAGGGAATCAGGCATGATGGACTTCCTTCTTTTGGGGTTGAAATAACGGAGGTTGGCAATGACGGGCACGGGCCCGCAGGCGATCCAGTTCGGTCACCGAACGCCACCCTTTCTCGAACAGGGATTGACGGGTCTTGTGGTGGCTATAGAGCGGGATCGCCTTCGGGTCAGCGATCTGATTGGCCAGAGCGGCCTTGAGATGGGCTTTGCGCCCATCCTTGAAGCAAGCGAGATAACGGGGGTTCTTGAGCTCAGGGATGCCAAAGCAGCCCGCAGCCTGGATCGCGGCCGCCGACTTCTGTTGCTTGATGGTCAGCACGCTCATGCCACCACCTCGCCAACCACGTCGGAAAGGAGGTAGCTCTGCAGACGCAACAGCCGGTTGATCCAGCCATCGGCATTGGCCCACTGACTCGGGTCTTTGCGCACAATGCCGAGCATGAAGCAGGCCCGCTGCATCATCAGAGCCAGCAACAACTGGCCCTCGCCCTTGGCGCCCAGTTGCTGCTTGAGCCTGCCAATCGACACTGGGCCAAGGCGACCATCTGCCATCACCCCCAAGACCTGCTGCAGCTGTTGGATGGCGCGTTTCGGCCCGTGATGCACCGCAGCATCAAACACGGCGATAGAGAGTGCCGGGCTTAAGCTGGCAATCAGGTCACAGCGGGCGGGTACCCAGTAGTTCTGGCGGTAAAAGGGCTCGGTATGGGCCGGGGTCAGATCACCGATAGCAATATCAGGTACCCCATCCCGATCGAGGTCGGCCATGCCGTCCTTCTTGCCATCGGCAGCATCGGCTATGCCGAATTTGGTATGACCACCACGGTCGGCGGGATGGTTGACCTCGCCCCCTTCCACATCGGGACGAAGCAACCATTTAAGAGCGAGTGATAACATAAAGGCCCCTCGGTGAACTGCGTTATCAGCAGCGTACCGAGGGGCCTCTATGGCATGGGTTTATGGTGGGTTAGTGCAAAACATTACTTCATGACACCATCCTGACCACCATGCAGTAACCCCACGAAAAACAAAAAGGAGGAATAGTATTACATTAAAAATGTTGATATTTAGAGGCGCTCAATTAATAAACACAAAAATTACAATCATTGCTCCTGTATAACTTTGCTGGCATTATTTCCCAGATATAAAAATAATGGGGGTATTGTGTGGGAGTTTTAGACATCTTAGATGCACATATCGCGCAAATGAATCCGCATGCTTTACGAGAGGCTGCGCTGTCACAGTATAAGAAAAATTTCATCCTTTTTCCTGGCCTATTTACTACAACCCAGCAGTTACCCGCCCTAGAATGGAACTCATTTGAGTTCAACTCTGCTAATCCCAATCTACCAGATCAGCAAGGTGTATATGCATTCTCTGTTAATTTTAGACATGCAAACCTCCCATCTAACTCATATATTTTATACGTAGGTAAAGCTGGGGATGTTGACTCTAGAAATACAATTCAAGCTCGTTTTAGAGATTATCGACGTGAAAAGTCACATATGACCAGAGCAACTATACATAGCATGTTAAATTTATGGGATGGCCATCTTACATATCATTATGCATGCGTAGAAAATGGCACTTCTACAGGCGACATAGAAAAGGTTTTAACTGGTATTTTCATGCCGCCATATAACACAAATGATTTCCATGCTGAACTTAGACCAATTCGAAGAGGTGTCAACATATGACTAACTCACGGTTAGTTATTCCATGCCTACGTGGAACTATTGGTTCATGGGTAACGTATACATGTCTAATGCAGCTTAAAGATATTGCATCTCTAATTCGGTTTGCTAAAGAGCTTCACACAAATAAACAATTATCTCAAATGATACAACGTAATCTGGATGATGAGAGAGCAATAGAAATAGCTGATTATCTAAAAAACAACGAAGAACGTTTCTTTAACTCTCTTGTCGTTGCAATATATGATGGTGATCCTAAATGGCATGGATTCGACAAAATTGAACCTAATAATGATGAAGCAGCTAATTTAGAAATGCCAGATTATGCCAAGGAATGCTTGGGGTACTTATCTCTATCAAAAGATGAAAAAATATTTGCTCTTGATGGTCAGCATCGTTTATCCGGAATAAAAAAAGCTGTGATAGACAATGAGCCCATGGGGTTGGAGCAACTACCTGTTATCTTTATCTCTCATAGAAATACCGCTGATGGGATCAAGCGTTCTCGAAGATTGTTTACCACACTAAATAAAAAAGCAAAACTAGTTTCTAGGGAGTCAATAATAGCTCTCGATGAAGATGACATCTGCGCTTGCATTACTAGATATCTTGTAGAAAATACTGATTTCTTACGAGAAAACTATATATCTTTTACTGTTGGAAGCCTCAGAGATCATCAAAACGTCACAACTATTGGCAATATATTTGACTGTGTTGAAAAAATCTGTGCATATCACCTTGGCTGTACAGTAGGAAAAGTGTCAGATACAAAAATTGATATTACTACGGAGGCCAAATTATACAGACTGGCTACCGAAATATACAAACACTCTTTCAATGAGATCTTGCAGCTACGCGAGATATTCTTGCATGAAGATCCATCAGTGATTGTTATGAAATATAGAGGCAAAGATGCTAACAATCATCTTCTTTATCGCCCAATAGGATGGGAAATTTATATTGACGCCATCATAAAGCTATTATCTGAAGGGTGTGACGTTCAACGTGCGGTATTAAAAGTAAGTGAAAAAGACCTCTTCTTGAATGGGAGTATATTCTCTAAGAATCTGTGGTCTCCAGATAGAAAAACCCTTCTCCCACTATCTGCTAAGAAGTTGCGCCAGATGATAAAAACACTAACTGAATAAGTATTTTTAGTGGCTAGTAATTTTGCTAGCCACTATTACAAAACAAATCAATCTGAATTGATTTTTTATTTATTTCTCGTTGCCTTGCTAAAATCGCATATGTTTGTGGCACTGAAACTTTATACTTACGAGAAATAAAGTCAATATTGCGTCCATTGAAGTCATCCCAGATGGCCCGATCACGCAGCGCGGCCTTGAGATGATCCCCGGTGGGGATGTAGTAGGCACGGCCCCCCATGTAATGGGCCTGTACCAGCGCCAACTTGCGGGCCTGAGCCTTGGCCAGATCCGGCTCCATTCCCCCTCTGACCAATTCGCAGGCCAGCACATCGACCAGCTCACTCAGGGCTTTGGGCCATTTGGCCGTCAGTTCGGAGGCCGGGATCTGGTCGAGGCGATCGACAAGCTGCCCCAGCGAAGCGTGATCATCGGCAAAGAGATCCTGATTCTGTTCCATGACTCCCCCGACAAAATAGAAAAAGCGGTGCACCGATTAGAACACAGGCCATTTTATGCGCACATTTTTTAGCGCATACTGAGTCCCTCGTTATCAAAGGGAGATTGAGACGAATGAAATGGAGCGAACGATTGGTTGAATGGCTGCTGGATCTAACGGCGAAAAGCCAGCGAGACCCCTATGCTCTATGGCCTGCGGTCATTGCTTTTATCATTGCCTTTGGGTTGGCTATTTTCCCTGCATTCTTAATCAGCAACCTTCCAGCTCAAGGCCCGATGCGAGATGGGATGATCGATATATTGCAAATCATCTGGGTCGCCTCAGCAGTAGTTGGCCTGATCATCTTGGTCAAAGGGGTAATGATCACTCTGGCTCGGCTAGAAAAAGCAGGGCGTATTCCTGATTAACTCAGGTACGACTGCTCCACTTTTTCAGCGCCTCCAGCACTTTGACGGCCAGAGGCGCATCCAGCCAGCCCACCTCGGCCACCCCTACCCCACCGTTTAAACGGGCAGTCATCCGTTGCACCCAGTGGTTTAATGCGGTTTCCGAACCATCCCTGACGATGCCAAGGCGGGCCATCTCGCACCAGATGGCCCTGACCTTGGCAATTTCATTGACCCTGAGATGACTACCGGCCGCAGGACTCAGCCGTCTGTTGGCTGCATGGCGAGCAGGCTTGGGAATAAAGCCCGCCGCCTTGAAGGCTGCCAGCACCAGTTCCAGCTCCTGCTCGCTCAACAGGGCGGCGCTGCGCTTGCCTGTGTGGCTGGCCAACAGGTCGCGGTAACACTCATCATCAAGCGCCAACGCACGGCGCCCTACCTGTACCAACCGGATCAGTCTGCTGCGTTTATCCATCACCTATCCCCTCCCCGTTCTGCCTTACTGTCATGGTGCTGCCCGGCCACCCTCAGCTGTTGGTAGTGTTCATTGAGGCACCCCCTGCACCAGCTGGAGAGCCGGGTGGCATCACTCGCCACACCGAAAAACTCGGTATCCCATGGCCAGAACTCGCCACAACGGGGGCAGCGCTGCTCCAGCCCCAGTTCGGTGATGCAGGCCCGACCGCTTAGCAGGCGGCGAGCCAGAATATGAGGGGCCAGCAGAGGACTATAGATGGCCATGGCGATCCCCGGCTTCGTGTACCCCACCACAATCTCTGGCCGATTTGGCCTGCTGCAGTTCGGCCACCAGTTGCCAGCGCATCTGGCAGGCTTCTCCGGCCAGCGCGTGAAAACCACGGGCGCGCGCCTCTTTATCAAACTGCTTGAGCTGTTTGCACACAGCCCGTTTGTCAGCAGCTACCAGTGCAATGGCTGCGCTGCTGAATATCTTGGTAAGCCGAATATCCATCTCTGTTTTGGTCATCGCCGTGCTCCTTGTATCAAGACGGTGAAGACCTGGGCCCAGATCGTTTGGTTGCTCATCAGTACCCGGCCACCACACCGGGCAGACAGGGCGGCATCGCCGCCCTGTTTCGCATCGGGCTATTACTCAAACTGCAGTGGCGTCATCCCTTGATACTCCTCGGCATTGAGGGGGGCTGGCCCCAACCCCAGCGCCCAGAGCAAGGCGGCCTTGATGCCATCCTCATAGGTGTCGTCGGGGTAGCAGGTGCCCTCGGTTTCGGTGATCTGCTCACAGAGCAGCAGTTGCTCTTCGGCTTTTTCTACGTTGATCTCCATCACGCCTCCTCCCTATACCTTGGCCAGATCCAGGCTCATCTGGATGTAACGCCCGTGAGCGTCACGCTCGTAGAGCCGCAGATATTGGCTGGTGCCTGTCACCTGGATGGCATCAACAGCGGCTTGCATGGCCAGCAGCCAATCCGGGTCATCGATATTGAGCTGACGAAGGGAGAGCACCTGGTTCACATCGATATGACCGCTCTTGGATACCCGAAAGGCATGGTCTACCAGGGCGCGGATCTCGCTGCTGGCGCCATCGCTCCAGCGTTCGATGCACTGGTCGATCAGCGCTTTGGCGGCCTGGATCCGTTCATCAAATTTACGGTGCTCCCCCACTGCCCGAATGAGCTTGTAACGGCCATCAAAACTGAGCAGGGTCACGTTGCCCTTGGTACCGCCCCATGCCACGCCGTACTGCTCGGCGGAGAGATCCACAAAGTCGGCGATCTGTTGCATGGCGCCAATCTTGAAGGCGGCCAGCTGTGCGCGCTGCTCGCGAGCAGCGGCGATAATGGCCAGCACCACTTCATCGCGCAGCTTGTCTGCCGGGGCGATCAGGTTTTCCGGTACCCAGTGCCCCTGGGCGTTCTGGCGCATCGGGGTGGTACTGCTGGTTTGTGCTTCTTCCATGGGCTTCTCCTTAATGGATCTTGTTGCTGCCGGGCACCGAAGGGCACATCACGGCGCTGTACTGCTCTGTTGTCGCGCTCGCCAGCTCCTCTTGGTGGGTCGCGCTGCAGAATTCGAGAAACTTGGGTAACTGGCGCAGCACCACCCGCGCCAGCGCCTCGTCTTCTATCTCAAGCTGGATCTTGCTCATCTCATCCCCCTTGCCAGTTTCAGGATTCTTGGCGCCAGTGCAGCAGGCACCCGCCAAAGCGCACCAGGGCAACTTCACGCACCACGCCCGCCAGACATTCACGGCTCAACACGGCGCGCGCCTGCATCTCTTTGGGCAGTGGCCCGGTAACCGCCAGCAGCGGGGTATGGCAAACCCGACTGGTGCGAACGTCATATCCCTTGGCCGTGAGCCAGTGGCTGAGTTGCTCGGCGGTCTTTTGCAAATTGCTGTGCAGATACTTTTTCATCCCGTTCTCCTTGTGATCTCGTCACCGGGCCCACCGCGAAAGAGCCCTGCCAACCCTTATTTGCCTTCTTGCTTGTCGAGCAGCCGGTTGTATTTGATGGCCATGATTTTCAGCTCTTCGGCCAGCAGTTCACTTAGAATGCGCAGGCTGCTGCTGGCATTGTCGCCATCGCTTTTAGCCTGACGGCGCAATCTGGAGAGGGTTGCCTCGGCGTCATAGCGAGCCATTTTCTGCGACCCTTTGCCCTGCTCTACCGATAACCGCATCGGGCGGCGCAGTTGCTGCGCCTCGGTCAGCTGGCTATGGGGGCAACCGCTGCGGCATGCCTTCCAGAGCTTGATATCCATCGGACTGCTGCCCACTTCGCTCGGGCCACGGCGTTGGTGAGCGAGACACTGATGCGCCGGGATATCCCCCAGGATGGGGCACCTCACTTTGTTGCCCATCAGTGCCCCTTCCACCAGGGTCTGTACCCTTGCCATATCGCCGGGATACTTTTCGTTGCAGACCTGGCTGATGGTGGTGCGAGAGAGCCCAAGCTTCTCGGCCACCTGGGCCAGCGAGCTGGCCGCCACTTCGGCCTGCAACACCTCAAGCCACGTTTCCATGTGTCTCCTCCTCCCGTTGGAACGGGTATAACTGCTGCTGGTTTTGATCCCAGCAACCATGGTCACGACACAGCGGGGCATAACGGCCTGTATCCCTGACCAGCTGATAGCGTCCTGTTAGGCCGTGTCTGGCGGGAACAGGCAGCAAACTGTCAACTTTGAACAGAACTTTGACGTAACCGGCTTTCACCAACCTATCGGTGTAAAACCAGGCTTGTTTCTGACCCGTCTCTGCCGTCAGCATCAGGTCTGTCAGGGTGAAGAAGCGGCTGATCTTCATGGTGTTCCACATTTTCTGTTGATTGGTTTTGCGCTTGTTCCGGCATTTTGGCCGCTTCTGGCCACTGCTTTTGCCAATCGGTGGCACGTATTGGGCGCTAACCACTTTGAAATAGGCCGGGCGGGATACCACGCCGTCCGGGTGTTTAATGAGGTGGCCAGCGGCCAACCAGTCACGCACGACCTTGTAGATATGTGCCTCCGACATTCCCGTCACGGCGATCACGTCCTTGATCAGAAAAGTCTCTTGCTGGCACATCCATTCCCAGGCTTGCAACGTCATTAGCGTTGCTTTTGTATCAACCACTGGAATCCCTCCCGTGCTTTGTTTTTATTGGCTGTAGCCTGACGGCTAGCGGCTGCGACGCACGTCATGGAGCAGCTCGCTGGCGTCAACGTCCTCCAGCCGGATAATCCGGGCATCAGAGGCCATCGCCATTTTTTCAATCTTGTCGAGGGCCGAGACGATGGTGCGCACCACGCCATTGGAACGCTTGCGGATCAGATCCAGCAGTGCATCGTCGATCTCCACGTCCACCTCCAGCATTTCGCTGGCAATCAGGGACACGTCATCGAGATCGGCCGGTTTGAATTCGATCCACTGGGAGATGCGGTTAAACAGCTGCTTGCGCTGGCTGATGCGGCGGGCAATCTCTTCCATCCCGACCAGGATCAGGGGTTGTTCGGTTGCATCGTAGATATCGCGCAGGGTCTCCATGATGCGGGCATTGCCGACCACGTAATCGGCCTCATCCACGAAGATGGCCAGCTCTTCGGCACGGACGGATTCGATGATGCTATCGACCTGAGCACGCAGGTTATGGCGCTGGGGAATGCCGATCTCTTTGGCAATCTGTTCCAGCAGGCTGGTCACCGTGTCGGCCTTGTAGCAGCGGACATAGATGCCGTTCACTTCGTCCTGGTTGAACAGCCACTCCACAGCGGTGGTCTTGCCAAAGCCGGAGGGGCCATGGATCAGGCCAATGCCCGGCACGATGCTGGAGCGGTTGAGCAAGTTGTCGAGCAGCTGCTCGGTCTTGATCATGTTTTTGACTTCAACGATCTTGTGTTTCATAGTGGGTTTGTCCTTTGTTTTTGGGCCTTTTCGGGCTACTCGCTAACCTTTTGCCTGGGTGCAGCGGGTAGCCCGAACTTCATCCAGATGGCGGTTAATGCGTTTTGCCATCAGCTTGTGGCTGTAGAGGTATCGGGTCAGCCACTCCTTCTCCCGCTCTGTCAGCGGGGTATCCAGCTCCCGCTCTGCCAGATAGATGGCTTGCTCGTACTCGGTCTTGAGTGCTCTCGATTCCTGCCCTGCGGTGGCTTGCGCCCGCAGCGCTTTCGCTTCTCGTCTGGCTTCTATGGCGGCCAGCTCTGCCGCATTGAAACGGGCGGGTTCAGCGGGCGTTGAGACCCCGGTGAGCGCGGCCAATGCCGGGTTATCGAGGGTGAGATCACGACGGCTGAACGCTTCAATACCCTTGGCCTGGTCAACGAAGTGGCGCACCACATCCTGATGGAGCTGGTCGATGCCAAAGGTTTTGGCAAGGTTGCGCATCTCGCGGCGAAAACTGGCCAACGCCTTGGCATCGGCTTTTTTGGCCGCCCGGAAGGCATCGGGGCTGATGCCATTGCCCAGCAGGTCGATGTTGATGGCCTCGATCCGCTCGTTCCAATCGCCAGTGCGGTACAAGATGGCGCGGCCCACATCGCACGGGTCGAGAAAGACGCTGACCCGCTGGCTCTTCCAGTTGTGCTCCAACAGTTCGGGGGCGCTGTATTTGAGACCACCGGCCTTGATAAAACCTTTGGAGACGGTCGCCTCACCGATATGGTTGAGCAGCAGATCCAGCGCAGCTTCATCGGGAATGGCGCGGCGCTGGTAACGAGCCAGCTGGTACTTTTCATTGGGACTGACCCCGAGGGCACTGTGCTTGCGGTTGTGGTAACGGGCATCGAGCCAGTTATCGAGCAGGGTTTGCAGTTCGGCAGCCGTCATGGCCAGCTCGTAAATCTCTTTTTGTGCATCCGGTTTGCGCTTCTCCTCCAGCCGCTGGGCAAAGCTCTTGCGCGCCTCGATCACCTGACGGTCTGCCACGCAGTGGCCGATATAGGAGGGCAACAGCTCGATCAGGCCATGGCTCAAGGTGCGGAAAAAGCGCTCGATATGGGGTTTCTCCCACCCTGAATAGGCGTTGGAGCGGCTGACGTTCATACCAAGCAGAGTGCAGATGGACATGACCCGCTGGCTCACGTAATCAGAGCCGTTATCAGTGCGCATCACGCCGTTATCGTTGAGCGTGCCCCAGGCCAGCAGGGTCTTGCGCAGCAACAGGCAGATCCCCTCGCTCGATGAGCTCTTGGCTACAAGCAGACGGACGCGGCGGGTATACACATCGATCACCGCGATGATGCTGTGACGACCATCCACCAGCATCGCATCGACCGGAGTGCTATCGAACTCCCAGACGTCGTTGGGCTGGGCCATCCAGGGGTACATCTCCTCGATCGCGCTGCGGTATTTGTTGTTGTAGGCATCCGGGTTGGTGGTATAGGTAAACGCCACCTTGTTCTCTGCCAACCATTTCACCATCCAGCGACGCAAGGAGGATTGGCTGGGGATCTGCCATCCCAGCTGATTCATTTCGCTGTATTGGCTAGCCAGTTCGTGCAGTGCCCCCCACTTGTTGGCCAAATGGGGCTTGGTGGTGACCAAGGCGGTGAGAAACTGGACCAGATCCGGGCTCTGTTCGACGGTTGATGGCCGCTCCCGCTGATAGTTGCCAGCCAGGGCTGCGGGGCCTTCATCCGCCAGCGCACTTTGCCAGCGGCGCAGGGTGATCAGACTGAATGGCTTTTGCCTTTCATAAACGCTGACAGGCAGGGCGAGAGTGCGGGCACGGTATGCCTCGATAAAGGCACGGCGACCCACCTCCCCTTGCTGGCAAGCGTGATAGGGGGCCAGGAAGATATCGGCAGCCTGCAGGATGAGCAGTCTGGCATCGACCTTCTGGCGAGGCCCCTCCCCCAATGTCAGCAATTTGCGGCCTGCCTCCGGTTTGACCGGCACCTCACGCGCCAGCAACTTGGCCATGGCCTTGCCACCCGCTGCATGGTCGGTCACTGCATGGCCTTGTGCGGCCACCGCTTGTTCTGCCAGGTAACGACGGGTTTCAATCGGCAGTGAGCCAATGTGGTATTCAGCCCCTTTGCCTTTCTCGCGCTTGCGGCTTTGCCACTCTTCACGCTCGGCCTTTTTGCGCACACCATCGGGGTAAGCGGGCATGCCGACCAATCCGGCCAGCGCCTGGGCGGTGTACCAGGTGCTCATTGGTCACCTCCCAGCAGATCGATCCCCAGCGACTCGGACAGCAGGGCCATGATGGCGCGGCTTTCCCGACGCTTGGGGCTAATCCCTCTGGCCGGAGCATAGTGTTTGATGCAACGCTGTACGGCTCGGGGGTGCAACCCTTTAGCGCGGGCCCAAGCAGCTTGGGAATATCCGCATTTTATGAGCTCAGCCCTGATCCACTCTGGTGTTTTCCCTGACATACTCACCCCGTTTCGGTATCATCAAGTGTCGCAGTGCGTATCTTTATCATTCATAAAAGAATGATTTTATGTCGCGATGCGTCACATATGAATGATTGATCACCCCAAAAAGATTGACAAGTCTTTTTGTGCGGAATTTTTTGTCTATCGACTCACCAGCATTAGCCACTAGCCGAGAATTCCTTGTATGTCAGAGCGTTATGAAGAAAAACCACAAGCAGCACAAAAAGACGGTGAGGTATCTTTTCTGACGGCGGGAATGGATACTTTGAGTGACCGTCTGGATGAGCTGCGCGGGAGCCTGAGCTACAAGGCATTTGCCGAACTGGTGGGAATGAGTGAGTCGGGGATGCGCAAATACTTCCCTCCGTTTAATTCACTGCCCACCATCGACAAGGCGCTGCGCATCGCGCGGACGTTCAATGTGAATCTGGAGTGGCTGGCCACCGGTCAGGGCCCGAAACACCCCGATGGAATGGCCGAGCAGATGGTGCAACGTGAGGAGTTTGATGAGGAGTACGCGCTGATCGATGGCTACCATGTCACCGTCAGTACCGGCCATGGTGCGTTTAATGATGATCATGAGGTTAAACGCAAGCTGGCTTTTCGCCGCAAGTGGCTCACGTTTCGCAAGTTAAACCCGGATAACCTGGTGGTGGTCTTCGCCAAAGGCGACAGCATGGAGCCCACCATCCACTCTGGTGACTCTATCCTGGTCGATATCAGCAAGAATCAGATCGAAGATGGATCCATCTTCGTGCTGCGCTTGGGGGAAGAGCTCTACGCCAAGCGCCTGCAGAAAAACTTCGATGGCGGGATCACCATCATCAGCGACAACCGCGATGATTACCCCCTGCAGGTCGTGCCAGCCAACCAGCTGGAGAACCTGGCCGTGATCGGCAAGGTAGTCTGGGCCGGGCACGATTTTTTTTAACTGGTGGTGCTACAGACAGTCGCTTAAACCCGGATTTAAGACACCTACTGTCACACAAAAGAAAAAACAGGCTGTCAGCCTGTTTTTCATTTTCAGCGCATCCCAATCGGCTGAGCGAACCAACTTTTCATTTTGCGGTTAAACGGCTTGGTTTAACCGCATCACGCCACAAGCCCCGCCATTCCTGAGTTTGTCCCGCCATCTCCCACTTGTTTTCACCAGCTCCCGGTTTTTCATTCTTGGTGATGGGTTACAGCAGATTGGAGAGCACAAAGAGGATCACGATGGCCCCCAGTTGCTGCTCGCCAAACGCCAGCACCATCAAGGGGATACCGAGATTGCCGGTATTTCGGAACATAGCGGGCAAGATCAGGGCTGCCCGCTCAATCCCTTTGAGTTTGAGCAGTGCGAGCAGCAGACCGGGTAACAGAATAACCAGCGCCCCCGCCGCAATCAGCGGCATATGCTCCGCCAGTGCCAGCGGAAACTTGACCAGCGCGGAGAAGACCAGCGCCGGGGTAAACAGCTCGATATTGGCTCGATTGACGTAACCGAGCGCAGCCCCCGGTCGCAATCGCCCGTAGAGGGCGCCGAGCCCGACCACACCGAACACCGGGATGACGATATTGAGCAGGGCGCTGAACATGGGCGGCGTCCGTTACAGTTCGCGGGCCGGTTTGCCCATCAGCACCACCGGATCCAGCGTCACTTCCAGTGCACCGTTACTGACCCAGAGTTGACCATCGGAGATAGTGCAGGTGAGCTGCATGGTGCGCTCGACCATGGCGGTGAGCGGCAGAGTCTGGCTGTCGGAGAGTTCGATGATGCTGAGGTTGTCATGCTGGCTCAGCTTGCCCTGGTTCTGCTTCCACCAGACGGCTGTACCACGACCGCCGTAGAGGTAGAGCACCACCTGACGGGCACGGTTACAGGCCTTTTTCAGCCGTTTTTCATCGGGCTGGCCCAGCTCGATCCAGAGCTCTATTTCGTCCGAGTAGTTCTTGCACCAGAGCTCGGGTTCGTCATCGGCGCTCAATCCCTTGGTGAACTCCAGTCGCTCGGCGGCGTGCCAGGCAAAAGCCGCCAGCCGGATCATCATCCGCTCATCGGTCTCGGAGGGGTGGCGCGCCAGCGTGAGGGAGAAGTCCTGATACAGATTGCGATCCATATCAGACAAACTGATCTGGGCCTTGAATACGGTTGCCTTGAGAGCCATAGAAAACCTTGAACCCCTGATAAGAGAAGGGTGAGTGAGAAATACGGGCGCCAGTGTAATCAAAATCGGCGGCAGGTTCGACCATCCTGACCAAAGATTTCCCCTTCCCTGCCGGGATAAGTGCTTTAAAAGACACAAAAAACAAATGCCAGTCCGAAGACTGGCATTTGGCGGCATGGAGAAGTGACTCACTTCTCGGCGGACTGTACCCCGAACGCATTCAGCAGCATGCAACAGGTCACTGCCACCGCCACGAATCCGCTCAGAAAGATAAAGGGCATGGCCCCATATCCCAGTACTGTCCAGATGGTGTGTTCAAGAAGACTCATTGTTGTGTCCTTCATCCGGTGAAAGGTGTGTTCCTTCTGGCGGATATTGGCTCCGCTCTTGATGCCTCCATTTGACCTCAATCAGCGGTTGGGTCCTATGCCACCAAAGTGATAAATGCAGGGTTCATTTGCGCTGGATCAAGCTTTTTGGCCAAATATCCATGTAGTTCAAGCAATTACCACCGCCAATCAAGGATAGACACAAACACGGCAGAATAAAAAAACGCGCCGGATGGCGCGTTTCCTGGACAGCACAGGCAAGGGATCAGTTGTCGCACAGATCGCTTGGCATGTCCTGACGCAGGCGGGTCCACAGCTTGCCGGACTCGATACCGTACTGACGCACCGTCATGAACACGGCTTCGTGATTCTTGGTCTCCGCCAGATTGAGCAGGGTCTTGTAGTAGGCATCTGCGGTCTCGCGGGCCTGCTTGTCGGAGAAGTAGTAGCTGCCAACCCGGCTGTACAACCCTTTGAAACCGTTCAGGATCAAAGCATAGATCGGATTGCCGGAAGCAAACGCCAGCTGGTGGTGCAGGCGATAATCGAACTCGGCATAAGCCTGGGCGTTGTTCTCGACCCCATCGGCGCCACGCAGGATCTCGGCGGCCTGTTCCGGATTGTGACGGATCGCCCCGCGGATAAAGATGGTGCAGATATGGGTACGGGCGGAGAGCAGCTGAGCTATCAGATCAGGTACCTTGTCCTGATCCAGACGGGCCAACGTCTCCAGAATATTGAGGCCGGAGGTTTCCCAGAAATTGTTCACCTTGGTCGGCTTGCCATGCTGTATGGTCAACCAGCCATCACGGGCCAGTCGCTGCAGCACTTCGCGCAAGGTAGTCCGCGTCACCCCGATCAACTCGGATAATTCACGCTCGGCGGGCAGAATAGATCCGGGAGGAAAGCGATTGTTCCAGATGGACTCGATGATGTATTCCTCGGCAAACCCAGCTGGGCTCTGCGCTTTTATAACCATGAATTGACTCTGTTGTAATGCGTAAAAAGGCTGACGAATGATATCAAAGCGATGATGGCTGGCAAGCATAAGGTCAGTCCTCTGCTCACATATGGCAAATATAGTGTTGGGAATATGTATCTAATCGCCACGAGGGAGCCAGCCAACCCCGACAAGGTGGTTATAAAACAGACAGATGGGCAGAGATCCATCGGCTATCATTTATAATCGTCACGCTTTTTGATTAAAATCACGAGGAATCAGACAGATAAAGGCCAACATCCGGAGGCACAGGTCGAATCATCCTTGACTGCATAGAAGCAGATCCTAACAACAAAGTTGAGACCCATTATCATGCCAATAAGCCTAGGGCAGGCATTCGCCAAGAACTTCTTGGGCAATGCACCACAGTGGTATAAAAGCGCCATCTTGCTATTTCTGGTGATCAATCCGATTGCCTTCCACCTTGATCCTTTCATTGCGGGCTGGTTACTGGTCGTTGAGTTTATCTTCACCCTGGCCATGGCCCTCAAGTGCTACCCCCTGCAACCAGGTGGTCTGCTCGCGATCGAAGCCGTGTTGATCGGCATGACCTCCGCCGATCAGGTCAAACACGAGCTGGTCGCCAATATCGAAGTGCTGTTGTTGCTGGTGTTCATGGTGGCAGGCATCTATTTCATGAAGCAGCTGCTGCTCTATGTCTTCACCAAGCTGCTGATCGGCGTACGCTCCAAGATCCTGCTCTCCCTCTCCTTCTGTCTGGTCTCCGCCTTCCTGTCGGCTTTTCTCGATGCCCTGACCGTGATTGCCGTTGTGATCAGCGTTGCCACCGGTTTCTATGCCATCTATCACAAGGTCTCGTCCGGCAAGGAGTTTGGTCACAGCCATGACCATACCGATGATAAGGAAGTCGCCGAGCTCAATCGCCAGGATCTCGATGATTTTCGTGCCTTCCTGCGCAGCCTGATGATGCATGCCGCCATCGGTACCGCGCTGGGTGGTGTCTGCACCCTGGTGGGCGAGCCGCAAAACCTCATCATCGGCGAGCAAGCCAGCTGGAACTTCGCCGAATTTGCCATTCGCATGTCACCCGTCACCGTCCCCGTCTTTATCTGCGGTCTGCTGACCTGCGTGCTAGTAGAACAGTTCCGCTGGTTTGGCTATGGCGCCCGACTGCCAGACACGGTGCGCGCCATCATGGAGGAGTACAACCGCTACGAAGAGGCAAAACGCAGCCCGCAAGACAAGGCCAAGCTGATCGTTCAGGCATTGATTGCGGTCTGGCTGATTTTCGGTCTGGCCATGCACCTGGCAGCCGTTGGCCTGATTGGCCTCTCGGTTATCGTGCTGGCCACCTCCCTGACCGGGATCACCGAGGAGCACTCGCTGGGTAAAGCCTTCCAGGAGGCACTCCCCTTCACCGCCCTGCTGGCGGTCTTCTTCAGCGTAGTCGCCGTCATCATCGATCAGCAGCTGTTCAAGCCGGTGATCCAACTGGTACTGGCAGCCAAACCGGAGAACCAGCTGGCCCTCTTCTATCTGGCCAACGGGGTGCTCTCCATGGTCAGTGACAACGTCTTTGTCGGCACCGTCTACATCAATGAGGTGAAGACGGCCATGCTCAATGGTGCCATCGACCGCGCCCAGTTCGATCTGCTGGCGGTAGCCATCAACACAGGTACAAACCTGCCGTCGGTCGCCACCCCCAATGGTCAGGCCGCCTTCCTGTTTATGCTCACTTCGGCATTGGCGCCGCTGCTGCGTCTCTCCTATGGCCGCATGGTCTGGATGGCGCTGCCCTACACCTTGGTGCTGGGGCTGATCGGCTTTTTCTCTGTCGAATTGCTGCTTGGTCCTGCCACCGAGTGGTTCTATCAGCATGGATGGCTGGTGATGGAGAGTGCGCTGCCAGCGGTACAGCCGGCGCTGCATTAATCCACTGCAACGGAACCCGAGGGCCCTTTCAGGGCCCTTTTCTTTTCGGTTCCGCTCTGCTCTAATTCAGCCACTGTTTTTTCTGAGAGATCAATGAGATGATCGAGTTTCTCCGCCGTATTGCCGCCCATCGGCTGGCTTGGGGGTTGTTGGCAGCATCAGCCCTGTTCCTCGAGTTGTGTGCCCTCTTCTTCCAGCATGTGCTGGGCCTCTCCCCGTGCGTGATGTGTGTTTACGAACGGTTGGCGACCCTGGGGGTGCTGGCCGCTGGTCTGCTCGGCATGGTGGCGCCGGATAAGTGGTATGTTCGCTTGAGTGCCATGTTGCTGTGGGGCTACAGTGCCTTCCGTGGCTTCCAGCTGGCCCTCAAGCATGTGGACTATCAGGTTAACCCCTCCCCATTCAACGTCTGCAGCCCGTTTGCCGACTTCCCGAGCTGGGCTCCGCTCGATCAGTGGCTCCCCTGGCTCTTTATGCCGGAAGGGGATTGTGCCCAGATCACTTGGCAGTTCTTCGGTTACTCCATGCCCCAGTGGCTGGTTGTCATCTTCGCCGCTTACCTGTTGGTCTTCACCGTAGTGGCCATCGGCAATCTGGTGAAAGGGCGTTGCTGCAACTGAGTGTCATCCCGCGTGGAGATAAAAAGAGGGAGCCATAATGGCTCCCTCTTTCTCGTTCTGGCTGACCGTATTCTGGTTACGCCTTGGCTGTACTCATCTTGGCCTTGACCGCGCCAATTACCATGGGCAACAGGGAGATACCAATGATGCCGAAGATCAGCAGGGTAAAGTTGTGACGCACCACCGGCAGATTGCCAAAGAAGTGGCCGGCATAGACAAAAGAGAGTACCCACAGCAGACCGCCAACCAGGTTGAACGCCAGGAAGCGCGGATAGGTCATGGCCCCCATCCCTGCCACGAACGGCGCAAAGGTACGCACGATAGGCAGGAAGCGGGTGATGATGATGGTCTTGCCACCATGCTTGGCATAGAAGGCGTGGGTCTTCTCCAGATAATCCCGGCGGAAGATTTTGGAGTCCGGGTTGCGGAACAGCTGCTCGCCGAAGAAGTGACCAATGGTGTAGTTGACCACGTTGCCCAGCACGGCAGCGATGATCAGCACGGCCGACAGGGTATGGACGTCCAGCACGCTGCCCACGGTGAGCGCACCGGCGGCAAACAGCAGGGAGTCACCCGGCAGGAACGGCGTCACTACCAACCCTGTTTCACAGAAGATGATCAGAAACAGGATGGCGTAAACCCAGACGCCATAGTTCTCAAACAGCTCTTTCAAATGCACGTCAACGTGCAGGATAAAGTCGATTGCAAAGAGGATCAGATCCATTTTTCCATACCCATAAAGTGAACGGCGTGGAGTCTACGCCAATGCCATCCGGGCGACAATCACCGAGGCAGCCTCTTTTTCATCCCGAAGCGCCCACCTTCAAATGAAACCGTTTTTCCGCTTCCTTCGAGGGTGGGGGCACAAAGAGTGATGTCGAGCGTGGTGTTGAAAAGGTGAACTAGGAGGCCTGTTCTAGATCGCTGCGCACTGCGGAGGGCAAACAACGCTCCCAACCCCATAGCAACACCAGCAGCAGGGTCACATCATCGAACCAACCCAGCAAGGGCACCACGTCGGGGATAAGATCCACCGGACTGATGCCATAGAGCAGGATAAGGATCACCAGGCCCCTCGCCCACCAGGGGGTACCAGGATGGCGAAAACCATGATAGAGACGACGAAGTCGTTGCCAAATCAGCCAGCGTTTGCGGCTCATGACTCGATCAACTCGCTGCGCAACTGCTGGATCTGATCCCGCAGTGCTGCCGCCTGTTCGAACTCCAGATCCCGGGCATGCTGGAACATCTGCTCCTCCATCCGCTTGATCTCTTTGGCAATCTCGCTGGCAGAGCGGACATGGTATTCCCCTTGCGGCTCGGCTGCCTTGCGCATCCCCTTGCCTGGTTTACCTGCCGTGCGGCTGCCCCCCATGTCCATCACATCGCCAATGGATTTGTTGAGCCCTTTGGGGGTGATCCCATGCTTGAGGTTATGGGCATGCTGCAAGGCGCGGCGCCGCTCGGTCTCCTCAATGGCTACCTTCATCGAGTTGGTGATGGTATCGCCGTAGAGAATGACCTTGCCGTTGAGGTTACGCGCCGCCCGGCCGATGGTCTGGATCAGCGAGCGGGTGGAGCGCAGGAAGCCCTCTTTATCCGCATCCAGAATCGCCACCAGCGACACTTCCGGCATGTCGAGACCTTCCCGCAGCAGGTTGATGCCCACCAGCACATCGAACTTGCCAAGGCGCAGATCGCGAATGATCTCCACCCGTTCGACCGTATCGATATCGGAGTGGAGATAGCGCACCTTGACGTCGTGCTCCGCCAGATACTCGGTCAAGTCTTCCGCCATCCGCTTGGTCAGGGTTGTGACCAGCACCCGCTCCTCCACCGCGACCCGCTTGCGGATCTCGGAGAGGAGATCATCCACCTGCGTGGTCACCGGACGCACCTCGATCTCCGGATCGAGCAGGCCGGTAGGGCGCACCACCTGCTGCACCACATCGCCGCCGGACTTCTCCAGCTCGTAGGGGCCCGGAGTCGCCGAGACAAACACCGTCTGCGGCATCAGCGCTTCAAATTCGTCGAACTTGAGTGGCCGGTTGTCCAGCGCCGAGGGGAGCCGGAAGCCGTACTCCACCAGGGTCTCCTTGCGGGAGCGGTCCCCTTTGAACATGGCGCCAATCTGCGGCACCGTGACGTGGGACTCGTCGATGATGAGCAGGCCATCCCCCGGCAGGTAGTCAAACAGGGTGGGCGGCGGCTCCCCCGGCGCACGGCCGGAGAGGTAGCGGCTGTAGTTCTCTATGCCGGAGCAGTAACCCAGCTCCTGCATCATCTCCATGTCAAACTGGGTACGCTGGCTGATGCGCTGCTCCTCCACCAACTTGTTGAGGGACAACAGCTGCTCGCGACGGCTGCGCAGCTCCTCCTTGATATGCTCGATGGCCCCCAGAATGGTCTCGCGCGGGGTGGCGTAGTGGGTCTTGGGGTAAATGGTGTAGCGCACTACCGTCTGCTCGATAGCGCCGGTCAGAGGATCGAACTGGGATAGGCGCTCCACCTCTTCATCAAACAGCTCTACCCGCAGGGCCAGCTTGTCCGATTCGGCAGGGTAGATGTCGATCACTTCACCGCGCACCCGGAAGGTGCCGCGTTGAAACGCCATGTCGTTGCGGGTGTACTGCAGCTCGGCGAGGCGACGCAGGATATCCCGCTGGTTGATCACATCCCCCACTTTGAGGTGCAGCATCATGCTCAGATAAGCTTGGGGATCCCCCAGACCATAGATGGCCGACACCGAAGCAACGATCACCACGTCGCGCCGCTCCAGCAACGCCTTGGTGGCCGACAATCGCATCTGCTCGATGTGATCGTTGATGGAGGCATCCTTCTCTATAAAGGTGTCGGTGGTCGGCACATAGGCTTCGGGCTGGTAATAGTCGTAGTAGGAGACGAAATACTCCACCGCGTTGTCGGGGAAGAACTCCTTCATCTCACCATAGAGCTGGGCGGCCAGGGTCTTGTTGGGAGCCAGGATCATGGTCGGGCGGTTCAGGGTGGCGATGACGTTAGCCATGGTGAAGGTCTTGCCCGAACCAGTCACCCCGAGCAGCGTCTGATGAGCCAGCCCCGACTCGATGCCATCCAGCAGTTGGGCAATCGCCGCGGGCTGATCCCCGGCGGGTTGAAACTGGCTGGCTAACTTGAACAATTTGCTCATGAACACTCCCGACACAAAACAGCAGAGGAGCAGTGTAACCGAGGGTTTGGCAGCGGTACACCCGTGCCATCATCCCGCGAATGGCTTGACCACCTCGGACACCTTCTGTATGATGCTCCTCCTTGCCTGATGTTCCCCCGTAGTTCAGTCGGTAGAACGGCGGACTGTTAATCCGTATGTCACTGGTTCAAGTCCAGTCGGGGGAGCCAAATTCCTCACCATCTCGGTGCAAGTTATCCACTTTAGTGCCCTCTCCTGCCAATTTTAATGCACAAGATCCTTCTTGCTGCTGACGCTCCCTTTTGTTACCCGTTCTGGCTCGACAGAGTTTTCTCCTGTTGCATCTAACTATTTGATTTTTATACAAACATTTTTCTTCCGGTATTTTTTGAACAGCCCTTGCATCCCAGTACTGGCGCGGCTTTCAGGGCGATGAACAAGTTTCATAAACAGGGTTATCCACAGATTCTGTGGGTAAGTGCAGCAAGCCCTGTCAGGACGCGGGATTGCCCTTGATGGCCCCCGGCGAAGAGTCATTTTGCTGGCCAACCTGATTTTATGCTGTTTTTTTGCCCCCTCAGGAACAGTGAGGTGACAGGCTCTATTGGCACTTTTTAGAGGTATCTTTTTGCCAACCCTTTCCCTGTGGGCGAACGGGCAAATATCAAGCTGATTTGCCCCTCAGCCAACCATGGTGGCCATCGGTTGAATCTGCTGAAACTGATCCCCGCCAAGCGGCTGGACAGCAGAATCTAAAAAATCGGCCTGCGCCAGAGCACTTCGGTCGCGGGCAGCAGATTTCACTAATTGACAACGACGGTTACAGCAAAAATTGCCAGATTTCATCCGCTTGTCTCCCTATCACGCCGCCGGCTCCACAAATAGCGTCCGATAACGTCCGATTAATCGCACCCTTGCGCTTCTTTATTGGGGATAGATCCGGCACAATATCGACCCCACTTTTTTCCTCGGTTTTTCCGGGCATGACCATAGATTTCGTGACACTGCTACATCAAAGCGACTCCCTGCTGCTGTTCGTGGTATTGGCCTTCGGCCTGCTGCTTGGCAAGGTTCGAATTGGCAACTTTCAGATTGGCAACACCATAGGTGTACTGTTTACCGCCCTGCTGTTCGGCCAGATGGGCTTCGAGTTTACTGCCACCACAGAAAACGTCGGATTTATGCTGTTCATCTTCTGTGTGGGGATTGAGGCTGGCCCCCACTTCTTCAGCGTCTTCCTGCGCGACGGCATCCACTACATCACCCTGACTCTGGTGATCTTGCTGACCGCCCTGCTGCTGACGGTGGGGCTGGCCAAGTTCTTCAATCTGGGGCCGGGCATGGCGGCGGGGATCCTGGCGGGTTCCCTCACCTCGACCCCGGCGCTGGTGGGTGCCCAGGATGCCTTGCGCAGTGGTCTGCTCAACCTGCCCCATCATACCGATATGCAGGCTGTGCTCGACAACATGGGCATCGGCTACGCCCTGACCTATCTGGTGGGTCTGGTGGGCCTGATGCTGGTGGTGCGCTATCTCCCCTCGCTGGCTCGCCTCGACCTCAATACCGAGGCACAAAAAATCGCCCGTGAGCGGGGTCTCTCCGACAGCGAGAGTCGCAAGACCTATCTGCCCATCATCCGCGCCTATCGGGTGGGCCCCGAACTGGCAGCCTGGATCGGTGGCCGTACCCTGCGGGAGACCGGCATCTATCCCCATACCGGCTGCTATGTAGAGCGGATCCGCCGCAACGGCATTCTGGCCAGTCCCGATGGCGATGCCGTCATTCAGGAAGGGGATGAGATCGCCCTGGTGGGCTATCCCGAGAGCCACGAGAAGCTGGACGTAAACTATCGCAACGGTAAAGAGGTGTTCGACCGCAACCTGCTTGACCTGCAGATAGTCACCGAAGAGATAGTGGTAAAGAATGACTCCGTGGTAGGCCGCCATCTGGTGGAGCTCAACCTCACCGAGAAAGGGTGCTTCCTCAACCGGGTAGTGCGCTCCCAGATCGAGATGCCGTTCGATCGCAACATCATGCTGCAAAAGGGCGACGTGTTGCAGATCAGCGGCGAGAAGCAGCGGGTCAAACTGCTGGCCAACAAGATCGGCTTTATCAGCATCCACAGCCAGACCACAGATCTGGTGGCTTTCACCACCTTCTTCGTGCTGGGCCTGCTGATCGGCTCCGTTTCGCTGGTGTTCGGTCAGATCGAATTCGGTCTCGGCAACGCCGTCGGCCTACTGCTGGCGGGCATTCTTATGGGTTACCTGCGGGCCAACCACCCGACGGTCGGCTATGTGCCGCCCGGCGCGCTCAGATTGGCCAAGGATCTCGGTCTGGCGGTCTTTATGGTGAGCACGGGCCTGAAAGCCGGTGGCGGCATTCTGGATCACCTCAGCGAGGTAGGTACGGTAGTGCTCTTCTCCGGCATGCTGGTGACCACCTTGCCGGTGCTGGTAGGCTATCTGTTCGGGGTCTGGGTGCTCAAGATGAACCCGGCACTGCTGCTCGGAGCCATCACAGGTGCCCGTACCTGTGCCCCGGCGATGGATGTGGTCAACGAGGCAGCCAACAGCTCCATTCCAGCGCTCGGCTATGCCGGTACCTATGCGGTGGCCAACGTGATGCTGACCCTGGCGGGCTCCTTTATCATCGGCTTCTGGTTCTAGCCAGTACCATCACATTACCGCTAACAAAGAAGGGAGCCTCAGGCTCCCTTCTTGCTATCTACTCCGCTAGAGAGATGTAGATCAGGTTCATTGGTGTGGTGTCACCTCCCCCCACTATCTGCGCTGAAATCTGCCACTAACCCACTCTTCCTATTCCACAATGGCCGATGCTCTGCTCTGCTCTGCTCTGCTCTGCTCTGCTCTGCTCTGCTCTGCTCTGCTCTGCTCTGCTCTGCTCTGCTCTGCTCTGC
>NZ_JAPDCN010000010.1:90715-123959 GCF_027706185.1 Aeromonas sp. Y318-3
GCTCTGCTCTGCTCTGCTCTGCTCTGCTCTGCTCTGCTCTGCTCTGCTCTGCTCTGCTCTGCTCTGCTCTGCTCTGCAATGAGTGATAGTAGATCCCGAAGACAAAAAAAGCGCCCTGAGGCGCTTTTTTCATATCAACCGGATATCAGCCTTTGAACTTGCTGAATACCAGGGAGGCGTTGGTACCGCCAAAGCCGAAGCTGTTGGACATGACAGTATTAAGCTCGGCCGCTTCGTACTCGCGCACGATGGGTAGACCTTCGGCCTTCTCGTCCAGAGTCTCGATGTTGATGCTGGGAGCGATAAAGCCGTGTTCCATCATCAGCAGGGAGTAGACAGCCTCGTGCACGCCCGCAGCGCCCAGCGCATGGCCGGTCATCGCCTTGGTGGCAGAGATCTTGGGACCGTTGGCGCCAAACAGCGTCTGGATAGCTTCCAGCTCTTTGGTATCACCCACCGGAGTGGAGGTGCCGTGGGTGTTGATGTAATCGACCTTGCCGACACCCTGCATTGCCATCTTCATGCAACGCACCGCGCCTTCACCGCTCGGCGCGACCATGTCATAGCCATCGGAGGTAGCACCGTAACCGGTCAGCTCGGCATAGATGTGAGCACCACGGGCCAGCGCATGTTCCAGCTCTTCGATCACCAGAATGCCGCCGCCACCGGAGATAACGAAACCGTCGCGGTTCGCATCATAGGTACGGGACGCTTTTTCTGGCGTGTCGTTGTACTTGGTGGAGAGGGCGCCCATGGCGTCAAACTGGATGGTAGAGGACCAGTCCAGCTCTTCACCGCCACCTGCGAAGACCACATCCTGTTTGCCAAGCTGGATCAGTTCAAGCGCGTGACCGATGCAATGAGCAGAGGTGGCGCAAGCTGAGCTGATGGAGTAGTTGACACCCTTGATCTGGAAAGGGGTCGCCAGGCAAGCAGAGGTGGTGGAAGACATGGTGCGCGGCACCATGTAAGGGCCCACACGCTTGACCCCTTTCTCGCGGGCGATGTCCACAGATTCCGAGGTGTTCTTGCCGGAGGCACCACCTGAACCGACCACCAGGCCGGTACGCTCGTTGGAGACCTGATCTTCCGCCAGACCGGCATCTTCAATGGCCTGCTGCATGGAGAGGTAGGCGTAGGCCGCAGCGTCGCCCATGAAACGCATGACTTTACGGTCGATCAGTTCAGACGGATCGAGTTTGATGTTACCCCAGACACGGCTGCGCAGGTTGTGCTGCTCGAACTGCTCGGAATAGGTGATGCCGGATTTACCTGCTTTCAGGGAGGCCAGCACTTCTTCCTTGTTGTTGCCGATACTGGAGATGACGCCGATACCGGTGATCACTGCTCTTCTCATTAATTCATCTCGTCTGGAAAAACTGGCGCCAAGTCTACCCGCTTTCGGCTGCCAAACTGGTCTGCTTTCACGTAGAATGCCCGCGATTTTGTGACGCGAGCCGAGGAAAACGTGAGTCAAACATCCTTACATCATGCCCGATTGGACTGGAATGAAGCGGGAACTCCTGTCTCCAGTGACTTCGGGGATGTGTACTTTTCCAATGATAACGGTCTAAGTGAAACCCGCTACGTCTTTTTGCAGCAAAACCGGCTACCTGCGCGATTTTCGCACCACGATAGTGACAGTTTCGTGATAGGTGAAACAGGTTTCGGCACAGGTCTTAACTTTCTGGCGACAATGCAAGCCTTCCTGGAACAGGCGCCCCAATCCGGCAACTGCTCCCGTCTGCACTTCATCAGTTTCGAGAAATACCCCCTGACCCAAGACGATCTGCGCAAAGCGCTGGCCGCCTGGCCTGAACTTGGCCACTTGAGTCAGGATCTTGTCGCCCAGTGGCCGCTGCCGGTCTCCGGCTGCCACCGCCTGCATTTTGCGGGTGGCCGCATTCGCCTCGATCTCTGGTTTGGCGACATAAAGGATATGCTGCCGCAGGTGCCTCACCGGGCAGAAGGTCTGGTGGATGCCTGGTATCTGGATGGTTTCTCCCCGGCCAAGAACCCGGAAATGTGGACACAGGAGCTGTTTGATGGTCTCGCTCGCCTCGCCCGTCCCGATTGCTCCATCGCCACCTTTACCTGTGCCGGTTTTGTCCGTCGCGGCCTGATTGCCGCCGGTTTTGCCATGAAGAAGGTGAAGGGCCACGGTAGCAAGCGGGAGATGCTGGTGGGGGATCGCACCGACAAGCAGCCGCAGCATACCATCGCCCCCTGGTATGCGCGTCCTGCCGGACGCGCTGGCGAGGTGGTGATCATCGGCGGCGGCATCGCCTCGGCCATGACGGCGCTCTCTCTGGTGGAGCGGGGTCGCAAGGTAACGTTGCTGTGCGCAGATGACGAACCGGCCACCGGCGCCTCCGGCAACCGCCAGGGTGCCCTCTATCCACTGCTTAACGGCGAGCACGATGCGCTGTCACGCTTCTATTCGCTCGCTTTTGGCTATGCCCGCCAACGGCTGCTGGCGTTGGCCGAACGCCATCCTATCGCTTTCGAATTATGTGGAGTAACCCAGCTCGGTTATGACGAAAAATCGGCAGCCAAGTTGGCCAAGATGAGTCAGGGCCCCTTCCCGTCCGAACTGATGCATCCCCTCTCTACATCAGAGGTAGAGCAGGTGGTTGGCCTGCCCTGTGGCCACAGCGGCGTCAGTTACCCGCTGGGGGGCTGGCTCTGTCCGGCCGATCTCACCCGCGCCGCCCTGAAAGAGGCGCAAGCCAGCGGCCTGCTTGAGGTGGAATACCACACCCGAGTGAGCGCCATTGCCGAGCAGACAGATGCTTGGCACATAGAGAACCAGGACGGCCGCCACTGGCAGGCCCCCAATCTGGTGGTCGCTGCCGGTCACCAGTTGCCAGCACTGCTCCCCTTTGCCGAGCTGCCGCTCTATCCGGTGCGCGGTCAGGTGAGTCATGTGCCAACCTCAACCAGCTTGAGTCAGCTCAACACGGTGCTCTGCTACGATGGCTACCTCACGCCGATGCACAACGATCAACACTGTATTGGTGCCAGCTATGGCCGCAACCAGAGCAGCCTTGAGTTTCGTGCCGAGGAGCAAATCCAGAATCAGGTGCGGTTGCAAGCCTGCCTGCCGGAGCAAACCTGGCCCGCCGAAGTGGATGTGAGCGGCAACGAGGCGCGCGTAGGGGTGCGTTGTGCCAGCCGGGATCACCTGCCGGTGGTGGGGCCAGTGGCCAGATTGCAAGGTCTGGCGGATCACTATGCGCAGCTGCAGCATGATCAGCACAACGCCCAGCCGCTCCCCCTTCACCCCGGCCTCTATGTGCTGGGCGCGCTCGGCTCGCGGGGTCTCTGCTCGGCGCCGCTCTGTGGCGAGCTGCTCGCCAGCGAGATCTGCGGCGATCCCCTGCCGCTGGCCGCCGATCTGCTGGAAGCGCTCCACCCTGCCCGTTACTGGGTGCGCAAACTGCTCAAAGGCAAGGCGCTGGTCTAAACCGGACTCTGCAAGCAAATAGAATGGCCGCCCATCGGGCGGCCATTCTATTTATCAAATCGTGCGATGCTGGATATTGTGTCTTGAGATAGCGCTTACTTGGGCCAGTGCACCCCGAGCTGTTCGCCGTAACCTGTCTGACGCTGGAATCCGTCGAGCCGTCCTTTGACCTTGTTCAGCTCGCCACTGCCCGCGGCCCACGCGGCATAGCGCAACGCCTGACAATCTGCATGACCGGGTAGCCCAGCAATAGCGCCACCCACCTGATTGGCCCCCTGCAGCACCATCTCCTTGAAGCGGGATTCGTAGTCAAACATGCTGGAGAGCAGCCGCCCCCAGCGCTGGCGGGCAGGATCGTTACTGTTCGCGCTCTGACGCCAGCGGGGCAGCAACACAGTGGCGTTGGTGGATACAGTCACCCGGTTGAGCTGGCAGCGCCCCGGCAACTGCTCGGTATCCAGCTGCCAGTCCACCTTATAACTCGCCTTGCCGAGTACGGGCTTACCATTCACCTTGGGAGCACTCTGGGCAATCGCCCGGGCGAGCTGCTCCGGACTGGTTGCATTGACCTCATAAAAACGGACATTGATGCGGGACTCTGGCACCACTTGCGGCCGGCTCGGCTGAGCCTGACTCATCAGGGGCAACAGCAACAATCCGACCCCCACTACTCCATAAACCTTGCTGACCATGCCAGACTACCTTCCTTGATTGCACGGGCGGAGTACCAACCTTGGTGAACCCCACCGCCACACAGATGACGGCTATAGCCTATGTGTGACGACGAGGCGGCGCAATACAATGATGCGCCCAGAAATCAGAGCACGCTCACAGGTTGCGTGAGCAGAGTATGGCACAAGGCCAAAACTGTATTTTTATTGAGCATGACGGCTGATGCGCTGCCAGTCGAGGTGATAGTTTTTCACATTGATGTCATGACCATCTATCTGAATAAAATGATCATTTTTAAGGCGGTTGGCAAAAAAGTCCTGATCTGCCCCCTCATTGAGCCACAGCTCGCAAAGTCCCCGTTTTCCCTCTCTGGCATAGAATCTCGGAGTGACCAGCAGCGCGACCCCATCTACCCGGATGGCATGACGGGCCAGGCAGTTTGCTTCGGTGGTTTTGGATGCCAGCGCGGCAAAACGGGGTCTGTTCCCCTCGGCCACCACCAGTACGCCGTAAGAGTGAGGAGCCATGAGACGCCGCATGGCGACCGCCTGATGAGGACCGGTTTGATGAAAACCGTCATTGGTTACCGCAAACACGCAAGTAGGTGAAAATAGCATCGAAAGCAGGAAAAGAGAGCGTTTAATGCCTGAAAAATCACCAATCGCCATATAAAAGCCCCAAAAGACAACCAAGGCTGGCAAGGGTAGGTAGCCAAACCCGCTGGGTAAAGTACCTTTACCTTTCTTTAATTCTGTTCATGGGGTTAAACGTTGATTTAGCTCACACAACATCCTGTTTCCAGTCGCCACTCTACCCCTATCGGAATAGACTCCCTCCACTCTCATCCAATCAGAAGGCAACATATGCTGGAACTCATCGTTGGCACCCTGGTCACCCTGGTGGTGGGCCGTGCCATTTTCAAAGGATACTCCGCGACCGGGGTGCTGCTGAGCGGCGGCTTGCTGCTGCTGGTCATCACCGCCATGATGGGCAAGCCGGTACTACCGAGCAAGGTGGTCAGCACCGGTTATATCGCAACCGATATCTTCGAATACGTCCGCTTCCTGCTCAATGACCGTGGCGGTGGACTGGGGATGCTGATCATGGTGCTGTGCGGCTTCGCCGGCTACATGAGCCATATCGGTGCCAACACCATTCTGGTCAAGCTGGCCAGCAAACCGCTCGGCATCATCAAGTCCCCCTATATCCTGCTGGTGGCTGCCTATCTGGTGGCCTGCGCCATGTCGCTGGCGGTGAGCTCCGCTACCGGCCTCGGCGTGTTGTTGATGGCCACCCTGTTCCCGCTGATGGTCAACATGGGGATCTCCCGTGGCGCGGCGGCGGCCGTGTGCGCCTCGCCGGCCGCCATCATTCTGGCACCGACCTCAGGGGACGTGGTGATGGCTGCTCAGGCCGCCAACATGCCGCTGCTGGATTTTGCCTTCAAGCTGACCCTGCCCATCTCGCTGGTGGCGATCGCCTGCATGGCAGTGACCCACTTCTTCTGGCAGCGCTACCTTGATCAAAAATCCGGTGAGCACAACGAGCCGGTCGCCCCGGGTGATCTGGTGACGACTGCGCCGGCCTTTTACGCCATCCTGCCCTTTACCCCCATCATCGGAGTGCTGGTGTTTGACGGCAAATGGGGTCCGCAGCTGGATATCGTCACCATCATCGTCATGTGCATGGTGCTGGCCAGCCTGCTGGAGCTCGTGCGTATCCGCAATGGCAAGGAGCTGCTGGACGGTCTGCAGGTCTGCTGGCGCAACATGGCTGACGCCTTTGCCGGTGTGGTCATGCTGTTGGTCGGTGCCGGTGTCTTTGCCCAGGGCCTGATGACCATCGGCTTTATCGACACCCTGCTGGCTCACGCGCAGGATCTGGGCTCGGGCGGCCTGATCATGATGCTGTCACTGGTGGTGATCACCACCCTGGCAGCCTTCACCACCGGCTCGGGCAATGCCCCCTTCTACGCCTTCGTGGAGCTGATCCCCAACCTGGCCAGTAGCCTTGGCATCAACCCGGCCTATCTGGTGATCCCGATGCTGCAAGCCTCCAACCTGGGTCGGACCATTTCTCCAGTCTCCGGGGTGGTGGTCGCCTGTGCCGGGATGGGCAAGCTCTCGCCGTTCGAGGTGGTCAAGCGCACCAGTATGCCGGTCGCCGTCGGCCTGCTGGTGGTGATCGTCGCCACCCAGATCATGGTACCCGCCTGATCATTGACCAGCCCGGCACCCTGCCGGGCTGGTATCCTCCCCCCCCTTTGCAGTAGACTCGGTGCTCATTTTCCCCCTAAGGAGGACCGAGATGAGTATTACGGTTCAACTTGCCCATTTCAGTGATTGCCACTCCCACTTCGATGGCGCGCCCATGAGCTTCTCCCCTGTCGGTGAAAGTCAGTGGCGCACCCAGTGCGGCGGTTATGCCCGGATCCTGACCCGACTGACCCAACTGCGTGCCAAAGCCACAGCAGCCGGTCAGCGTTTTCTGTTTCTGCACGGTGGCGACTCCTTTCAGGGCTCTCTCTATTTCAACCGCTTCAAAGGGCGCGCCAACGCCGACCTGCTCGCCATGCTGGCCCCCGATGCCATGGTACTTGGCAACCACGAATTCGATCTGGGCAACGGCCCGCTGGTGGAGTTCTTGCGCCAGCTCGATTTTCCGGTGCTGGCCGCCAATCTGGACAACAGTCAGGAGCCAGCCGACACAGCCCTCGGGCTGTGGGATATCCCCCACCTCTACGATGCCCATCAGCCCTGGCATCGCCGGGTGATCGACGGCGTTCCCTTTGCGCTGCTCGGCATCACCCTCGCCCAGATGGCTGCCATCGCCAACCCGGATCCCCACACCCGTTTCCACGCGGTCGCCGACACCCTCACTAAAGTGCTGCGGGAGATCAAGCGCGAAGGGATCCACCATATCGTGCTGCTGAGCCACCTCGGGCTGGATCAGGACAAGCTGCTGGCCGAGCGCTTCCCCGAGCTCAGCCTCATCATCGGCGGCCATACCCACAGCCTGCTCGGCGATCTCGCGCCGCTGGGTCTGCCAAGCGAAGGTACCTACCCCCTGATGAACAACGGGGTGGCCATTTTGCACGCTGGCCACAGCGCCCTCTGCCTCGGTGTCTGCGAGCTCACCTTCGATGAGGCGGGCCGCGTCGTGCAAAGTGAGGGGCAGCTGGAGTGGCTCCCCTGGCAGCCCTGGCCGTTTGCCTCCACGCCACCTGTCGGGCTCACCTTCTGCGAGCCGGATCCACAACTGGAACAACATCTGGCCAAACGCTACCGGCCGGAGATTGAAACCATGAGCCAGCGCATCGTCACCCGGCTGGCGGCGCCGTTGCCCCATCAGCGGCTGCCGGATGCCACCCTGCCCCACGGCAGCCTGCTCGCCCCGCTGGTGGCCCGCGCCATGCTGACCGCCGCCCGTGAACAGGTAGGCGAGGTGGACTTTGCCCTGCACAATGCTGGCGGCGTGCGCTGCTCGCTGGAGCCGGGCCCCCTGAGCGAAGCAGATATCGCCGGTCGCCTGCTGCCGTTTGCCATTCCCCTCACCCTCTATCGGGTGCACGGTCATGAGTTGGCGGAAGCGCTGGAAAATGCCATCGACAACGCCACCAACAACGGCGTGGTCGGCAATGGCAACGGCAGCTTCCCCTACACCGCGGGGGTGCGATTCACCTATCAGGCCGATCGGCCCAAGGGCCAGCGCATCACCCGACTGGAGTGGGAAGCCGCCCCCAGCCAGTGGCAAGCGGTCAATGCCGAACAGATCTATCGCGGAGTGTCGAGCGCCTATACCGCCTCCGGCAAGGAGGGTTACACCGCGCTGGCGCGTACCCTGACCCAGCACAATCAGGAGCTCGGCATCACCCTGGCCGACGCCTTTATCCGCTGGGCCCGTCACCTGCCGACACTGGAAGCGCAGCCGCCCCTGGTTGAGTACATCCATTGATGCAGAGGGGGAATGGCTTTGCCACATCCCCCTGACGGCCAATATTGCCGCAGCCAGCGCCCGGTTCCCTGCAAGAACCGGGCTTTTTCGAGAATATTTGCCCCACACGGGCCCGCCCCATTGCATCGCACTCACTAGCTCGGCAAGATAGGCCCGCTTTCAAGACCAGCTGCAGGAACAGGCGACTTCATGAATCACTCCATCCGTTTCACTCCCCCTCGCGTCAACCCGGGTATCAAGCCAGCCATCGTGCTGCTGACCGCCCTGCTGGCGCTGCTCTTCTGTCTGCGCAACCCGCTCTTCCACGCCATGGCGCCGGGCTTTGATGCCTCGCTGTTCGCGGTGATGGGCAAGATGTGGAGCGAAGGGGGCGTGCTCTATCGCGACATGATTGACATCAAGGGGCCGATGATTTTCGCCCTCGACGCGCTGGGCTATCGAATGGGTGGTTTTGTCGGGATCTGGGCGCTGGAGTGGGTACTCTGCTGGCTCGGGCTGCTGGCCAGCTGGCAGGCCTTTGCCCAACTTGGCCTCTCGTTCAAGGCGCGCCTTGGCGCCATGCTGGCGGTGCTGGCTCTCTACGGCACCCGTTACTACTACGGCAACATGACCGAGGACTGGACCTTCCACCTCGCCCTCATCGCCCAGTGGGCTTTCATTACCCTGCTGCTGGACAAGGGATTTCGCTGGTGGCCGGCGCTGGTTGCGGCCCTCACCTTCGCCATCGTCGCCTGGATGCGCACCAACAACGGCGCCTTCTGGGGGGCCTGGTATCTGGTGCTGTTCTGCCACTGGTGTCTGCATGAGAAGTGGCGTGACGCCATCTTGCTGCTCATCTCCAGCCTGCTGGGACTGGCGCTGATTGGCGGCCCGCTTTACGCGTACTTCCAGCAGCATGATCTGCTGGCGGCCTTCAAATACTACGCCTTCGACATCTTCTTCGAGGGGAGCTACGGCAATGGCTTCTCTCCCATGGTGGGCGCCGTCGGCCTGCTGCGCACAGGCCTTGTGATGCTGCTGCCCGCCTTTATCATTCTGATGCTGAGCCGCCGTCAGGAGTGGTATCTGCCCGCCCTGCTGGCGACCCTGTTTGGGGTGCTGTTTACCCTGATCGCCAACTCGGTCTCCGGCCATGTGTTCGATCACTATGACGTGCTCTATCTGCAACTGGCGGTGCTACCGCTGGCGGTATTGCTGGATCGCAGCGAACAGCAGGCTGATGCGATCGGCCTGCTCTGCATCTCGCTGGTGGTACTCACCGCCAGCTGGCTGCTGGCCCAGCAGCTCGCCTTTGGCTGGAGCACCAAGGAGTGGTCCCTCGAGCGGGTCAACGAGGTGCTCGGCACCAGCCTGCTGTGGGCGCTGCCGGTGCTGATCCTCATCCCCCTCTGGCGCGCCTGGGATGTGCGCAGTGCCACCCCCTGGCTGGCGACGCTGGCCATGCTGCTGCTGATGATCAACAACGCCTGGGAAGGGACCCTCAAGGGTTGCCCCTTCAATCCGGCGGCGCAGGTACGGGTCGATCGCATCAAGGCCGAGACCAGCCCGAGCGACAAGATCTGGGTCGATGGCATCCAGCCGCAATATTATCTCTGGACCGATCGCCAGCCAGCATCCGCCTACCTCTTCTTTGCCAACGTCAATCCGCCCTATGATGTGCGCGAGCGGGTGCTGGCCGATATCCAGCGCCAGAGCCCGAAGTTCATCATCGCCAAGCCGGATCGGGTGAGCGAGGAGCTGAAAAAACCGAGCTCCCCTTCCCATCTCGCCTTCTATCAATACCTGACTAGCCACTACGAAGAGGTGGATCCGGGTCTCTATCGCCGACGCTGATCGTCAATACGCCCGCAGGGCGGCCATTGTTGCAATGGCCGCCCTTTTTCTTGCGCCAGAACCCCTTGCAGCAACGGCCTGCAGTAGGCAAGCCCGCCCGAGATAACTACAATGACGCTCTTTTTGATGTAACGAGTGACACCATGGCGGAACTGACTTATCTGGGCGGCTATCCCGACCCCCTCAAGGCACAGGTACAGCAGCTGATTGCGGCGGGCAAGCTGGGGGAGATGCTGGCCAAACGCTATCCGGAGAGCCACCAGATCCAGAGCGACAAGGCGTTGCTCGCCTACACCATGGAGCTGAAGAACCGCTACCTCAAGAGCTCGGCGCCCCTGTCAAAGGTGGTGTTCGATGGCAAAATCAACGTGATCAAGGATGCCCTCGGCCTGCACACCTACGTCAGCCGGGTGCAGGGCAGCAAGCTCAAGGCCAAGAACGAGATCCGCATCGCCGCCCTGTTCAAGGAGGCACCGCCCCCGTTCCTGAAAATGATCGTGGTGCACGAGCTGGCCCATATCAAAGAGAAGGATCACAACAAGAGCTTCTACCAGCTCTGCCAGCACATGGAGCCGGACTATCATCAACTGGAGTTTGATCTCAGGCTCTGGCTCACCTGGCGCGATATCGACAAGGCCAACCGCTAGGCTGACAACCGTTTCAGGGAGGAAACATGTCATTTGCCGCCACCCCCTTTGGTGCCACGCGCTTTATTGCCACTTTGGTAATGGCCAACTTGGGCCGCGCTGCCCGTCCCCGCCGCGCGTCACGCGGGCTGCTGGCCCTGCTGCTTCTGCTCGCAGGCCACAGCGCCCGGGCCGATGAGCGCTGGCAGAGCGACAGCTATCTCACCGAGAGCTTTATGGCCATCGCCATGGAGCGGGAGTATGGCGAAGCCAGGCAGACCCGTTTTGCCCGCTGGCAGCAGCCGATCCGGCTGCAACTTATCAACGAGTCAGGTGACAAGCCGCTGCAGGCCGACGTGGTGAAGGTACAGGCAGCCCATCTGGCCCGTATCACCGGCCACCCCATCAGCATGGTGTCCGCAAAGCCCAACCTCACCCTGATCATGACCGACTACAGCAAGATGAAGAGCTGGGCCAACCGCACCATGGGGGGGGATCCATCGGTCAAGATGGCGCTCAAGGAGGGGCTCTGCCTTGCCAACTTCGCAACCAATGCAAAACACGAGATCAGCCGTGCCACCATCATCATTCCGATAGACTACAGCCGGGCCAAGGGACGCTTTCTCGACTGCGTGGTGGAGGAGTTCACCCAGGTGATGGGGCTGCCCAACGACTCGGACAAGGTATTTCCCTCCATCTTCAATGACAACAGCATCGACAGCTTTTTGACCGGGCTGGACTATGTGCTGCTCAAGATGGCCTATCACCCGGCCCTCAAAGCCGGAATGAGCAGTGACGAGATCCGCGCCGCACTGCCTATCGCACTGGCCGATCTGCGTGCCAAAGGGGAGATCCGCGAAGCCAATCGCCGGGTGCAACAGCAGAGCCTGAAAAGCTGGGCGGGGTTGTAACGGGCCAGGCTCAACCCAAAGCTAGAAAAACCACCGCGAGCCTCTCATCACCCACAAAAAACGCAGCCACCTGGCTGCGTTTTTGTTGTCCGAGGATCGGCGGATCATTCGCGGGCATGCCCATTTATCCACCGCCCAGAATTATCCACTGACCATGGGGATCAGGAGGCGACGTTCTCTTCCGGCATCCAGCTGTCGGCGTTCTCCCACACCTCCTGCACCATGGCTTCGGCCAGCTCTTTGTCTTCCTTGCTGGCACGGCTGACGGTCAGGGCCATGGCACTGCCCGGCGCGACCCGCACATGGATGTCGGGAAATTTTTCGCCAAGCTGCTTGAGCAGCTCCTGACGCAGCGCCTCCATGGTCGAGGTCGGGATCTGATGTTTTCTGTCGATGATGATTTCAAGACGCATAGGAAACTTCTCCATGATTTATGACTGTATTTTTATACAGTATTTATGGGAAGTAAAGTGCCATCTTGCACCAATCAGAAAAGATCCAGCTGCTGACCACAGATCCGGTCGAACGACTCGCCAATAAAGGGCAGGATGGCGTCGGCAATGGGCCGCAACTGCTTGTCGATATAGTGCTCGTAATCGATGGCGCTGCGCCGGTACTCCAGCGGCTCGGGGCCATTGAGGGTCATCAGATAGGCGATGGAGCCCCGATGCTGATAGCGCTGGGGCAGACCGCGGCGCAGGTTCTCCTCATCGGCCAGCCGCGCTGCCCGCACATGGGGCGGTACATTCTTCTGATACTCCTCGAGCTTCTGGCGTAGCCGTTTGCGGTAGATAAGCAGATCGTCGTGACGACCGGCGCGGGTCTCATCCACCATGGTGCGCACATAACCGCTGGGATCTTCATCGTGAAACACCAGCTCATAGAGGCGGGTCTGGAACTGCTTGGCCAGCATGGTCCAGTCGGTGCGCACCGATTCGAGCCCCTTGAATACCAGCTGTTCACTCCCCTCACTGGCCTTGCCAATCAGACCGGCATAGCGCTTCTTGCTGCCCTTCTCCAGCCCGCGGATGGTGGGCATCAGAAAGCGGCGATAGTGGGTCTCGTACTGGATCTCGAGATAACTCGGCAGGTCGAACTCGCGCCTGATCAGTGCAGCCCAGTTATCGTTGATCATTTGAGCCAGTCGCTGGCCGATCTCGTTCGCCTCATCGGGGCTGGTCTCGCGCCCCAGATGAACAAAGGTGGAGTCGGTGTCGCCATAGATCACCTCGAACCCCTTCTCTTCAATCCACTCGCGGGTTTGCTGCATGATGCTGTGGCCACGCAGGGTAATGGACGAGGCTAGGCGCGGATCATAGAAACGGCAGCCCCCCGAACCCAGCACGCCGTAGAAAGAGTTCATGATGATCTTGATGGCCTGGGAGAGCGCCTTGTTGCTGGCCGCCTTGGCCCGATCCCGCGCCGCCCACAAGGTAGCGATGAGATCCGGCAAGAAGTGCCGCTCGCGGGAGAACATGGCGCCGCGAAAGCCCGGAATAGCGTGCTCGGGATGCTGCAGCCCTTCGATAAGTCCCATGGGGTCGATGCAGAAAGTGCGGATGATGCTGGGGTAGAGGCTCTTGAAGTCAAGCACCAGCACATGGCGATAGAGACCGGGTTTGGAGTCCATCACATAGCCACCGGGGCTCGCCAGCCCCCCGTCGGCCGGCAGATTGGGGGCCACGTAACCGCCACGATGGAGCCGCGGCAGATAGAGGTTGGTAAACGCCGCCACCGAGCCCCCCACCCTGTCCAGCTCCAGGCCGGTGAGGGAGGCACGCTCGATGGCAAAAGGGATGAGGTGGCAGTAATCGAAGATCTCCCACACCAGCTTGCAATCTTCCAGGTTGTAGCGGGCGAGCGCCTCCTTGTCGGAGTGGAACAGCTCGGTGATCTTCTCCCCCCGATTGGCCACATCCTCAATATCCTTGCCACGGCCGAGCAGTTCGCTCGCCACCGCATCCAGGCTGTAGCTCGGGAACTGCCAGGTGGCGCTTTTCAGGGTGTCGATGCCGTCGAGCACCATGCGCCCGGGAATGATGACGTTGCCGGTTTGGGGATCGCCCCGTGACGAGCGCCAGAAGCAGAGCTCGCGCCCCCGCCCAAGACGCAGCCGCCGCTTGTTAAGCTCGGCGCGGCGCAGCAGCAGGCGAAAGTCAAAATTGACCACGTTCCAGCCAATCACCAGATCGGGGTCATGCTGGCTGAACCAGCTCTCCAGCGCACTCAATAGGGAGCTCTCGTCCGCCACCCATTCGACCTGGGTGCCCCAGCTCTCGGCATCCGCCTCCGGGGTGCCGATCATGATGACCCGCGCATCCTGCTCGCTATAAAGACCGACCGAGAAGAGCGCCCCGTCCATGGCGCACTCCACATCCAGCGACACCCAGGAGAGGGTTGGCGTCACCGCCTGCGGCGCGCAGCGCGCCTCGTTCACCTCCCAGTAGCCCTGCTTGCCCCCCTTTTTTACCGCCCGGCCATCGAAGCGCACGCCAGCGGTGATGAAACGCTCCATCAGAAAACGCTCCGGCAGCCGGATATCCGCCTCGAAGTGCTCCAGTCCGCGAATCAGCAGCAGCTCGATAGCGCGGTGAAAGGCGCTCAGGGTGGTGAAATAGCAGCCCACCACGGGGCGACCGTCGAAGGTGTGCATCGGCAGGCGGCGAAACCGCCCGCTCACCCCGGCCCCTTTGAACAGCTCGGCGGCTTCTGCCATATGGCTCTGCGGCAGGAAGAACAACGGCTCCTGCCCCGGCACCACCACCCGTACCGGCCCCTGCGCGCTCCAGAGCCACATCACGATTTCGGTGGTTGCAGGCAGCCCGTTGCGACCGCGCACGTCCCGACCGTGGCGGGTCAGGATAAAACCGTCGAGGGGCGGAGTGGCGGGTACGGTGGGCTGGGTTGCAGTCATGAAGCGTAAAGGGGCTGTCCGAGAATGGGAGTATTGTACGTTCATACAGTGCCTGCTCGCAATCGTCACGCTGGCTGCGAGGCGGGAGTCAAACTGGTAAGCTCGATCCGGTCGTTATTCCCGCCCATCCCGTTCTGACCACTCTTCGCCGACGAAAGGAGTCTTTGTGGCAATCTATTCCCTGCTGGATCAGCTGGCTATCCCCTACCAGCGCTTTGACCATCCTCCGGTGTTTACCTGTGAGGAGGCGAGCAGGCTGCTGCCCGACCTGCCCGCCGCCAAGACCAAGAACCTCTTTTTGCGCGACCCGAAAAGCGAGCGGCTGTTTCTGGTGGTGAGTCCGGAGGAGCGCCGGGTCGATCTCAAGGCGCTGGCAGCCATGCTCGGCGTCAAGCGGCTGAGCTTTGGCTCCCCCGAGCGGCTCGATGCGGTGCTCGGCCTTACCCCAGGCTCGGTGACCCTGCTCGCCATGGTGCGCGACAGGGAAAAAGCGGTAGAGCTGGTGGTGGACGAGGCCATCTGGCAGGCCGAACAGGTGCAGTGCCATCCGCTGGTCAACACCGCTACTCTGATCATCCGCCTCGACGACGTGCGCCGTATGCTGACCCATCTGGACAGGGAGGCCATAGTAATGCGCTTGCCTGCTGCAACCTGCGATTAGCACAACGTCTGGCGGTTGGGTTCACCCTGCCGCCAACACAACCACCTTTCACGCAGCGAAATTGACTGACAAGACAATAAAATGCCCTCTTGCGCTCTGATAAATCGAGTCAGCAGTTGCCATCGTGCAAGAAGTCGGAGGTGAGCACATTCGGCCATTTAACCCATTGATAATAGGTTGGATTCATGTTGTGATTGGCCACTGCCAGCGGGCGATACCCCATCGCCTGTTCGTTCACAGGTGACTTCCCAGAGAGCCCCTTGATGCCAAGTCTGTTTTCCTCGGCCCAGTTGTTGAGTCTGGTGCTGTTCGTCACGCTGTCACATGTGGGGGTCGCCACCATTTTCGCCGCCATGTGGCACACCCATCGCCAGATCAGGGCATTGATCTACTGGTCAGCGGGGGAACTGGTTATCGCGGGGGCTTTTTGCTGCCTGCTGCTGCGCCCCCTTGAGGGAAATGCATCCCTTGCCAATATTCTCTGCACCAACCTGCTGTTGATGTCGACCACCCTGCTCTATGAACGGGGTATGCGCCACTTCTTTCGCCGTGAAGCCGACCAACTGGGCTGGCTGCTGCCCGCCGTTACCCTCGGCGGTTTCGTCCTGTTTGCCCTGACCGCCCTGCAGCAACCCCTCTTTGATGTGCATAGCCGGATCATCGTGCTCTCCGGCGTGCTCTCGCTGCAGATTGCGCTGCTTATCTGGCAGCTCTGGCGCTACCAGCGGCTGGCCCCCGTCTATCGGGTGCTGCGCTTTGCCATTCTGCTGCTCGGCCTGCAACTGCTGTTACAACTGCTGCGGATCGCCAAACATCTCTGGCAGCCGGAGCTGGCGGCCAACTCCTTCACCGACCCGCTGCTCGGGCCTGTGATCCTGCTCAGCCTGCTCTTTACCATCGCCCGCAGTTATCTGCTGCTGAGCCTGGTCCACACCCGCCAACAGCAAGCCCTGCTGGTCACCCAGCGCAAGCTGGAGCGGCGCGCCAATCAGGACGAGCTGACTGGCCTGTTCAGCCGCCACTATTTCGAACGCCAGGTTGCCCTGCGTGCCCGCGAGATGGCTAGCCCTAGCCAGCTGCTGCTGATCGATCTGGACAACTTCAAGCAGATCAACGACCGCCACGGCCACCCCGCCGGTGATGCCATGCTGCGGGCCGTGGGTCGGGTGATCGCCAATACCCTGCCTTCCGAGGGCATGGCCGGTCGGCTTGGTGGCGATGAGCTGGCCCTGCTGCTGATGGCGGACCCGCAGACCCTGCCCGACTACTGCCACAGTCTGCAACAGCAGATCGCCGAGGCGACCCGGGCGCTGGCCGGTGGCCCCATCAGCCTCAGCATCGGCCTCACCTCGCTGCACCCTGACGAGGGGTTTGAAGCGGCCTACCTACGAGCGGATCAGGCTCTTTACGCCGCCAAACAGGCTGGAAGGCAACGGGCCTGCGTGCAGGAGCTCCACCACAACGAGCCGCAACCGCTGCCGCCCTGTGCGCTCCTGTCATGAGCGCAGCGCTCGCTCTGCAGTGCCGACCGGCTAGGCTGGCAGATGCCCCGGCTTACCGGCGCTATGTCACCGAATGCGCCAAAGACGGACAGCCGCTCTATCAGGTGGCACAATTTGACCCGGACGGCTGGCTACAGAGCCTGCTGGATCACGCCAAAGGGCGCAACTTGCCCAGTGGATACCTGCCGACCACCACCTATTTTGCCCTCGATGGCGAGGAGATCATCGCCACCCTGCGTCTTCGTCACGGTGACAATGAGGCAACCCGCCAGTGGCTGGGTCATATCGGTTACGAAACCCGCCCCTCTCACCGTGGCGAAGGGGCCGCGATCGTGCTGCTACGCTGGGTACAACAACAGGTGCTGGCAGCGCCGGTGCTGATCTGCTGTGACCAGGATAATCTGGCCTCCCGCAAGGTCATTACGGCAGCCGGTGGCGTGTTGCTGGGGCGGCACTTCCATCCGGGGGATCGCAACTGGCTGGAGATGTATCAGCTAGCCCCCTGCCCCAGCCGACCATAGCCGCAGCAGTAATAAAAAGAGCGCCCCGAAGGCGCTCTTTTTGCGAACGTGGCAAGACCGTTAGTAGCTGTCTTCCTGCTCCGCCTTCATCCGGGCCTGACGGGCATAGGCCTCCTCCTCGGCGCTCTCGATCTCCTGCAGCACCGAATCGAGATCGATGGCGGCTCGGCTCTCTTCAAAGTGACCTGTCAGCTCGCTCTCGGGGGTGAGTTTGCCATCTTCAAACAACGCCCACATCTCCTGGGCATAACGGGTCTTGAGCAGCTCGGGGGCATACATACCGTAGTAGTTGCGCATGTTGTTGACGTCACGTTCCAGCATCGCCTTGGCCTGGTTGTTGGCGGCGGCATCCACCACCTGGGGCAGGTCGATGATGACGGGGCCCTGTTCATCCACCAGCACATTGAACTCGGAGAGATCGCCGTGGATAAGACCGGCGCAGAGCATCCGCACCACATAGCGGATCACCTTGTGGTGATCAATAACCGCCTGCTCGGGGGTGAGTGCCACATCGTTGAGGCGCGGCGCGACATTGCCATCTTCATCGGTGATAAGTTCCATCAAGAGGACGCCATCGAGGCAGACATAGGGCTGCGGCACCCGCACACCGGCCGCCGCCAGCTTGAACAGGGCGTCGACCTCGGTGTTCTGCCACACCTCTTCATGCTGCTTGCGACCGTACTTGGAGCCCTTCTCCATGGCGCGGGCGCTGCGGCTGTTACGCACCTTGCGCCCCTCCTGATAGACCACGGCCTGCTTGAAGCTGCGCTTGGACGCCTCTTTATAGACTTTGGCGCAACGGATCTCGTCGCCGCAGCGCACCACATAGACGTCGGCCTCTTTGCCGCTCATCAACCGGCTGACGACCTCATCGACCAGGCCGTCATCAACCAGAGGTTGGATTCGATTTGGAATTTTCATGGCCGCCCTTTTACCCTATTTCCGCTCTCGAAGATAGCTCCACGCACGCTCACCTGCCTCTCCCTTTCATAAGACACCCTGTTATCCCCTGTTTGCGCTGTTTTTGTCCACCTGTTCGCCTTAAAAACCACCAGCAGCAGACCAAATACGAAAGGCTTCTGTGCCCACAAAAATGGCCCGCAAGCGGGCCAATTTTCAAGGTTCGGGCGGCAAACCCTGACGAATGCGCTGGATCCCCGCTTCATAGAGGCCGTCATCCCCTTCCTGATGCTCCAGGGTTTCGAAGATCTTGAGAAACCACATGTACTGCTCGGGATGGCGTGCCACCTGCATCTCCACCACCCGGTTCATGGCATTGACGTCTGCCAGCAGATCGGCGGTGGGATAAGGGTCAAACGGCGGCTCGATCTCCAGCAGATAGTGCCCCTCATCCTCGTCATAGCTGGCGAAGATGGGCACGGCCCTAGCGCCAGTCAGTTTCACCAGCTTGGGCAGCGCGGGCAGGGTTGCCTTGGGGCGGCCAAAGAAGGGAACAAACACACTCGCCTCGCGACCGTGATCCTGATCTGGCAGGTAGAAGAAACTGGCACCGGCGCGGATCGACTTGATCGCCGGTTTGATCCCGGCGCTGCGCTCATAGACCTTGCCCCCTTTGGCCCGCTCGCGGTTGATGTACCAGTCGAACACCTGATCTTTCGGGCTCTTCATCATGGTGCACATCTCAATGCCCATCATGGAGAAGTAGCGGCCAATCATGTCGACCGCCCAGGTGTGAGGCACCACCAGGATCACCGGGCGGCCCGCAGCCTGCTCCGCTTGCACATGCTCCCAGCCGGTGACCTTGATGCGGCGGGTCAGGCGCGCCTTGCTGCGCCAGCTGAGCTCGCCAAAGCCCATAAAGGTCTTGAGCCCGACCCGGATCGATTTGAGCAGCAGCGCCTGCCGTGCAGCGGCATCCAGCTCGGGAAAGCAGATCTTGAGGTTGGTATCGGCGATATAGGCCTGCTTTTTCGAAAAACGCAGCAGGGTCGGCGAAACCAGATCGGCAAAGCGATCCCTCAATCTCGCGGGGGTAAATGCCAGCAGGGAGAGCAGGCCCAGCGCGCACCAGCTGCCCCACCATTTGGGATGCAGCAGGCGGCTATGAAATGAGGTATCAAATACCGGATCTAACGCAGACATGGCGGCCATCAAGTCATCAAAAACAAACGGTTATTGTAGTTATCTTGACATTTTTTTCTACCCTGGGGAGGCTGGCCATCGACCTGCAAGGCACTGATCAGACTAGTTATCATAAAAAATGGCCCACCTGGGGCCATTTCAATCAACGCAAATTCTGGGTCAGCCGTGGGGCGACAATCCCTTGCGGATCCGCTGGATCCCCGCCTCGTAAAGGCCATCCAGCCCCTCCTGATCCTGACGGGTATCGAAGATCTTGAGGAACCACATGTACTGGCCCGGATGGCGCATCAGCTGCTGTTGCACCATGTCGTTCATCCGACAGGTATCGGCCATCACATCCTCGGTGGGATAGTTGTCGAACGGTGCCTCAATCTCCAGTCGATAGCAGTGGTTCGCTTCGTCATAGCAGGCGAGCAGCGGCACCGCCTTGGCACCACTGACCTGCACCAGACGGGGCAAGGCAGGCAGGGTTGCTTTGGGATAGCCAAAGAAGGGGGCGAAGATGCTCTTCTCGCGGCCATGATCCTGATCCGGCAGATAGAAGAAGCTGCGACCGTTCTTGATGGTTCTGATCACCGCCTTGATCCCGGCGCTGCGCTCATAGACGCGGCAACCGTTCTTGGCTCGCGCACGGTTGAGGTGCCAGTCAAACACCGGATTGCGCGCCCGTTTCATCATGGTGCACATCGGCACCCCGCGCTGGGTGAAGCAGTAACCGGCGGCATCCACCGGCCAGGTATGGGGCACCACCAGGATCACCGGACGGCCGGCCGTCCGCTCCGCCTCGATATGCTCCCAACCGATCACCTGCATCCGGCTCATCAGATAACGCTGACTGCGCATGGTGAACTCGCCAAATCCCAACAGACTCTTGAGGCCGACCCGGATCGAGGTCAGTGCAATGGCATCCCGCTCTTCCGGGCTCTTGTCCGGGAAGCAGATCTCCAGATTGGTTCTGGCGATATAAATCTGTTTTTTCGAGATACGAAACACCAGCGGAGCCAAGGCTTCGGCCAAACGGTCGCGCAATCGCACCGGCACAAAGGCGAGCAACATCAGCACGCCGAGCGCCAGCCAGCTGAACCAGTAGCGGGGATGCAGAAAACGGGCTTCAAAAGAGGAGTCAAATACGGGATCTTGGGACGACATGTATTGGGGTCGAGCGAAAAAGTGGTGCTGCATTGTAGTCGTCCTGACAGGTAATACCAGTTAAATCCATGGCAAATAGCCCGCCACGGGCGCCACATCAAAAAACCATAAAAAAATGCCCCGCACTGCGGGGCATTTTGCTCGTTACACAACCAGGGTGGAGGCTCTTTGTCCATCCATCGTATGACTGGTCGTTTATCCCGTCGCTCTCGGAGCGCACTGCTTATCCATTTCCCGATGTCACATCATCAAGATTTATCGGTGAGCACCCTGGCTGGCCATGCCGTTATTCATTTCAGTATTACGCTGCGGCAGAAAAAACATCAGGTAACGCAGTGCCACATACCCGACGATCACGGTAGCCACCCCCAGCTCGAAGTGGGCCAGCAGTCTGATCTGCTCGACGTAGTGACTCCCTTGCGCAAACCCTTCAACCAGATGAGCCACTTTGAACAGGGCTGTGGCACCGATCACCAGCGGGAAGGTGAAGGCGGCATAACCCGGCGAAAAGGGCAGACGCAGCAGTTTGATGAAGGCCAAATAGATGATACCGGTCATCAGGATGGCAATCCCCAACAGCACGGCCACCAGCAGCAGTGACGGCTCCTGGCTGACGGTCAGGTAACCGGCCAAAGAGAGGCTGGCAGGAGCCGCCAGAATGGCGATGGTCGGTTTGGCGGCATCCGGCACTTCATGGCTGAAGATCAGGCGATAGAGCATCAGCGGCAGCATCAGGCCATAGCAGATGATCCCGAACCAGAGCAGACCGTTGGCCAGCGGGGCAAACTGACCACCCGGGAAGGCGACGTCAGCCACGATGATCCCCACCGGCGGCACGAACCAGCTCGGCACCATGTGGTGGATTTCAAACTCTTTGGCGCGATGCCAGATAAAGGTGGCCAGGAACAGCAGATGAACCGCCACGGCAAACAGCCAGAGTGCCTCGCCCGCTTGCGGCGCAATCATACCGAGCGCTTTGGAGACCACCATGGTACCCATGGCATAGGTCGGTACCACACTGCCGACTACGGGGTGAGCGAGATCCTGCAACAGCAGGCGGGGGTGAAGCAGAAACTTGAAGGTCAGGATCACCAGCAGCACGGCCGCAATGGCAGCACCCAGCAGTTGCATCCGGCCATCGAAGTGACCGGCATTTTCCCAACACCAACCAAGGCTGGCGATGCCCAGCGCCAGACCCGCCATGGGGGTTGGGGCGGCAGCCAGTGATTTACGGGTTCTTGCGATCATGATGACACCTTTCTATTGATGACTATGGCGATAGGATAATGGTCCCTTATCGTTTACGATATCTAAATGAATTAAATCAATCATTCAGGAAAACCAAACACGATGAAACTGACCCTGCAGCAGCTGAAAGTGTTCGCCACCATTGCCCGTTATGGAAACCTTGGCCTTGCCGCCAACGAGCTCTGTCTGAGCAAGGGGGCCGTCTCCCAGTCGCTGCAGGAGCTGGAGCGCCAGCTCTCTACCCCGCTGTTTGACCGCATTCACCCCAGGTTGCAGCTCAACAACGAGGGGCGCCTGCTGCAACCAGCTGCTGAAGAGCTGCTGACCCGGATGCAGGATATCGAGAACCTGTTCAGCCCCGATGCTGAGCCTAGCGGCCAGCTGCGCCTTGGTGCCAGCCAGACCATCGGCAACTACCTGCTCCCCACCCTGCTGGCCAGCAGCAAACAGGAGCTGGGGCTCCCTCCCAAGGTGACCATCAACAACACTCACCTGCTCTGCCATGCGCTGGCCAACTTCGAGCTGGATATGGCGCTGATCGAGGGGGAGAACCACCACCCCGACCTGCTCGCCGAACCCTGGCTGCAGGACGAGATGCTGGTGGTGGCCCCACCCGGTCACCCGCTTGCCAACAAGAAGGAGCTCTCCCTCTCCCGTCTGGGGGGCGAGACCTGGGTATTGCGTGAAGCACAATCGGGCAGCCGCGAGCAATTTATCCAGCAGATCCAGCCCGAGCTGCCCCGCTGGCAACCAGGGCTTGAACTCAACACCCTGGAGGCGGTGATGCTGGCGGTGGAGAAGGGGCTTGGCATCTCCTTTATCTCCCGGCTGGCAGCCTCGGATCGCCTGGCAGATGGGCGGCTGATCGCCCTGCCCCTCTCCCGCCGCTTCCCGCGCCAGCTCTCCCTTATCTGGCACAAGCAGAAGTACCACTCCACCTCCCTGCGCCACTTTATCCACTTCTGCCGGGCTCAGGTGAAGGATGCCGAGGTGAGCCGCGCAGAGTAACGCGCGCTCGGAGCGCCGCTGGCACGCCCGCCAATGACGGAAAAAGCAGAGAGGGAGCCACGGCTCCCTCTCTTTGATTCGCTTGCTCGGTATCACTGCGCCAGACTGCGCAACCAGCTGATCTCCTCGCCCCAGATGGATTCGTCTATGGTCTCGAGGATCAGCGGAATGCGGTCGAAGCGATCATCATTCATGATGTGGTGGAATACTGCCTCTCCCAGATTGCCCTCCTGCAAGCTGTGGTGGCGATCGACCCGGCTACCGAAGGTACACTTGGCGCCGTTGATATGCATCCCCTTGAGATAGTGAAAACCCACCGTGCGGTCGAACTCTGCAAAGACGGCAGCGCAGCTCTCGGCAGTGCGCAGATCGTAGCCAGCGGCAAAGGCGTGGCAAGTATCGAAACAGATCCCGACCCGGCTCTTGTCCTCCACTCCCTCGATGATGGTGGCGAGGTGCTCGAATGACCAGCCGAGGTTGGTCCCCTGCCCGGCGGTATTCTCGATCACCGCCGTCACCCCTTCACTGCGCTCCAACGCCCAGTTGATGGACTCGCTCACCAACTTGAGGCTGGCCGCCTCTGGGATCTGCTTGAGATGGCTACCGGGATGGAAGTTCAGATAGCAAAGCCCCAGCTGCTCGCAGCGCTTCATCTCGTCGAGAAACGCATCGCGGGATTTGGCCAGACCATAGGGATCCGGGTGGCCCAGATTGATGAGGTAACTATCGTGGGGCAGGATCTGCTCCGGCAGAAAACCGGCCTTGTCACAGGCCGCCTTGAAGGCGCGGATGGTGGCATCCGACAAGGGGGCGGCCTGCCACTGACGTTGATTCTTGGTAAAGAGGGCAAACGCGTTGGCCCCGATGGCCTGGGCGCGGGCGATGGTATTCTCCACCCCGCCGGCCGCACTGACGTGGGCTCCGATATATTTCATACAATCTCCTCAATACGGCAAGCCGCCATTATGCCGCTCCCGCCCGGCCACGCCAAACCGGGATATCCGATAGCGGGTATCGACAAATAGCGCCACCTTGGCGAATCGAAGCACTGCGTTTCATGGCGTAATCGGCCTGCACTGTAGCAACCGATCCGCAGAAGGGATAGTTAGAGCCCGTCCACGCCAGCATGGCGCCCATAAAAAAACGCAGCGTATCGCCTGAGCAATAACGCTGCGTCTTTGGGTCTCTCGGCCGTCTCCCTTGCCGTGGCCCGAATGGCCAGCGACAAGGGAGCAAGAATGCGCGGGGAGAGTCGCCTTAGAACGGCATCTTGAAGCCTGGCGGCAGTTGCATGCCACCGGTCAGTTCGCCCATCTTGGCCTTGTTCTGCTCTTCCACACGACGCACGGCATCGTTGCAAGCGGCGGCAACCAGATCTTCCAGCAGCTCCTTGTCATCTTCCATCAGGGAGGGGTCGATCTCGATGCGACGGACGCTGTGGCTACCGGTCATGGTGACCTTGACCATGCCAGCACCGGCTTCACCGGTCACTTCCATCTGAGCCAGCTGCTCCTGCGCCTTCTGCATACGCTCTTGCATCTGTTGGGCCTGTTTCATCAGGTTCCCCATTCCACCTTTACCAAACATATGTCGTCTCTCGTCTTGAAATCCGGCATCCAGCGCCGGGCTGTGGGCTTGTCTGTCCTAGATGGGGACAGCCAAACTACTTTTCAACCGGAAGCAAGCTCCCGGCCACGGAATTTAGCGGTTGAGTGGCTCGATGCTCTCGTGATGAAGCACGGCACCAAACCGCTGAACTAAAAACTGTACGTTGGGATCCTGCTCCAGATCCCGGGTCACCTGCTCGCGCACCCCGAGATAAAGGCGATGCTCGATCTCGAGGGGGGTCTCCTGGTCAGGCACCACACCGAGCGTCACCTCAACCTGCACCGGTTGACCCAGCGCCGGCCCGATGATCTCGGCCAGATCGGCGCGCGCCTTGTCGCTCACGAGATGGCGCTGCTCGGGCTTGAGGGTTAGCAGTACCTTGTCCCCTTCCCGCGTCATCACCGAGTTGATGGCCAACTGGCGCAGCCTCCCACCCACCTGAGTGTGAGCGATCAACTCGGCCCAAGGGTCGCCGCAACCATTGAGCAGCGAGGAGGGGATAAGGCGAGTCGCCTCTCCCTCTTGCGGCTCGCTGTCGCTCTCGAGCTCATCCCAGTCGATGGTCTCCATCACCGGCTGAGGGGGTTCATCCTGCGACACAGGGGCTGCAGCCACCGCCGTAGTGGCAACGGGCGGCTGGGTCGCAGGGGCTGGCGTCACCGCAGGCGCCGCAGCACTGCGTTCACCGGGTCGATAGCTCGGCTGCCCGTCGAGTTCCCAGGGTGGCAGATCGGATGGCTGGGCCGGTGCCGTGACAGAGGCGTGGCTTATCACCGGAGTCTGCTCGGCAAAGCCCTGATTGAGGTACTCTTCGTAATCGCCGTTGTCACCCTGTGGCTCGTAACCGTCGCCATAGAGATCCACTGGCGGCAGATCATCATAGTGACCCATCGCCGCCATTCCCTGCCCGGCCGGTTGGCTGACCGGAGCAGGCTGTTGGGTGACGACCGGAGCGGCGGCGGGCGCGACAGGACGAGCTGGCGCAACCGGTACAGCGCGCGGCGCAGGCGCCGCCGGGGCATCCTGACCACGCTGGCGGCTGCGCAGCATGTTTCGCTTGCCAAGCAGGCTCTGCATGCTCGATACCGCTGAAACAGCTTCCGGTGCGCTAACCGGCGCGGTTGTCGGTTCGAGCGCGGGATCGATGCTGGCAGTCAGCGACTCGCCACGGGAATAGTCCCTATCGGCTGCGGCAGGCGCTCGATCATCAGCATCAACGGGCTGTGCGGCTGAGTACGCAGACACATCGGGCTGCACACGTGGCAACGCGGGCTCGGGTTGATACCCCATGCCCGCAGCTTCGCGCAGCAGTTCATCCTGCTGGCTGAACAGCTCGGCGGCTTGCGCCTCCTCCTCGCTATCGGCGGGGTTGCCGATATCATCCGTCATCGCAGGCAGGGAGACATCAACCGCGGGCACTGCACTGGTAGCAACAGGCGTGCTGGCAACAGGGCTGGCTAGCGGTGCGGGCACGGCGCCGCTGATCGGTGCCACTGCGGCCGATTCAGCGGCCGGGCGCTTTCCCGGCAAGGAGGCTACCGGAGTGGCGCTGCTCGCCGCACTGCTCGTCATTGACGGGGGCAACGCAGTGAGGCTGGCCGGATGCAGGGCATCGCGCCTTGGGGAGAATGCGAGCATCCGCAGGCAGGTCATCTCCAGCGCGGTGCGGCCATCGGGAGCCCAGGGCAGATCTTTACGGCCACCCAGCACGATCTGGTAGCAGAGCTGCACCTCTTCCGGGCTCATCGCCTTGGCCAGTTGCAGCAGGGAATCAGCATCCGCTCCCTGCTCCTGCACACTGGCAGGCAGCAGCTGCGCCATGGCGATGCGATGGAGCAAGCCTTCCAGCTCGGCGTGGAGCTGATCAAAATCGGGGCCCAGGGTGGCGATCTCGGTGATCTTGGCCATGGTCGCGGGGGCATCTTGCCGCAAAATGGCTTCCAGCAGCTGGTGCAGATGGCGGTGATCGAGCGTGCCCAGCATCGCCAGCACGCTCTCGAGGCGCACGCTACCGTTACCGTGGGCCAGCGCCTGATCAGTCAGGCTCAGGGCATCGCGCATACTGCCGTCAGCGGCTTTGGCCAAAGCCAGCAGGGCGCGCGGCTCGAAGGGCTGCCCCTCCTGATCCAGCACCCATTCGAGCTGCTTGGCAATCTGGGTCTGATCCAGACTCTTCAGATGAAACTGCAGGCAGCGCGATAGAATGGTAATGGGCAGCTTCTGCGGATCCGTGGTGGCCAGCAGAAACTTCACATAGGGGGGGGGCTCTTCCAGGGTTTTCAGCAACGCGTTGAAGCTGTGACGCGACAACATGTGCACTTCATCGATGAGGTAGACCTTGAAGCGGCCACGGGCCGGGCGGTACTGCACGTTGTCGAGCAGCTCGCGGGTATCTTCCACCTTGGTGCGGGACGCCGCGTCAATCTCCAGCAGGTCGACAAAGTTGCCCTGATCGATCTCGCGGCAGGTGTCACAGACACCACACGGGTGGCTGCTGATCCCCTGCTCGCAGTTGAGGCTCTTGGCCAGAATACGGGCGATGGTGGTCTTGCCGACCCCGCGGGTACCGCTCAGCAGATAGGCGTGATGCAGCCGTCCCTGATCCAGGGCGTTGGTCAAGGCGGTCAGCACATGTTGCTGGCCTACCACTTGTTCAAACGTATGGGGGCGCCATTTACGCGCCAGAACCTGATAGCTCATAAATCCATCATGCAGGGAAGACAGGGCATTGAGGCCGGATGCTAACACAAATGGCGGGCTGGCTGTATCGGCTATCGGTCAGAGCGGGAGGGATCGCTTGATTTTCAAACCGATGCCCGCAAGGGCACCGGTTCAATGCAGGCCCGATGCAGAGGATCGGGCCGAAGAGGCATTACTCGCCGGCCAGCTCGACCAGTGAGACTACCTTGATGCCAGCGGCAGTCAGGCGGGCATCGCCACCCAGAGACGGCAGGGAGATGATGAAGGCCGCATCGGCCACTTCACCACCTGCGCGGCGGATCAGCTTGACGGTCGCATCGACGGTACCACCGGTCGCCAGCAGATCGTCCACGACCAGCACCTTGTCACCGGGCACGATGGCATCGGTGTGCAGTTGCAGGGTGTCGGTGCCGTACTCGAGGGCATAGGACTCCTCGATCACTTCGCGCGGCAGCTTGCCCGGCTTGCGGACCGGCACGAAGCCCAGCCCCATGGCATAGGCAACCGGCGCGCCAAAGATGAAGCCGCGAGCTTCGGTGCCAACAATCTTGGTGATCCCTTGATCACGATAATGATTGGCCAGCAGATCGATGGTGGCCTTGAAGGCCTCGGCGTTCTCGATCAGGCTGGTGATGTCACGAAACAGAATGCCCGGCTTCGGATAGTCGGGAATGGTCTTGATGCTTGCTTCGATAAATTTCAGGGTTTCCGGATTCATGTGTTGACCGCTTATTTTTTTGACCCAGGGGTGGCCATTTTTTCTCAATTCCCTTCTGCGGGAAATAAAAAAGCCTGTCACGCAAAAATGACAGGCCGACTCCATAGCATTATTGCTGCAATAGCTTAGGGACTTCACTTCACCATTGCAACTGGCTCCAGCACCGGCAGACGCATTAACCAGGTGAGCAGGATCACCATTATGATAACCAGCAACCCCTTGACCCACAGCAGTGGCACCACCGCCAGCGACACCGAAAAGGTGAGCAAAATGAAGATAATGGCGCGCCGTCTGGCCTGACGACGAATGCCGCGATACTGTTGCCAATCCACGATGGGCGGGCCAAACCAGGGATGGGTCAGCAACCAGCGATGAAAACGGGGCGATGAGCGGGCAAACAGGGCGGCAGCCAGCAACATGAAGGGGGTAGTCGGCAAGAGCGGCAGCACAATGCCCACAATACCGGTGGCAAATGCCAGCCACCCGAGCGCCATCAGACACCAACGCTTCATTCCTTCTCCTTGCGTGATTTATCTCCCTCTAGCCTAACAGAGTTTGAGCGGGTGCTGACAGCGGGCCGCAACCCCACTACAATCTGCGCTCTTTTTCTTGCCACTCTCGTCGGAAAGCCGTTATGCGCGTTATTTTGGCCCCCATGCAGGGGGTACTGGATCACCTGATGCGGGAGGTACTCACCTCCGTCAATGATTACGATCTCTGCGTGAGCGAGTTTATCCGGGTCGTCGATCAGCTGCTACCCGCCAAGGTGTTCTACCGCCTCTGCCCTGAGCTGCTGCAAGATGGCAAAACCCGCGCAGGCACCCCGGTGCGGGTACAACTGCTGGGGCAACACCCCGAGTGGCTTGCCGAGAACGCCGTGCGCGCCATCGAGCTGGGCTCCCCCGGCGTTGATCTCAACTTCGGCTGTCCCGCCCCTACGGTCAACAAGAGCAAGGGCGGTGCGGTGCTGCTCAAAGAGCCCGAGACCATCTACCGCATCGTCAAGGCAGTACGTGACGCAGTGCCCGCTCATCTGCCGGTGAGCGCCAAAATTCGTCTCGGTTACGATGACAAGGATCTCTATCTGGAGAACGCCCAGGCGGTCTTCCAGGGGGGCGCCAACGAGCTGGCCGTTCATGCCCGCACCAAGCGCGAAGGGTACAAGGCCCCCGCCCACTGGGAATATGTAGACGCCATTCGCCGCGCCCTGCCCATCCCCGTCACCGCCAACGGCGAGATTTGGGATCATAAAGATGCCCTCGCCTGCGCCAGGGTCTCAGGTTGCGATGCCCTGATGGTCGGGCGCGGCGCCATCTCCCTGCCCAATCTGGCCAACGTGATGAAAACCGGCTGCCCGCACATGAGCTGGGCCGAGGTACTGCAGTTGATGGTGAGCTATACCGAGCAGGATCTGGCCAGCGAAAAAGCCGACTACTACCCCAGCCGCATCAAACAGTGGTTCAGCTATCTCAAGCGGGAATATCCCGAAGCGGACCTGCTGTTTCAGGAGATCCGGGTGCTCAAAGAGACGGATCCGATCCGCGATGCCCTGCTGCAAGCAGCCAAAAGCCACGGCTAACCACGTTTAACTTGACGCATATCATCTTGATAGAGTTATCGGATCCCTATACTGCCCCGAATCTGTCGTCTGTCCTGTGGGGGATAATGTGTGTGAAATGACGCAAGCACAGTTGACTGTCTGGCGTAATCGCCTGCTGTCAGACTGGGCCCAAGTACGAGAAACGCTGATCGGTCAGCTTAAAGCCTGCCGCCGTGACGAGTGGGCCGAGCAGGTCGGTCACTGCGAGCAGGATCAACTGGTGGAACTGACCAGCCGGCTGGATCTGCCGAAGGTTGAGCAGAGCGTGGCCCGCCTCAAGCGGATCGATGCGGCACTCTGCCAGATGGATCTTGGCCTCTATGGCCTCTGCTCCGATTGTGAAGAGCCGCTTTCCATCGAACAGCTGGAACAGGATCCGACCCTGCAACGCTGCCCGCGCTGTGAAACCCGCTATCGCAAGGGATTCCACGCCCACGAACTGTGAGGGATGCACATCTGTGCATCCGCTCAACCCTCAGCACTGGTTACTCCGTCGTTCCTGTCCAATACTCACCGTATCAGCCTGTTCGAGGGTATGCGTTGTGTACAGACTCTTGTTGTTATGGTGTTTGTGTTGCCAGGCTACGGCACAGGAGTCATTGGTCGTGGGCTGGGTCGACTGGCAGCCCTTCAGTTATCGCAATGAACAGCAACAGCTCCGCGGACTGGATGTGGAGCTGCTCAACGCCATCTTCCTGCGGGCCGGTTATCAGGCCAAATTCAATGAAATGCCCTGGGCTCGCGTGCTGCACGAGCTGAAATTCGGCACGGTTCAGCTGACCATGTCAGCCAATATCACCGCCGAGCGGCAGCAATATGCCCGCTTCAGCCACCCCTATCGGGAAGAGGAGACAGCCATCATCATCCGTCGGCAAGATGCCGAACGCTGGCGCGGGATCACTACCCTCGAGCAGTTGATCAACACCCCCGACTTCCATATCGGGGTGCTCAAGGGCTTTGATTACGGCAATACCTTCCGCCAGTTGATGGCAAGGCCCGAGCTGCAGCCTCGCTTGCAGATGCGCCTGCGGCTGGATCAGCTGCTGAAGATGTTGCAAGGGGGTCGGATCCAGGGGTTTATTCTGGATCCCCACGGACTGCAGGGGTGGCAGGATAAGGATGAAGTGCAGGATCAGCTGCATACCCTGCTGCGTATCGAAGTCACGCCGGTTCACCTGATGCTGAGCAAAGAGAGCACCACTGAGGCGCAACTGCAGCGGATCAATCAGGCTATCGATCAATTGAAACAGAGTCCCGACTATCAGCAGATCCTCGATCGCTATCAGTTCAGATCCCTGCATTCACAGGAAAATACTCATAAGTAAGGGGAGCCTCAGCTCCCCTTACTGTCTCAAGCAAACCCAATCCTGTCTCAAACAACCCGGGTTGCGACTTGCCAGGACATTTTGGTCACCGATAACGTGATGGTTAAGCCTGGCTATCAGCGTCCCAGCACAATGTCGGCAAGGTGGGCGAAGTGGTGGATTTCGTGGGTGGCATCGCACTCGCCCGCTTGCCGCGCCGGGTTGTACCAGCAGGTTGCCAGCCCCTGCGCCGCCGCCCCGGCAATATCGGTTTTCGGATTATCCCCCACCATCAGCACCCGCGCAGGATCCGGCTGCCCCATCAGGGAGAGGGTGTGCTGGAAAATAGCTGGCGCCGGCTTGGTCACCCGGATCTCGTCGGAGATCACCAGCGGCTCGAACCACTCGCTCCAGCCCAGTTTGCCGAGCCGCCCCCGCTGAGGCACGCTGAAACCATTGGTGATGATCCCCATCCGCACCTTGCTGCGCAGCTGCTGCAGGGTCTCGACCACCCCTTCAAGAGGCATGCTAAGGGCAATGATTTGCTCCAGAAAGGTGTTGTTCATCGCCATGGGATCGGCGGCAACCTGCTGGGCAAAGAGGGAGAAGCGGGTCTGCTGCAACGCCGTTGCATCGATCTCGCCGTCGTTGTACTGCTGCCAGAGCCCATGGTTGAGGGCGTGGTACTGCGCCATGCTGGCGTCATCAGCCTGTACACCATAGATCTGCAGGGTGTGCGTCAGCGCAGAGGCGACCGGAAAATCGAGCAGGGTTTCATCCAAATCGAACAGCACCCAGTCATAGCTTGGTTGTTTCACAGAAATCCTTGTAATCATTCAGATTGTTCAGAGGCTTGGCGACCAACTCTGCCAAGCGGGCTGGCCAGCAGATCCAGCGTGAGACGCACACCGAAGCCGGTCACTTCGCTGGAAACCACCCCATTGCCCCCCTTGTTGCGAAAACCGCTCAGGTCAAAATGCAGCCAGGGGGTCTGCTCGGGCACGAAGTGGGCGAGGAAACGGGCCGCATCAATGTGATCCGGCGAACTGCCCGGCGCACACTGCAACAGATCGGCCCACTCGCTTTCGATGTTGTCGTCATAATCGTCATCAAGCGGGAAGGGCCAGATCCGCTCGCCGCTGCGCTGACCCAGATTGACCAGCGATGTCATCCATTCGCTGCGATTGGTAAAGACACCGCTGTAGCGGCTACCCAGCGCCCGTTTGCAGGCCCCGGTCAGGGTCGCGTAATCGAGCAGCAGATCCGGGGTATCCTGCACCGCCATCGCCAGTGTATCGGCCAATACCATTCGCCCTTCGGCATCGGTATCGACCACCTCGATGGAGGTGCCATTGATGGCAGTCACCACCTCGCCGGGGCGATAGGCGTGAGGGCCGATATGGTTCTCGGCAATGGCCAGCCAGCAGTGTACCTCGTAGGGTAGCTGAGCTCGGCTGATGGCGTAGAGGGTACCGAGCGCCACCGCGCTACCCCCCATGTCCAGATGCATGCCATACATGCTGCCGGAGACCTTGAGGTTGTAACCGCCAGAGTCGTGGCAGATCCCCTTGCCCACCAACGCAATGCGGCGCACCGGCTTGGGTGGATAGTAGCTGAGCTTGACCATTGCCCCCTGATTGTCTTCCGAACCACGAGCAACGGCCAAAAACGCCCCCGCCCCCAACTCGGCCAGCTGCGCCTGATCATAGTGATGGCACTGCCACCCCTCATCTTGCGCCAGCTTGCTGACAAACTCGCGATAGCTGGCGGCCGTCAGCTCGGAGGCAGGCAACACCGCCAGATGGCGAGCCAACCCGTTACCCCCCGCTTCGCTGTAAAGGCGCGCCAAGTCCAGCACCACCGCGGGTGAAACCTTGATCTGCTGGTAGCTCCAGCTGCTTTCGCTGCGGCGCTTGCTGGTGGGCAACGAAATATTGGCAGCAAGCAGGGCTGACAACATCACTTCGGCCAGCATCACTCGCTCGGAGGGGGAAAAACCTTCCAGATGCAACCCGAGCCGCTCCACATTGAGCCCAGAAAGAGGAGCAATCCAGCCTCTGATCTGTTTATAGAGGCGGTGATCCCGCGTCACACTGCCGGCCACAAACATCACCTGCAACAGGGTATTGCCGTGCATCAGGGTAAAGGGCGCTTTTTTCCCCAGCGCAAGCTGGGTCTGGAGACCCGCAAGGGCGGGGAGCGAAAGCAAGGACTCCTTCTGCTCTTCGGCGATCAGCAGCAGTTGCAACGGCAGCCCTTGGGCAAGGGCTTCGGCCAGCGTGGCATCCCGGCTTTCAATAGCAGGAGGAAGATAGGTGAAGGGAGTGATCACAGGCGTGTGCCTCATCCATGAAGAGATACCTGATGATACCCAACAAATGGTTGATACGACCAGTTTTGGTCTTTAAAAAGCGTCAGAAATAGCAGCAATCACCAGATGGTGACGAGCATCAAGAAGGATTGTTCAATGATTGCAATGCAGGAATGGAACGTACAGAAAGTTGGTTGCGGGGGCCGGATTTGAACCGACGACCTTCGGGTTATGAGCCCGACGAGCTACCGAGCTGCTCCACCCCGCGTCCGAATTGTCACCCTCAAGCCGAGCAGTAGCTTGGTGGCGTTTGTCTGCCTTCGACTGTTTACACAATCGCATGCTGACGAAAGAGTTGGTTGCGGGGGCCGGATTTGAACCGACGACCTTCGGGTTATGAGCCCGACGAGCTACCGAGCTGCTCCACCCCGCGTC
>NZ_JAPDCN010000010.1:123969-172597 GCF_027706185.1 Aeromonas sp. Y318-3
GTTGCGGGGGCCGGATTTGAACCGACGACCTTCGGGTTATGAGCCCGACGAGCTACCGAGCTGCTCCACCCCGCGTCTGAGGTCGCCAATAATAGGCGCCAGCGCACAGATTGCAAGTAAATATCTCAAAAAAAGTTTATTCGTAGATTAATCGGACAAATAGTGCGGTCATTAGCAGCATCATGCTGTTTTTTCAGGCAATCGAGTCCTTGCCAGGCATCCGGCACTACACTCAATAAGGTGAACACTCCTCATTTTGGGTAGGTAGAATATGCGCATCTCCGCCGGTCACTGCCGTCAGTTGGGGGCCACACCCGACAGTCACGGCGTCAACTTCGCGATCTGGGCACGCCTCGCCAGCCGGGTCGAACTGCTGCTCTTCGCAAGCGCAGACGATGTGACCCCCGAGGTGATCCCCCTCTCCCCGCGCCTCAACCGCACCGCCTACTACTGGCATATCCATGTGGAGGGGATCTCGGTCGGGCAACGTTACGCCTATCGCATTCAGGGCCCGTGGCGCCCATATGGCGGCACCCGCTTCGATGCCGAGAAGGTGTTGCTCGACCCTTACGGCCGCAGCATCGAGCTTGGCGCCCATTACGATCGATGGGCGGCGGCCCGTCCAGGCAGCAATCTGGCTTGTTGCGCCAAGAACAAGGTGGTCGATACTCGCTACTACGACTGGGAAGGAGACAAACTGCCCGCTCACTCCCTCTCCCGCTCGGTGATCTACGAACTGCATCTGGGGGGCTTTACCAAGTCCCCGAGCTCCGGGGTCGATCCGGCGCTGCGTGGCACCTATCTCGGGCTGATTGAGAAGATCCCCTATCTGCAATATCTCGGTGTCACCGCCGTCGAGCTGCTGCCGGTGTTCCAGTTCGATCCTCAGGATGCGCCCAAAGGACTCTCCAACTACTGGGGTTACAGCCCCATGTCCTTTTTCGCCCCCCATGCCCAATACGCCTGCGGCGATGATCCGCTGACCGAATTTCGCGACATGGTCAAGGCGCTGCACAAGGCCAATATCGAGGTGATCCTGGACGTGGTTTACAACCACACCGCCGAAGGGGGTGATGATGGCCCCACCTTCTCGTTTCGCGGCATCGACAACGAGGCCTACTACATCCTCGACAACAACCAGAAGGACACCAACTATTCGGGATGCGGCAACACCTTCAACGGCGCTCATCCGGTGGTGCTGCGGATGATCATGGACAGCCTCCACTTCTGGCGTCAGGAGATGCACGTCGATGGCTTTCGGTTTGATCTGGCGGCCATTCTGTCGCGGGATGAATCGGGTCAGCCGCAGGCCAATGCGCCTACCCTGCGCACCATAGATACCGACCCCAACATCGCCGACATCAAGCTGATTGCCGAAGCCTGGGATGCGGGGGGACTCTATCAGGTGGGGTCACTGGCCGGCGCCCGCTGGCGTGAGTGGAACGGCCAGTTCCGGGATGATGTGCGCCGCTTTCTGCGCGGGGATGACAACAGCGTCACCGCCTTTGTCGAGCGGCTGTGCGGCAGTCCCGACATCTACCACTATCACCACGCCGATCCCGAGAAGAGCATCAACTTCGTTACCTGCCACGACGGTTTTACCCTGTGGGACTGGGCCAGTTACAACAGCAAACACAACGAGGCCAACGGGGAGGAGAACCGTGACGGCTGCGATCATAACTTCAGCTGGAACCACGGCCACGAAGGGGTGACGGAAGATCCCCAGATCAACGCCCTGCGGATGCGCCAGGCCAAAAACATGATGGTGGCGACCCTGCTCTCGGTGGGATCCCCCATGCTGCTGATGGGAGACGAGCTGCTGCGCACCCAGCGGGGCAACAACAACGGCTACTGTCAGGACAATGCCACCTGCTGGATGAACTGGCTGCCCAATGCCCGCAGTCAGGAGATGTTCCGCTTTATGAAGGAGCTGATCCAGTACCGGAAACACCTGTTTCAGCGCCCGGAACAGGAGAGCATGCCGCTGTCGCTCACCGAGATCCTACGCCACAGCGAGATCTGCTGGCACGGGGTCAACGCCGGACAACCGGATTTCAGCCCCCACTCCCACGCCATCGCCATGTCGGCGCTGTCGAGCGAAACCAAGCTGGCACTCTATGTGCTATTCAACGCCTACTGGGAGCCCCTCACCTTCAACTTGCCGAGCCCCCCCAAGGGGGTCGGCGGCTACTGGCGGCGGATCCTCGATACCGCCCTCCCCTCGCCGCAGGATATCTGCACCTTCGGCATGCCGCTGGAGGGACTGACCCGGGAGTATCTCGCCCAGCCGCGCAGCAGTTGCCTCTTTATCTGCGGGGCAGACGATTTCTATTGATCGATTGCTGTGAATTGATAGCAGCGATACCTGCAAGCCAGATATGCAAAAGCCCCGAGTGTTGGCTCGGGGCTTTCTCTTTTCAGCACTAGTGTCAGATCAGCTGGTGCAACACGCTGGTAGCGGCGATCTGGGCGATCAGCAGGCCACACAGGGAGGTAGAGACCACCACTGGCGCGGTATCACGCTGCAAGTAAAGCGGGCTGAACCAGAGCAGCAGAGAGGCCACCAGCAGCGCTGCCTGGGTCACCACCGCCGGGATCAGGGCATCGAGATTGGCCTCACCCCCTTGCCAGCCCACCAGCACTGCCAGCCAGACAAGGCTGGCCATCGCCCCCACCAGACCGGCCAGCGGCAACAGGGTGTTGAATGCCTTGAGACGATGACGGGCCCGCAGCAGCATCAAGTGGGCAAAGGCCGCCCCCAGCATCGCCATCTGCAGCAAACCGCTCACCCAGCCCTGCAGTTGCAGCAGCCCGATGCCATAGACAGCGAGCGGCAACGCCGGTAGCCAGAGCAGTGTCGAGGGGACTGAACGCTTGCCCTCCAGCCGTGACTGGGCCAACGACAAGCCAACCCCGAGCACCAGTGCGGCCCCACCACTCCAGATGAGCCAGCTGGCCGCCTTGGCCTCTACCGCCAGCATCAGAGAGAGCGCGGTAATGACCCAGATGGAGAAGAGCTGCTGACTGATGCGCGAGCGCTGGCCAGGGCAGATATCACCGCGCCACAGCACGATACCGAGGGCGATCAGGGCGCCAAGCGCCATCAATCCGGTGAGGGGAAAGAGCCAAAAAGGGAGTTGGACGAACACGACGCCTCCAGCAGTAAAGATTCGAGGTGCGCCACCGAGGCGCCAGAGAGGGGCGAGTATACCCAAACCGGCGGCTATCCCCAATCGCGACAAACAATCGTGGGCAAACAATCCGGGGCAATTTGTCGCCAGCAGGGCTCACCTTGAGGGGCGCCCTGCTGGCAGCCATATCATAGTGACGGGATGCGGTGGTGGCGTTAGCCCTGACCGCGGGCCAGCGCCACCACCCGGGCAAACATCTGGCGGATCACCGGCGGAATATGTTCGGCGCCGAGCCGCTCCGCCTCTTCCACCACCGCCAGCGCCATTCCCGGCTTGCTACGGTGATGGATAGCCTTGTTGATGATGTGACTGGCGCTCCACATGGCGCGCCCGCCCACCCCGGCCTCGCGACGAAACACAGCTTCAAAACCGTTGTGATAGAGGTAGTGCTCGATGTCGGCGGCAGGGAGCTGGGTCAGTCGGTCCCGCTCCCGCTCGCCCTTGAGCTGGCCACGGGCCGAGGTGGCATACTTGAGCCCCGCCTCGTCGCCATCGGTCAGCAGGTGCCACTCGATGCCAAAATCCCGCGCCACCTTGATGAGCGGCGACTGGCCGCACTGGGCAAACTCGATGATCCGCACCCCTTCGGCCCGCAGACTGTAACCGCAGATCTGCGCCAACTCGGAGAGCAGCCAGATCTCGGTCTCCCCCTCCACCAGCAGCCAGCAACGGGCAAACAGCGACATGGGGCGGTTGATCCGCACGTGAAAGGCGATCTTGCGCAGATCGTCGCTGCTGTAACGCTCGCCCCCCAGCTGGTGACAGAGGATATCCTGCTGACGGCGCACCAGCCGCCGCACCTGATTGAGCGGCAGGGAAGAGAGCAAGTCCCCCGAGTTGGTGGTGAGCAGCTTCTGACCCGGCAGTTGTTCCAGCAGCCCCCACGCCAGCGCCAGCATGGTCGGGTGCAGCCGGCTCTCAGGATCCTCCAGGATCATGATGGGGCGAGCCCCCTCCTCCAGCTCGCGGTTGCCACGCGCCTGCAACAAGGTAGCCGCCATCCCCGCCATCGCCAGCTGCAGCGCACGGTTATCGGCGCGGCGCAGCAGGGTATGCAGGTTGCCCGGATTGCGCAATGTCATGGGGCGATTGATGATGTCACGCTGACTGCGCGGCTTGTTCTTGATGGGGGCCAGGGCGTTGAAGTAGTGATCCATCAGCTGGCGCACCGCCTGCAACGCCTCTTTGAGCTCCGGCTCGCCGATCCGCTGGGGTTCGTCGATCAGCTTGTCTGACAGCTCGCTCAGACGATGTTCGGAGAGATCTCCCCACTGCAATGTCTCCACCCCGTTGCGAGCGGTACGGGCGTCCCGCAGCCGGAACAGCGGGTTCATGGTGATGAGCATGCAGACAAGCTCGTGGGTATTGGCGATGGGCAGGCTCTTGCCTACCCCGTCGAGAAAATCGTGAATGGTGAGCACAGAGCCATCCGCCTGCAGCTCGGCGCTGGCGCGATAGTGAATGCGGTGGAATTTGTCCTTGTGCAGCACCCAGGAGGGGCAAAGACGGGCCAGCCGACGGGAGTGCTGACACATCTGGGGTCTGTGCTCACTGAAGGTGAGCACCAGTTGCAAGTGGCGCGCCGGGGCCAGTTCGGGATCTTCCGGTTGGTGAAAATCCTCGGCGGTGAACTGATAGGGCTCGGCATCCTGCCCCAGCAAACACCAGAGGGCGCGCAGCAGGCTTGATTTGCCCCAGGTATTCTCGCCAATCAGCACTGTGGTCTGATCCAGCCCGAGCGACAGGCGATTTATACCGCGAAAACCTTTGACTTCAATACGTTCCAGAAACATCCAGCCATGTCCACATCATTGTGATGGGGCAATAGTGGCAAAGTTACCGGAAAAATCCTATCGCAGGCGGGGCTTTTTCAACGTGAACTGTGAGGCACTGCAGGTTCGGGAGGGGTAACAACAGCGGTGCGATCTTGCGGGGCATTCCAGTGGCTGAACCAGAGATGACGGGTACGGATTTGACGTTTGCGATAATTCAATGGGCATTCCTTTCAATGGATAAGTGGTAGAGAGTACACCTCTTTTGCCCAAAGTCTCAGGGTTATCTGTGACGAGAAGATGACAATTGCGCCCGCCACTGCCCCGGCGTCAAACCAAACGCCTCGCGAAAACGATTGCCGAAATGGGCCTGGGAAGAGAAGCCACACTGACTGGCGATACTGGCCAGCGGCTCAGGGCCGGCCAACAGCTGCTTGGCCCGTTTGAGCCGCAGCCCAAGCAGATAGCGGTGGGGCGGGCAGCCGAGACTCTGGCCGAACATGCGGGCAAAGTGATACTCGCTCAGCCCCGCCTGCTGGGCCAGCTCTGCCAGCGTGACCGAATCGGCCAGATGGGCCTGCAGATACTCCTGCACCCGCTTGATCACCACGGGCGCCAGCCCGCCGCGCAGAGGCGGCAAACCGAGAGCCTCCTCGGTGTGGTGGCGATAGGCGTGGAGGATCAACATCCAGGCGCCGTGGGAAAGCGCCAGCCGATCGACCCCTTGCTGCCACTGCAGTTGCATCAACTGGCGCTGCACCAGCGAAGCCGCCTGCGGATCGTCGATAAAGGTCTTGTCCACCAGTTGCAGGTGGCGCCCCTCCTTGTCACACACCTCCTCGGCGATACGGGTGAGGTGAGCCGGGGTGAAGTAGAGATGAAAGAAGCGAAACTCTTCGCGCACCAACCACTCGGATCTGTGGTGATCCGGCATGATGCACACCTTGCCGGTGCCGCCGTGGCCACCCGGCCCATCGAGTCGCTCGGTCTGCTCGCCCCCCTGCAGATAGACGCTCAGGGTGTGGTGGCCCGGCTTGTGATAACGGGTCTGGTCATAGCAGTTGCGCCAACTGGCGACGCCAAGCCCGGGTTCGAGCCAGCAAGCGTCCTCCAGCCGGGCGCCGGTGCTGACCAGTGCATCAAATACCCCTGCTGTTTTCATTCGCCCCTGCCGCCTGTTCCGGTGTACGTATTATGCCGCTGCCATCCATCTTACCGACCGCGCCCGCAGATGACAGCGCAAGGCGATGAAAAACCGCAAGATGGTGCAATCCAGCCATCAGGGCTCGCCCCATAGTGGGTCATCTCTCCCTGACTCACCGGAACTGTGATGAATCTGATGCTCTATCTTGCCACCGTGCTTATCTGGGGCAGCACCTGGATTGCCATCGCCTGGCAACTTGGCCCCATTCCCATCGAGGTGTCGGTGCTCTATCGCTTCCTGCTGGCGGCGGTGGCACTGTTTGCTCTGCTCACCGCCAGCGGCCGCTTTCCGCGCCTCCCCTGGCACGGCCAGCGTTACGCCGCACTGCTCGGTGCCCTGCTCTTTTCCACCAACTTTCTCTGCTTCTACCACGCCACCCGCTATATCCCGAGCGGAATGTCGGCAGTGATCTTTGCCAGTGCCAGCATCTTCAACGGCCTCAACCTCTGGCTGTTCGAGCGCAAGCGCCCCACCCTGCGCTGGTTGCAAGGCTCCTTGCTGGGTCTCTTTGGTACCCTGTTACTGTTCTGGCCGGTGCTGGCAGATGCGCAACTGGGTGCAAACGGCTGGAAGGGGCTGCTGCTCGCCTGTGGCGGTACTCTCTGTTTTTCGCTGGGCAATCTGGTCTCGGCACGGGGCCAACGCCATGGCTACCACGTACTGCAACTGGTGCCCTGGGGCATGGTTTACGGCGTGGTGCTGTTGCTGGGCTGGGTCACATTGCTCGGGCAGCAACTGATGGTGCCAACCGATGGCCACTATCTGGCGGCCATGGTCTACCTCGCCCTGTTTGGCTCGGTGATCGCCTTTACCGCCTATCTGACGCTGGTGGGGCGCATCGGTGCCAGCAAGGCCTCCTACGCCACCGTGCTCTTTCCGCTGGTGGCACTTACCCTCTCCACCTTTTACGAAGGTTTTGTCTGGCAGCCGGTCTCGGTGGCCGGAGTGGTGATCAGCCTCATCGGCAATCTGGTGATCTTCGCACCGCCCTTAAGCGAATGGCGCATTCGACCGGCCAAGGCAGCAAACGACCCTTGCTCCTGAACCAGTCAGCCCCTAAGGTAGCGCTGATCAATCTGTGACGATCCTGATGGCGATAAACAAGGGGGCGAGATGTTACTGGAAGGGCTGGAGACGCTGAGCCTGCTGGCAAGTGAAGGAACCATGGCCAAGGTGGCCAGTCGCCTCTATATCAGCCAGTCGGCGGTGAGCAAGCGGATTGCCCAGCTGGAGCAACGCCTTGGCAAGAAGCTGATTGAGCCGGAGGGGCGCCAGATCCGGCTCACCCCGCAGGCAAAGGAGCTGCTTGAGCGAGTGGCCCCGAGTCTGGCAGAGATGAAAGGTGTGCTGGCCGATAGCCAGGATCTGGCGGATCAGAGTCCCCTCCCCATCGCTTGCTCCGAAACCCTGCTGGCCGGTTATCTCGCCCACTTTATGCGCGACTATCTGGAGCGCGATCCCCATCTTGCCCTCTCCACCCACCACACGCCGGTCATTCTGGCGCGGGTGCGCAGTGGTGATGCCCTGCTCGGCATCTGCGCCGGTCGGCTCCCGCCCGGCCATGGCCTCGGCGCCGATCTGCTGCTTGAGGAACCCTTCTATCTGGTGGGCGAGGCACAGCAGAGCCTGCCGCCAGCCAGCGCAGAAAGCAGGCGCAAGATCCTCACCATGGATCTGGAGAACCCCTCCAACCGCTACCTGCGCGAAGCGCTGGCAGATATGGGATTGGAGCCCACCATGGAGCTCGACTCCTATCTGGCGCTCATCGAACTCGCCAAGGCAGGCATTGGCCCTGTGCTGCTCCCCGCTGGCCTGCTGGGGCTGGTGGGAGAACAGGGGGAGATGGCGCGCCCACTGCCCGGACTGGGCCGCCCCCTTCATCTGGTCTACCGGCCAAACAGCCTAAAGCGCGAGCGCATTGCCAGGCTGGTGAGCGCCCTGCACCAACACTTTCGCCACTGCAGCGACACACCGCGCTAGCGCTGTAAAACACCAGATATGACAACGGGGCCCGAGGGCCCCGTTAACAATTGCGATTCGGCAAGCAAGGCGCACATCAGATCCAGGCAAACAGCTCCGGATACTGGCTCCACACCAGCTTGGCGGACATCAGCAAGGAGACGGTCACCAGTAGCGGCTTGATCAGCTTCACCCCTTTTTTCAGCACCATCTTGGAGCCAAAACGAGCGCCGATGAACTGCCCCAGCGCCATGCAAAAACCGACACTCCACACCACCTTGCCGCCGAGCGCAAAGAACAGCAGGGAAGCGATATTCGAGGTGAAGTTGAGCAGCTTGGTATGGGCGGTGGCGCGCGCCATGCCAAAGCCCGCCAGCGCCACGAAACCAATGGCAAAAAACGAGCCTGTGCCCGGCCCGAAAAACCCGTCATAAAAGCCGACACCACCCCCCACCAGCAACGCAAACAGCATGGGAGTCAGACGGCGGGAGCTCTCGGCATCGCTTACCCGCGGCGAGAAGTAGAAGTAGCAGGCAAAGGCCATCAGCAGGAAAGGGAGCAGGCGCTCGAGAATGGCGGCGTCTATGGTCTGCACCGCCAGCGTGCCGATGGCCGCACCGATAAAGGTGCAGATCACCGCAGGCCAGATCATCGCCCACTCAAGCAGCCCCTTGCGAGCATAGAACCAGGTGGCGGAGAAGGAGCCAAAACTGCTCTGCAGCTTGTTGGTACCGAGCACCAGCGCCGGGGGCATGCCGGTCGCCAGCAGGGCCGGCACCGTCAGCAGGCCGCCACCACCGGCGATGGCATCGATAAAGCCGGCGACAAGCGCTACACCGAACAGGGCAAACAGGGTAACCAGTTCCAATTCCATCCATAGACCTCACGAGAGTGGGTTGCCCGAAGGGGCTGGGCAACCGGAGCTAACCAAAAACGATGTTGTGCGGGGGGCTGCACAGGCTGTCCGCTATCCTAACGGGCCACTGACCATGAATCTAACGAAACAGTGGCAGCCAATTGATTCCTGATTTTCATTGATTTGAGCTGTCAGGCCCTGCCCCCTCAGAGGGCTCCGTTAGCAAGCCGTTGAAGCGACGTTCGCTTCCTTGATGGCCGCCAGCGCCTCACAGAGATGATCCTCATCGGCACCGGGGAAACGGCTGACCCGACCGGCCATGTAGCGGCTGCTGAACAAGTTGAACCAATGCTGCAGTGCCTGCCCCGCCTTGAGCTCCCCCGCAACTTCCAGCACACAGGCCGCCACTTCGGCGGTGCAGAGGTGCTCCTCGCTGTTGGCCACCCGCATGCCATAGGTGGAGAGGGCATCGGGTTTGATGGCGAGCACCGGAAAACCGTCCAGATAGGGGCTCTTGTTGAACATCTTGCGCGCCTCTGGCCAAGTGCCATCGAGCAGGATAAAGAGCGGTTTTTTACCCGGTGCCAGCGTCACCTCGCCGGTCAGGCGGGCAGGCGCCTTCTCGCAAGCGGGAAAGACCACATAGGGCTGCCAGGCGGGATCGGCCAGCAGGGCCAGCAACTCTGGATGGGGCTGGGTACGTGACCAGAGAAACGCCCAGGTGGTATCCGGCAACACATCGGCGATCAGGCGACCGGTGTTGGAGGGCTTCATCGGCTCGCTGTCATACATCAGCAGGCAAAAGCCCGCCTCCGCTTTGAGCTCGGGGCGCCACTCGCAGGCACACCAATCCTCGCGCAGCTGACAGGCCGGACAGCGGGCCAGGGTGCCGCCACGGGCAAGAAACGGTCGGGTAGAGATACTCTTGCGCCAGGCCCGCAGGCGGTTGACGGCGTGATCAGGAACAGGCTTCATCTAGGTTCACAACTGGAGTCAAAACAGGAACGGCAGCGGTGCCAACATGTCACGGCGCCATAGGGCGCGATAACAGGGGGCTGCCGGAAAAGCGCAAGATTGTACCGAGTTACGCGCTGGCGGAACAGCAATCCCTGCCCCTTTCGCCAGATGCAGTGCCAACTCCTCTTGCCTTACGACTCCTGACAGCTGCGCAGCAGCTCCAGCAACAGGCTGCCATCGCGCAGTGCCTTGTGCACCTGCACCGAAGTGGGCTTGGTGGGATCTTCGTAGAAGTGGGTGGATTCAATTTGCAGCCGCACCAGATATTCGGCGGGCAACTGGCTGGCCAGCGACTGGTGCAACATGGGGAACAGCAGCCGATCGGCACGGGTGATTTCCCCACCCAGCAGCAGCTTGCCCGGATTGAGCAGGCAGATGAGATTGGAGAGCACCTTGGAGAGACGACCCGCCGCCTGATGGAGAATATCCTGACAAAGGCTGTTGCCTGCCAGCGCCAGCTCGCACAGCTCGCGGATGGTGACGCTCTCGGGCAAGTCGTGCTCCTGCATCCGCTCGCGCAGATCCCGGTATTGCGCCTCCAGCGCCTGATTGGTCACCAGGGTGCAGGCACAACCAAAGCCGCCGCAGTAGCAGCGCTGGCCATAGGGCTCGAGCTGCAGGTGGCTGAGATCCCCGAGCAGCGCATTCTCGCTCTCGATGAGCTGACCATTGACCACCATGCCGACCCCGATGTCGTTGTGGACAAACACCAGCACCGCGTCGGCGCAATTTTTGGCGGCCCCCCACTCCCGCTCGGCCTGGATCCAGGTGCGCACGTCACCGCTCACCAGCACAGGTACCGAGAACGCCTGTTGCAGAGTCGGGCCAAGGGGCCAGTTGCGCAGATCGTAGAAGGGGAAGTGCTTGACCATACCGGAGTGGCGCTCTACCTGACCCGGCAGACAGAGGGCGATACAGGCCAGACTGAGAGATTTTCTCGGCAAAAACACCTTGATGGCGTGTACCAGACTGCCCAGCAGATCGGCGCGCTCCTCCTCGGTAAAGAGGTGGCGCTGGCGAGCCAGCGAACGGCCGGAAAAGTCAAACAGCGCCATATCCACGTAGCCACGGCCGAGACGCATGGAGAGAAACTGGAAGCGGCGTTCGTTGATGCGCAGCAAGGTCTGACGACGGCCGCGCCCCACTGAACTTTCACCACAGGTGACCACCAAACCGCCATCGAGCAGTTCCCTGGTGATCTTGGTGATACTGGCAGGCGAGAGGCCGGTCAGGCGGGAGAGATCGGTGCGCGACAGCTCCTTGTGCTCTTCCAGGCTGGCATAGACCAGGCCGTAGTTGAGCTGCCGGATCAAATCGATACTACCTTTCACGATCTCATTCATAGGGTATGGGGCAAAGGCTGAAAAAAAGAGGCTGGCAATTTTCACACATTATTGGTCAATCCCCAAATAAAGTGCGGCCTGAACCGGGGGTCAGGCCGCATCTTGTGGTGGCCGTCACGGACCATTGCAAGATCAATAACGGAATTGCGAGACCAGTTTGCGCAATTTGTCGCCGGTACTGGCCAGATCCCGGGTGGTGCTGTTGGATTCCACCGCCGCGCTGGTCAGCTCGCTGACAATCTGCTGAATGGCCACCAGGTTCTTGTTGATCTCCTCCGATACCGCGTGCTGCTCCTCGGCGGCGGTGGCGATCTGGATGTTCATGTCGTTGATGGTACTGACCGCCATCACCATGCTGTCGAGGGAGCTGGCGATATGGCTCGCCTCCTGCACCGTCTCCTGGCTGCGATCCTCGCTCGCCTGCATCACCTCCACCGCCTGCTTCACCCCGCCCTGCAGACGTTGCAGCATCTCGTTGATCTCCTTGGTGCTCTGTTGGGTACGACCGGCCAGCGAACGCACTTCGTCCGCCACCACCGCAAAGCCGCGTCCCTGCTCACCGGCGCGGGCCGCCTCGATGGCAGCGTTCAGCGCCAGCAGGTTGGTCTGCTCGGCAATGCCGCGAATGACCTCCACCACCGAGCCAATCTTGGCGGTCTCTTGCGCCAATTGCTCGATAACGCCGGAGGCGGTATGCACCTCCCCCACCAACCGGTTGATACTGTTGATGGCCCCGCTCACCACCCCTCGAGCAGCGTCCGATTCACGGGCCGCATCGCTGGTTGCCGTCGCGGCATTGGAGGCACTGGCAGCCACCTCCTGCGCGGTGGAGCTCATTTCTGTCACCGCGGTGACCACCTGATCGGTCTCGCGACTGTGACCCTGCATCTGATGGTCATAGTGCTCGCTCAGATGGTGCAACTTGTCGACCGCGCTGAAGAGGTGGTTGCTGGTCTCGCCCACCTGACTCACCACCGACTGGATCCGCTCGACAAAGCGGTTGAAAGCGCTGGCCAGCTGGCCAATCTCGTCCTGGCTCTGCACCTTGAGGCGCTGAGTCAGATCCCCGTCGCCGTTGGCGATATCGTTCAATGCCAGCACCGCATCCGCCAGCGGCTTGGTGACCCGGTTGCCCACAATAACGGTCGCCGCCAGGGTGATACCGAGGATCAACAGGATCACCAGCACACTGCTCTGCAACGAGGCATGCATGTTGCTCTCGCGCTCTGCCCGCAGGGCCGCAAGCTCGTTGTCGATATCATCGATATAAAAACCGGTTCCAATGGCCCACTGGTATTTGTCCAGCACCAGAGTAAAGGCCAGTTTGGGAGCATCGCGACCGATGGAGGGCTTGGCCGTCCAGTATTCGGTAAATCCATCCCCCTGACGGGCCGACTTGAGGATCTCCTGGATCAGCAATTTGCCCTTGGCATCCTTGTCGTTCCAGCGGTTTTTCCCCTCCAGCTCGGTACGCACCGGCAGCAGTATGGTGTTGCCCTCGAAGTCATAGACAAAGAAGTAGCCGTCACTGCTGTAACGCAGCGGCCTGAGCAACTCTTTGACCTTTTGACGATTTTCCGGTGAATCCGGCAGAGAATACACGGCATCGACGGCGGTTTTGGCCATCATGATGTAACTGCTGAGCAGCGCTTTACGCTCCTTGATGGCATTTTCCCTCGCCACCACCAGATCAGACTCCAGATCGCGCTTGGAGACCATGTAGTTACTGAGATTGACCACCAGGGCCATCAACAGTACGGGGACTGCACCCAGTAACAGGATTTTCTGCTTTAGCGTCATCTTTCACATCCTTGCAGCTGTTTTTATTGGAATTCCTTGCTTACTCATCAGTATAGGTGCTGGCAGGGCGAGCCCAGCTTTCGTTACAATTCCCTTAAACAAATCGGCCAGAACGTGAAAATCATGAATCTTTGTCCTTGCGGCTCAACCCTTTCTCTCGAATTGTGCTGTGGCTCACGTCACAGTGGCGCAGTGGCTGACACCCCGGAGCAGCTGATGCGCTCTCGCTACAGCGCTTTTGTGCTCGGTCTGGGGGAGTATCTGGTCCATAGCTGGCACCCGGCCCACCTTGGCGGTCTCACCGCCGAAGAGCTTTCACGCATCGACACCCGCTGGGATGGTCTCGAGATCATCGCCAGCCAGGGCGGCCCGGAGGATGAAACCGGGATGGTGGAGTTCAAAGCCTGGTTTCTGGAAGGAGATGAGCGCCACTGCCTCCATGAGCGCTCCCGCTTCGTGCGTTATCAGGGGCGCTGGGTCTACACCGAAGGGGAGATCGATCCCCTGCCGCTCAAAACCGGCCGCAACGATCCCTGCCCCTGTGGCAGCGGCAAAAAGCACAAGAAGTGCTGCGGCTGATGCATCACACCCCCACCAGACTCGTCAAACAGTGACAAGGGGCATCCGATGCCCCTATTTTGTGCCTGTTATTCGCCACCAGCCCACAAACCGATGCGATAACAAGCGTGACAAATGTCACATAATGCTCATTAACGCGCGAGCAAATGAGCGTTTGCGAGCGCAAATTTGGCCCATATCAAACATTTCCACTCAGAAGTAGGCCACACTGGCCTCATCTGGAAGAGATGAGACGGGCAACAATGAAAAGAATAACTACACAAGTCGTCATCATAGGCGGCGGTGCCACAGGGGCCGGCATCATGCGCGATTGCGCACTGCGCGGCATCGACTGCATCCTGCTCGAGCGCGATGATATCGCCGCCGGCACCACCGGCCGCAACCACGGCTTGCTCCACTCCGGTGCCCGCTACGCGGTGACGGATCAGGAGTCCGCCCGCGAATGCATCCAGGAAAACCGCATCCTCAAGCGGATCGCCAGCCACTGTGTCGAGGACACGGGCGGCCTCTTCCTCACCCTGCCGGAAGATGACATCAATTTCCAAACCACCTTTATGGATGCCTGCGCCCTGGCCGGTATCGAAACCCGCCAGCTCGATCCCGGTGAAGCCCTGCGCATGGAGCCCAACGCCAACCCGGCGATGATCGGCGCCATCCATGTACCGGACGGTACGGTCGACCCGTTCCGCCTCGCCGCCGCCAACGTGCTGGACGCGAAAGAGCACGGCGCCCGCATTTTCACCCACTGCAAGGTGCTGGGGCTGCTGCGCACGCAAGATCGGGTACACGGGGTCAAGGCGATCAATACCCGCACCGGCGAAGCGTTCGAGGTGGAGTGTCAGGAGGTGATTAACGCCGCCGGCATCTGGGGCCAGCAAATTTGCGAATACGCCGATCTCGGCATCCGCATGTTCCCGGCCAAGGGATCCCTGCTCATCATGGATTACCGCATCAACCAGCTGGTGCTCAACCGCGCCCGCAAACCGGCGGATGCGGACATTCTGGTGCCGGGCGACACCATCTCCCTCATCGGCACCACCTCCAGTCGCATCGATTACAACAAGATTGACCAGCTCACCGTCGAACCCGAAGAGGTCGAAGTGTTGCTGCGCGAGGGGATCAAGCTCGCTCCCATCATGGCGCGCACCCGCCTGCTGCGCGCCTATGCCGGGGTACGCCCGCTGGTAGCGGTGGACGGTGACGACACCGGCCGCAACATCAGTCGCGGCATCGTGCTGCTGGATCACGCCGAGCGTGACGGCCTCAAGGGCTTCAACACCATCACCGGCGGCAAGCTGATGACCTACCGCCTGATGGCGGAGTGGGCCACCGATCTGCTGGCCAAGAAACTCGGCAACAGCAAACCCTGCCAGACCGCCGAACTGAGCCTGCCCGGCTCGCGGGATCCGGAAAAGGTCTCCGCCCCCGGTCTCTCGGTGCCGGTCGAAGGCTCAGCCCAATACCGCCACGGCGAGCGGGTCATCGCCTTCTTCCGTGACAACCCCAAGGCCAACGCCCTTATCTGCGAGTGCGAAATGGTCACCGCGGGTGAAATCGAATACGCCCTGCGCGAGCTGGATGTGGACAACCTCATCGATCTGCGCCGTCGAACCCGCCTGGGCATGGGCCCCTGTCAGGGCGAGCTGTGCGCCTACCGCGCCGCCGGACTGATGCAGGAGTACGGCAAGGCAGACGGCCGTCAAGCCTGTGTAATGCTGCGCCAGTTCCTGGAGGAGCGTTACAAGGGAACCCGCCCCGTCCTGTGGGGCGATGCCCTGCGCGAGGCCGAGTTCACCTACTGGATCTACGAAGGGCTGTTTGGCCTGGGAGAGTGGACGGCGCCGCAGCTGGTTGCCGATACCCCACGCGGCCCAACCAGCGAGACCACTCACAAGGAGAGCCGTCATGAAGTTTGACAATATCGTTATCGGCGGTGGCATGGCGGGACTCTCGGCTGCCCTGCGGCTGGTGGAGGCAGGCCAGAAGACCCTGCTGATGGCCTCCGGCCAGAGTGCCCTGCACTTCTCCTCCGGCTCGGTCGATCTGCTCGAAAGCGAGGGAGATCCCCGCGCCGCCCTGCCCGCCTTTATGGCTGCCCATCCGGATCACCCCTACAGCAAAGTAGGAATGCAAAATATCGAAGCGAGTCTGGCCGATCTGCAGCGCCACTGCGCCGAACAGGGATTGCCGCTGGTTCGCCAAGACACCAATCACCAGCGCCTGACTCCCATCGGTACCCTCAAGCGCACCTGGCTCTCCCCCGATACCTGTGCCTGCGTCACCGATGCGCCGCTCCCGGACGTGCTGCTGCTGGCCACCCTCGAGGGCTTTCGTGACTTTCATCCGGCACTGGCGGCAGCCAATCTGGCGACCCATCCCCGCTTTGCCCACTGCCGCATTCTGACCGGCGAAATCCGCCTGCCCCAGCTGGCGGAATTCAGCCGCAATCCCCACGAGTTTCGCTCAGCCGACATCGCGCGCCTGTGTGACAAGCATCATCTGGTGGCCGATCTGGCCCGCGAGATCAGCCGCATGGTGCAGGAGAGCGGTGTACCCGGCTGCCGCCATATTGTGCTGCCCGCCTGCCTGTCGCTCGGGCTGGTTGGCCCACGTCTGGCGGAGCTGGAACAGCGTACCGGCTGCACCATCAAGGAGGTGGCCACCATGCCGCCGTCACTGATCGGGATGCGGATGCAGGAGGCGCTCAAGCGCCGCTTTATGGCCCTTGGCGGCACCTTCCTCACCAGCGAGCGGGTACTGGGCGCCCGCTACGAAGGTGACCGGGTAGTCGGCGTACATACCCAGAATGGCGATGATCAGCTGTTCGAGGCGGACAACTTCGTGCTTGCCTCCGGCAGCTTCTTCAGCCGCGGGCTGGAATCCCGTCTGCGTGGCATTCGCGAACCCATCTTCGATGCCGATGTGTTGAGTCTGGAGGAACGTGATGCCTGGGCCGGTCGTCGCCTGTTTGACCATCACCCCTTCATGGGCTTCGGGGTCAAGACCGACGACAAACTCAGAGTGCTGCGTGGCGGCAAGCCGCTCACCAACCTCTATGGCGCGGGCAGTGTCTTGGCCCATTACGACCCAATTCGTGAAGGTTCCGGCTCCGGCGTTGCCGTTGCCACCGGCTGGCAGGCTGCCGGCCATATTCTGGGCGCGGCCCAATGATTACTACGTCCCATATCCCGTGTCTTCATCATCGCCGGGAGGAGAACTGACATGCTACTGGATCACGCCAACCAAACTTTCGATCAGTGCATCAAATGCACCGTCTGTACCGCCTACTGCCCGGTGGCCAAGGCCAACCCCGCCTACCCCGGCCCGAAACAGGCGGGCCCGGATGGGGAGCGGCTGCGGATCAAGAGCCCCGAGCTCTTTGACAGCGCCCTCAAGCACTGCACCAACTGCAAACGCTGCGAAGTAGCCTGCCCGAGCGGGGTGCGCATCGGCGATATCATCGCCAAGGCCAAGCATCAGTACAGCGGTTTCAAACCGGGGATCCGCGAGTTCGTGCTCTCCCACACCGATCTGATGGGCAGCATGTCTACCCTGATGGCCCCGGTAGTCAACTTCACCACCGGCCTCAAGCCGATGAAGCTGGTGCTGGACAAGGCGCTGGGGGTCTCATCCCACCGCGACCTGCCCAAATACTCCCAGGGCACCTTCCGCGGCTGGTACAAGAAGCAAAAAGAATCTCAGGCCCGCTTTGCGCGGCAGATCGCCTACTTCCATGGCTGCTACGTCAACTACAACCACCCGCAACTCGGCAAGGAGCTGGTACAGGTGCTCAACGCCATGAACATCGGTGTGCAGTTGCTTGAGCGGGAGAAGTGCTGCGGCGTGCCGCTAATTGCCAACGGCTTCATGGACAAGGCCAAGCAACAGGCGGCCTTTAATATCAAGCAGATGGAGAACTCCCTGCTGGGTAACGAGATGCCGCTGCTGGCTACCTCCTCCACCTGCGGCTTTACCCTGCGCGATGAATATCCCCACCTGCTGGAGCAGGACAACCACAAGGTGCGGGATCGCATCTCGCTGGTGACCCGCTTCCTGTGGAACGAGTTCTACAAGGGCAACAAACCGGCGATGAAGCCGCTCAATCTGCACATCGCCTACCACACCCCCTGCCACATGGAAAAAATGGGGGGCGTCATCTACACCCTCGAATTGCTGCGCGCCATTCCCGGGGTCAAGGTGACGGTACTGGAGTCCCAGTGCTGCGGCATCGCCGGTACCTACGGCTTCAAGTCGGAGAACTACCAGACCAGCCAGACCATCGGCGAGGGGCTATTTGATCAAATCAATCGCCTCTCCCCCGATCTGGTGATCACCGATTGCGAGACCTGCAAATGGCAGATCGAGATGAGCACCAGCTTCCGCTGTGAACATCCGATCCACCTGCTGGCCCAGGCGCTGGCCTGAATCCCCCGGCCCTTGCGGCCGCATAAAAACAATCCACGCAGAGATAAACAAAGAGCCGGCAATTGCCGGCTCTTCTTTTTTACGCTTCACGCACGCTATCAGGGGTGCTGGATGATCAGGCTATGCTGATCTTCCAGCATGCTCTGCAGGATATCGTGGGACGAGGTGCTGGTGAGATTCCAGCTGGTCAGGTCCACATCCTTCAGGGTGATCTGCTGGGTCACATGACCATCCCCGGCTGGCGCCACCGAGAGGTTAACATCGCTCAGGCCATTGCTCCCCGTGGTCACCGAGGCTGAGAGATGCTTGAGCAGGTCATCGACACCATTGCCAGTGACCCCTTGCAGCATATCAGCCAGATCGATCTTGTCCCCTTGCTCCGGATGGAAGTCGGTGATGGTATCGATGGCGGGCTGCCCCTGACTCCCCTCATCCCCGTACTGCCAAACGAAGAGATCGCTGCCAGCCCCGCCGGTGAGGATGTCGTTGCCATGCCCCCCCAATAGACGGTCATCGCCGGAGGAACCAAACAGCCAATCCCCCTGATCGGAACCGACCAGCTCATGACCACTCTGGCCATGCACCGTGATGGTCTCAAGGGGCGTGCTGACGGTTGAACCGCCGACACTCGACTCGGCACTGATCCCCAGCACATGGTCACCGTCGCCAAAACCGCTGAAGTAGAGCGGAACCGAGTGATCGGCTGGGATCAGCCAGTCGCCATTGTTATCGGCATGACCGATGCTCTGACCATGCTCATCCTGCACCTGCGCCCCATTCAGGCCGCTGATGCGGATGGAGAGTTCACCGGAGGCCGGATTGACCACGCTGGCATTGATGCCAAGGGGGATAACGGCCCCCTGCAAGGCATGGAACGCATGCTGATCCACCGTCAGACCCGGCATATCCGGCTCGGGAGTGACCGTGATGGTCACCTGATCGGTGTCGCTCAGAGAACCGCCCGCACCGCTGTTGCCCTGATCGGAGGTAGTAACGGTAAGGGTATCCTCTCCCCAGAAATCTTTGGCCGGTTCATAGTGCAGGTTGCTTGCCAGCAACTGGTTGAGATCAGCCAACGACCCCACCAGGGTGATCTCGCTGGTACCCGCCCCCTGCACCATCACGGCACCGGTTGCACCCAGCAAGGTCAGTACACCATGTTCGACCCGCAGCACCATGGATACAGGCGCACTGCCTGCATCCACATCCTTCACGCTGACACCGGAGAGCGACAGGGAGCCATCTTCCTTCACCGTCATGCTGCCAAGCAGCTGATTGACCGGCGCATCGTTGACCGGCTGCACCTCGATGGGCAGCACATCGGTATCGCTGAGTGCCCCGCCACTACCCGTGTTCCCCTGATCGTTGGTGACCATGGTCAGGGCGTCATTGCCGTAGAAATCACTGTTGCCCTGATAGGTGACCCCACCAGAGAGCAAGGCATTGAGATCGGCCAGCGTGCCGGTCAGCACCAGCGAACCGGTGCCGTTGCCGACTACCGTCACGCCGCTGCCAGCAGGTAGCGTCAGGGTGCCATGTTCCACCGACAGGGTGATCTTGATGGGACTGTTGCCCGCATCCACATCTTTCACCTGCAAACCGTGGATGACGAAGGGCTGATCTTCCTGCGCGACCTGAGGGGTCGTTGGCAATACGTTGATTGGCGCATCGTTGACCGGGCTTACATCCACATGGATGGTGCCATTGACCTCGGGACCGAGGGCGCCGTTGTCGAGGCTCTGGGCCGTGATCTTGAGATCCAGTGCACCGTTGGCATCATTGGTCACCAGCTCGACAGCACCCAGCTTGCCTCCCTCGGTAGTGACCTGCCAGCGACCGCCACCCAGATCAACAACCGTCCCCGCCACGCCATTTGGCAAGCGGATCTCGGCACCATCAGGCACCCCTTCGATAGTGACCCGCACCTGCTCGGGCTTGTTCTCATACACATTACCCGCACTGCCGCCGGTTGGCTGGGTATCCCGGGTCTCCAGCCCCAGATCCAGAGTAATCACATCCCCTTCGGTACCGCTCGCCTGACCCTGAATGTCGGCGATAAGGGCATCCCCCACCGGATTAACGGTAACGGTAAAGCTGCCACTGGTTTCGAGCGGGATGGTGAGCCCCTTGTCCAAGGTAAAGGCGCTGAGTGACAGATCCACGGTGCCGCTGAAATCAGCTGGCGGGATCAGGGTCAGCTTGGAGAAATCGGTCCCCACCGGGATCTGCCAGACGCCGCCGCCATTGTTGACCGCCGGAGCCGACAGGGTGAAGCCATCCGGTACCCCCTTGATCTGCAGCGCGACGATCTGCTCCGAGCCATCGTTATCGATTAGGGTTGCGCCAAATCCGGCAAGGTTGACCGTGCCATCCTCGCTCCCCGTGACGCTACGCACCGAAAGCTGGGCCGGATCGTTGACCGGTCTCACCTCAAAGCCGACCTGTCCGCTCCAGCTGCCGCTGTCAGTCACCTGCTGGCCGCCGACCAGCGCGGTATCGACGATATCGACCTTGATGTCGAGCGGTACCTGACCGCTGAAATGCTCTTTGGGCACAAACACCAAATCCTTGAGGGCTGCCACATCGTTGACCACCAGGGTGTTGACCGGCTTGCCGCTGCCATCGAGGAAGTAACCATATTTCGCATCCACCGTGATGGTGACCCGCTCCACGGTTTCGAGGCCGCCGCCCGCGATGGAGGGACTGATATCGGCCAGTTTCACCGAGAGATCGAGGTGGATCTCGCTATCTTCCAGATTGTCCGGCTGCCCGTCCTGGTTGGTGTCCTGCACGGTCAGTGTCAGTTCCGGATGCTCGCCACGGCCACCATTCACATCGACCACGGGGGCCACATCGACCCGTACCGTGCTGCTGTCAACCTTGATGTCGCCACTGGCGGTATCGGTATTCACCACCTTCACCTCGATATTGAGCGAACCGGCAAAGTCTTGCGGCAAGCCGAGGGTCAACCCTTCCAGGCCCGCCAGTGACGGCGGCACCTTGATGACGTACTCACCGGTCGAGATGTTGTACTCGGCCCCGCTGATGGTGACGCCCGCTGGCAGCCCCTTGAGGACAATGGTCACCTCGTCGCTCGCCTGGTCGGCGGCGCCGATATGGATCACGCCTTTGAGCTGCTGACCAAAATCAACCCGGATATCCTCCTTGCCCACCAGCACGGCGTTGTCGTCGATATCGACAGTCGCCGCCGGCGTCTTGGGCGTCACTGGCTGGTTCTCAAATTCGGCGCTGGTTTCCAGGCTCACTTTGACATGGGCACTGGCATCGCCATCGTCGCCCCGGTCGATAACCATGGCATCGATGCGGATCGGTTCGACCTTGCCGACAAACCCGTCCGGCGCATGCAGCTTGAAGCTGCCGAGGTTGCCCGCCGGCACGATCCAGCTGCCGTTACCGTTGTTGATACCGCCAACCACAACGAACTGATCGCCTGCACCACCGTTCAACACCGGCAGGTTGATCACCAGATAGTCGATCTCCTCCACGCTCGAGGGATCGAGGTCGGTAAAGACGAAGCGTCCAGTCAGGTCTATATCAGCACCGCTCTGCCCCACGAGAGCTCCACCGCTCTGGGTCAGCACGCCATCGGGCTCCACCACGGCCTGGATATCGACATGCAGATTGCCATCGATCACCTTCTCGGCCACCGCGCCCGAATCCACATCATGCTGGGTCACGGTGACATGGCTCTGGATATTGGTATCCCGATCGCTATCCTCCGGTGCCTTCACCAGCAGTTGCCCCCCGTTGAGCAGGCTGTCGAGCTGGGTGGCTGTCAGGGTGACCTTGCCACTGACCACGGTCAGCGGACTCTCGACACTGCCGACTCGCAGCCAGATCTGGTAGCCATCTTCCACCCCGGAGAGACTCAGTGCCGTGACCTTCTCGGCGCCGTCAGTAAGGGTCGGATGCCAGTCCAGCACGGTAAACTGATCTTCCAGGCCATGGCTGGTCTTGCTGTAGTCGGTGGCGTCAATCTCCGGTTCAACCTTGATATGCAGCGGCACATCGAAGCTCTTGTGATCGCCATCGTTCTCGGTCACTACCACCTTGGCGATCAGGTTCAAATCCGCCGTGCTGTTATGGGGCGGCTGAATAAGCAGGTTGCCAAAATCGGAGACATCGACCTGATAGGTCGGCTTGCCATGTGCGTCGAGTCCGGCAAAGGTGAGGGTCAGCTCCTTGCCATTGGTATCAAAGACCCGGGCACCTTCCGGCAGCCCTTGCAGCACCACGTTGAGGCTCTCGGAAGTATCGTGTGGGGTATCGACCCACTCGCCCGAGGTGAGGGTAAAGTTGAGCGGTGCCCGTCCATCCTCGCCCACTGTGATGGCATAGCCTGTCCCTTCGGCCTCCCAGCCGGTATTGCCAAGCTCGAAGTGAGGCTGATCCACCACCCCCACCAGATCCACATGAAGGGTCTGGGAGCCGGTCTCCTTTTCGTTCACCACGGTATGGGTCTGGCCGTTGGCATCGGTCAAGGTCGCCGTGTCTTTCACCACCCCCTTGATGGTCAGATCGAAATCGACGTTGCTGTTTTTCGGCGGTTGCAGCTTGAGTTCGCCAATCCGATCAAAAGGAACCTCATAGTAACCGGCTATGTTTTGTGCAACGGCGGAACCACCCAGCAACAAGGTTGCACCGTCAGGCAGACCACTGATGCGGACAAACATCTGCTCGGAGCCATCGAGTTTGTCACCCAGATGAGCAAGGGCAATCTTGCTGCCCAGATCGAGCAGGGTGTCTTCCTTGCCCTGAATGTCACGCACGGTGAGCTTGGCGTCATCGGCCACCGGATTGACGTTGATCACCAGATCAATTTTGTCTCCCTGCGCCGTACCCTGACCCTGAACGATCGGGTTCTTCTCGGTGCTGATCGGCGTCACCGACAGCTTGATGTCACCACTGAAATCCTTGCCGGGAACCACAGTCACCTTGTTGATGTCGCCAGCAGCCACCGTATAGAGGCCGTTTGCCCCCGGGGTAAGCACCTTGCCGTTCAGGGTAAGCGTCCCCTGACCCGACTCCCACTTGATCTGGTAGCTCAGTGTTTCGGAGCCATCGATGTCGGTGAGAGTGGCCTTCACATTGAGAGCGATGCCAGTGCTGTCTTCATTGGTGGTGTAGTGCTGATTTGTGCTCGCTCCATCCCAGAGTGGCTTGTCGGCAATACCTTGCACCGTGATGTCCAGATTGCCGGTGAGCACCGGGGGCTTGCTCCCCTCGGTGACGCCCACCTGCAACTGCACCGGGAAGCGCAGCGGATTGCCACCGAGGTCGTAGTTCGAGTAGTCGTGGTTAGGCACGAAGGTGACACCGGTGAGCTGGAACTTGTCGTTGGTGTTGGCCACCGCCACCATGGCCTCAGGCGGCACCTGATACCAGGTCTTGCCACCCAGGGTAATGGTGGTCAGCGCGACACCGTTGAAATAGAAGGTTCCCTGGGCATTGGCAGGTGCCTGGATAAGCAGCTGCTCCACATGCTCACCCCGATCGAAATCCCCCACATCCAGATTCATGGTAATGGGGATCCCCTGGCTAGGATCGGTTGCTCCGGCATCCTCCTGGCCGGTGACGGCGCTCACGCTGAGCGTGCCAGCCTCGTCCCGGATGGTCAGGGTCAGGACCCCATCATCGATATCCCCGTCACCGTCCATCAGGTGGAACTCAATCTGCTGCACCAGAGTGTTGTTGCTGTGATCAATGCCCGACCTGGCAGTGAAGCTGTAGTTACCCTCGGCATTGATCACCAGAGTGCCGATGACTTGTCCTGTGCCATCTGTTACCGAGATGGTGGTATTGCCCGCTGCGGCGATGGGGTGCTCGGTGCCATTGATGGTGACCGATTTCACTACTGCATCGTCCGCCCCCTCACTGGCGGTGGCCAGCAGATCGCCGGTCACTTTCGCTCCTTCATTCAGGGTCTTGTTCGCATCCACGGCGACGGGCACATCATCCTGCACGCTCACATGACCAATCACTTCTGCGCTGAGGTCTCCATCACTGTCCCGCGCCTGTAACGGCAGCTGGATATCCAGCAGATCCTTGCCCTGAGCCCTGTGATCCAGATTGCCGATGAGCTCGAAGGTGTAGCGGCCGGAGACATCCAACGTCAGCTTGAAGATGAGCTTGCCTGCGCTGTCCTTGCCAAGATAGACACCCGGCTGGCTATCGGCGCCAATGGTGACAACCTTGCCCCCCGACGTGAGGGTGTTGAGGGCGTTGAAACGGGCCACATCCAATTGCAGAGAAGCCACCCGGTCGCTCCCGGCGGCAATCGCCACCTGACCGATGGCAACTTCTCCCCTGCCTGAGGGACTTGTGCCACTATGCTGGCCACTGCCCCCATTGAGATCCGACTCCTTGACGGTGACCCCCTCGATAGATGTGATCACGGGATTGTCAGCATCGGTGATCACCGCAGTGGTACTGCCAGTGATCACGCTGCCATCGCTGTCGGTTACCTTGATTGGCAAGGTCAGGTTGAGTTTGTTATCCGCCCCGTGATCCAGGTTGGTATGCACCGTCACCTGATAACCTATCTCTGCGCTGGTATGAGCGGCGATGGTGGCAGGGACGGTGGGGATGGAGACCGTCATCACTACAAGACCGCCACTGGTCACCGCCTGGAAGGTGTGGCCATCGGTGCCAACCGCTTTCCAGGTCAGGGTTTCGCCGTTATGGGTGATGGGCTTGCCGCTGGCATCCATAACCTGACCGAAGAGGGTCAGTCGCACATCGGTCACCGGATCCGAGTCAGCCTTGATGGTGATCTTGCCGCTCGCCTGCTGGTCATCCACGGCCGAGTTGGCGCCATCGAAACGCCCTTCGCTTAAGGTGACGCCAGTCAGGGTGAGGGTCGGTTTCTCCCCCTCCCCAATCTGGATATTGAGGGTGCCGCTAGTGCTGTCGTTGTTGCCGCCCGCCTTGTCGTAGTCGTTGACGATCACCTTGATGGGCAGCTCGGTCACGGCGTTGCCGCCCTGATGAAGCCCCTGATAGAGGGTGACCTGATAGTCAAACCCGTTCTTGCCCGCCTGATCGAGGCTGCCAATCAGCTTGACCTCAAACACCTCGACCCGCTGGCCATCCACCATCACATAACCCTTGATGAGCTGGCTACCGGGGATGGCGGAGTCCCCATCAACCAGCTCGTATTTGACGGGCTGGCCAAGTGCAGTGAGCGCCGGTTGCTGGCTGCCATCGGCAAACACCACCTCCACCACCCGATCCGACCCGGCTTGCACATCGAAGTGACCGGTTTGACTCAAGCTGTTGCTGCCGGTGAGGTCCCCCTCATCCAGGGACACGCCTTTGCCCGGGATAAAGCTTGGGGCCTTGCCATCCACGATGGTGAGCGGCAGCGTGGTACCAATGCGATCGCCATCCTTGTCAGCCAGCGTGACGGCAAGCGGCAGGTTGAGGGATTCACTCCCCTTGTGATCCAGCTCGCCGCTCAGGGTGACCTTGGCGGTGACGCTCCAGTTACCGTTGTTATCGACCAGGCTCAGCTCGGCGCGCAGCACCACCTGGCCACCGGCGGTTCCGACCAGCTGGCCGGTTGCGGGATCGATGGTGAAAGTAACCGGGTTGCCGTGGCTGGTGAGTCCGGTCAGGGTGCTCTGAATAGCGGCGATATCAAAGCCGAGGGTGTTGGGGTCAAGGGCATCGCTGCCGTGCGCGACCGAGAAACTCATGGTGCTGACCGCTGCCGTCTCCCCTTGCGCCTTCTCGGTAATAGTGGTGCCGGTCACGGCAGAGATGGTCGGATTGGCACCATCACCCACCGCCACGGTAATGGTGGAGGAGACCTTGTCACCATCGCTGTCGAGCAGGGTAAAGCCCGCCTTGAGCAGGCTGTCGGCACTGCCCTGATCCAGCGGTTGATGGAGGGTGAAGCTGTATTTGCCATCGTTATCGAGGGTCAGCTCAAACACCAGCTTGCCATCTGGGGTACGCCCCTCGATACGATGGTCGGCCACCGTGATGGTCACGGCCTGCTTGCCCGAGGTGAACCCTTGCAGCCCCGGCTGATTGGCATCGAAAGTGATGCTGGCCAGCGGATCGCTGCCCGCAGTGATAGCCAGATCGCCGTCAAGGGTCTGGCCCTGCTGCCAGTTGCTATCTTCGGTGAGCGTGAGGGAGACAGGATTAACCTGCGGCAAGGCACCATCGCTAATGGTGATATTGAGGGTGCCGAGATTGCTCTTGTCGCCGTCAAAATCTGAGCCCTGTACCTTCAGGCCAAGGTTGAGGCTGTTGGTCGCTTCCGGCTCGTCAAACACCCCGGTCAGGGAGACGCTGTATTTGCCATCCAGCCCGATGGTAACAGTGAGGATCGTCTTGCCCTGCCAATCCTTGACGATCAGCTGGTTGTCCTGAACCTCGTAAGTCGTCGCCTTGCCCTGGCTGGTGAGCCCCGCCAAAGCCGGCTGGCTCGCCTCAAAATTGAGGGAGACCAAACGATCGCTCCCCACCGTCACCGGCAGTTGGCCATCGATGCTCTGGTTGCCCCCCTCTTGCAGGGCGACCCCCTTGTCGATGCCCAATGCGGGATCACTGCCATCATTGACGGTCAGGGTCAGGTTGGCGCTGGTGCTGTCGCCATCGATCTCGTTGGCGCTCACCTGCAAACCGAGGGAAAGCGTGTCGCTGCCCTGATGATCGAGCGGGCCGGTGAGGGTGACCACTACCCGCCCAGCCAGATCGCTGCCCTGCTGCTCAGCCTTCAATTCGGCGCGCAGCACCTCCACCCGTTGACCACTGCCATCCAGGTAGTAACCCACCAAGGTGCGATCATCGGCAAATTCAAAGGTCAGCGGATGACCATCGCTGGCAAGACCCGAGCCGTTGAGGGTAGTCAGGGTGCTGCTCTGATTGCTGAACACCAACGACTCTACCAGCAGAGGATCGGCGGTGTGTTTGACTACAAAGCTGCTCTCGCCCACCACGGCGGCGCCGTTGGTAAAGGCATCTTCGGTCAGAGGAATGGCCGGGATCTCGAAGCTGGGCGGATTACTGTCCACCAGATTGATCACCAGCGGCGCCTTCACCAGATCGCCGTCGCTGTCGCGATATTCGAGGTTAAACGGCAGGCGCAACGCGTCCTGACCGTGATCCAGGCTCTGACTCCAGACGATGCGGTAGCTGCCGTCATTGTTGAGGGTCAGGGTGAAGATAGTCGCCCCACCGGCACTGGCGGTCAGGGTCTGACCGTTGATGGTATAGCCAAGAGGCGCGCCATGGCTGACGAGCCCCAGCCCTTCCAAAGCACTCTGGTCGGCGGCGAACTGGACTTGCAGATTGCCATCCTGGCCAGCACCGGTATTGAGGCTACCGGTCGCGGAGATCGGGCCACCGGCCAATCCGGCTTCGGAGAGCGTCAGGGTCTCGCTCTGACCGATCAGCGGTGCCCCATCGCTGGCGCTATTGCCCGCCAGATCGGTGACACTGGCACGCACTTCAAAGGATTGATTGATACCGGAGAGATCAAGACCTGATACCTGCCAGCGGCCATCGGCCCCCACCAGTGCCGAGGTGGTCAACAGCGGCTGGCCATTGCTGTCGACCAAAGTGATGATGACACTCTGACCCGCTTCCACATTGCTGGTGGAGCCGCTCAGGGTGGCGCTGCTGTTGCCAAACAGGGCTGCGGAATCGAGATCATCGATATCGATAAAGGCCTGGGTATCGACATTGATAACGAGGGTATCGCTGGCACGGTTGCCGGCAATATCCACGGAATTGACCTGAAACTGGTACTGGCCATCGGCCAGGGTCTGCGGCAGCTGATATTGCCAGTTACCGGCGGCATCCACCGTCAGGACGGTGAGCACGCTACCGCCAAGGCTCAGGGTTACGGTGGCACCGGGCTCCCCCTTTCCTTGCAGCAGCGGGGTATTGTCGCGGGTCAGATCATCGATCTGGCTGGCGCCGGTGTCGCTCTCATCGGCGAGATCGAGGGTAATGGTGGTGATGGTATCAAGCAGAGTCTGTCCGGTGTCGCTGGCATTGTTGCCCGCCTGATCCTGGGTGTTGGCCACAATCTGCAACGGGCCATCCACCAACTTGCCGGTCACATCGCCAAAATTGGCTTCCCACACCAGGCCGGGCAGCACCACGGTCGTCACCGTCAGTGAATTTCCCGCCTGATCGATAAGGATCACAGTGACTGGCTGGCCTACCTCCACATCATCCACCACACCACGAATGATGACGCCAGCCGCTTCATCGGCGTTGATAATGTTGTCGCTGGTTTGGGGCTCGGTGATGGTGATGGCGGCAAAGAAATCGCGCTCTTCGGAAAACAGCAGCTCATCGCCGACAGGTTGCACCGCATGGTCGGTATCAAAACCGGCCTCGGCCAGGGTGGCATCGTTGGTACGCTCGACCACCACAAAACCACCCGAGCTGGAACCGGCCACACCACCGATATTGCCCGCAGCGGCTGCGTTGCCGGCGGCGGTCTCCTGGAACAATTCGGTCGGGTCAATACCCTGACGGATCGCCTCTTGCAACGAGGCCAGTTCCGGATCAGTCGGTTGTCCATCAGCAGCAGGCTCAGGTTTGGCGGCCATATCTTGCTCACCAGCAGGATCACTGCCCGGCTCGGCTAGTTGAAAGTGGCCACCTTGGGCAGCTTGCAGGCGATCCCCCGGCTGCAATGCCATCCCCACCTTTGCTCGTATGACAGATCCATCTGCACTGATGACAAACACGGAGCCCTTGAGTTGGGTGATCACCGTGGACTTTTCAATTTGCAACTCTGCCATACAACCTCCAGCAAAACCTTAACCACCAACATCAGTACCTACAGGGCACTTGTCTGTTCAATAATCATACCGCACCAGACTAAGTGGGTCTTTTCGCTATTTTCGACAATGATTGCCATAAAATGGCCATAACTTACAAGATTGTGCATCTAACAGGCCCTTTTTAATAAAATGAGATTTGGATGAACCCAATTCAATCACCTTTATTAACAGGTCTATCAGACTTCATGTGACCATTTCTGTCGTTTGACGATAAATCCACTGCAGCCTCAATAAATGGATCATAATCCGAAGGTCAAAAGCTCACACCACAACACCGCAGATTTGCATATTTAGTCAATTATTAGCATAAGACATTACCAAAATCTGTGAACAATACGGCAGCAATCAGGATCAGCAGCAAAAAGTGCCAGTACGCAACTGTATCGATCAAACTCCTGCCATCGAATGCTCGGCAGTTAACAAGAAGTTGAGTTTCCATAAAATTTAATCCAGATCTCATTTCAGCGATCAATCCTGTTCACCAATTGATCTGGCACAACTCTCCCTCCGATAAATCATCATTAAATTTACCTATTTGTTAGGGTAACCCTCGAGCAATCATATATTGCGCGGTTTTATTCACCCGCAAGCGAATGTCTGCCCACCCCGCCGGACGGGGGGAAGATCCACACCAAGATGGAACGGGTCAGACGAGACCAAAACATTTATCTGGGAGTGATAAACGTGGGTTCACAACACAGGCATATCAAACTGGGCCTCGCCACCCTGCTGCTGACTACCAGCCTTGGCACCAGCGGCTGGGCACAGGCAGATGACGCAACCACCAAGGGCAAGATAGAGGCGCGCAGCGAGCTGTTCGCCAAGGATCACGCCGATCAGTTCACCAGCTGGCAAGCCACCAGCGAAAGCAAGGAGCGCACCGATGCGCTGGCGGAAGATCCCAATATGGTGGTGTTGTGGGGCGGTTACCCCTTCGCCAAGGATTACAACAAGCCGCGCGGCCACTTCTATGCGCTGACCGACGTGCGGGAAACCCTGCGTACCGGCGCCCCGAAAACAGCCGAAGATGGTCCGCTGCCCATGGCCTGCTGGAGCTGCAAAGGCCCGGATGTGGCCCGCGTTATCAACGAGAAGGGTGAGGATGGCTACTTCAAGGGGATGTGGGCCAAAGGCGGGCCGGAAGTAGTCAACACCATCGGCTGCGCCGACTGCCACGACACCGCCTCGAAGGAGTTCAAGGAGGGCAAACCTGCCCTGCACCTCTCCCGTCCCTATGCCGATCGGGCCATGACCGCCATCGGCAAGCCGTTCAAGGATCAGGGGCGCTTTGATCAGCAGTCCCAGGTGTGCGGCCAGTGCCACGTGGAGTACTACTTCAGCGGCCCCACCAAGGCGGTCAAATTCCCCTGGGACAAGGGCACCACGGTTGAGCAGATGGAGGCCTATTACGATGAAATCGGCTTTGCCGACTGGACTCATGCCCTCTCCAAAACCCCCATGCTGAAAGCCCAGCACCCCGAGTACGAAACCTGGCGCGCTGGCATTCACGGCCAGAACAACGTCGCCTGTGTCGACTGCCACATGCCTAAGGTGCAGAACGAGCAGGGCAAGGTCTACACCGATCACAAGGTGGGTAACCCCTTCGATCGCTTCGAGCAGACCTGCCGCAACTGCCACACCCAGAGCAAGGAGATGCTGCAAGGGATTGTCAAACAGCGCAAAGAGGCGGTGATCGAGACCAAGCTGAAGGTCGAGAAGCAGCTGGTACACGCCCACTTTGAAGCCAAGGCGGCCTGGGATGCCGGCGCCACCGAGGCAGAGATGAAGGATATTCTGCAGGACATCCGTCACGCCCAGTGGCGCTGGGACTACGCCATCGCCTCCCACGGGGTGCAGATGCACGCCCCCGAAGTGGCCCTCAAGGTACTTGGCAGCGCGCTGGATAAAGCCGCTGACGCCCGCACCAAGCTGGCGCGCCTGTTGGCCAGCAAGGGGATCAGCCACGAAATCGCCATCCCCGACATCTCCACCAAGGAGAAAGCGCAAGCGGCCCTTGGCATGGATATGAAGCAGTTCAACAGCGACAAGGCCCAGTTCCTCAAGACCACGGTCCCCGCTTGGGATGCCGAGGCTAAAGCGGCCGGACGGCTGGCACAGTAACGGCGCCTGCGGGCCCGGCGCCAAGTCGGGCCCGCAGCGGATGGAGGCTTCCTATGGGTGATTTAACGATGGATTTTTTACGACTGATGCTGATGGCAGCCATGCTGCTCACCAGCCTGCAGGGTCAGGCGGCCGAGTCAGCAGCAGCCCCTGTTCCAGCTACACATGAGGTGGAATTTTTACGCAATCCCGACAAGGCCTGTACCGACTGTCACAAGGAACAGAGCGAAGGGATGCACGGCAAGCATGGTCAGGCGACCAATCCCAACAACCTCAAGCCGGTGACCTGCACCAACTGCCACGGCCAGCCCTCCCCCCAGCACCGGGAAGGGGTCAAGGATGTGATGCGTTTTAGCCACAGCCTGAAGGATAAAGAGAGCATCAAGCTTTATCCCATCAGCGAGCAGAATGGAGTCTGCATGAGCTGCCACGAGCCCAAAGAGCTGCGCGAGGCGCTCTGGGCCCACGATGTGCACGCCACCAAGCTCACCTGCACCAGCTGTCACCAGTTGCATCCGGCCAAGGAGCCCATGGTGGGGATCCCGGAAAAATCCCGAATCAAGCTCTGCGTCGACTGCCACAGCAAGCAGCATGAGGCCAGCAAGGCCCGGCAGGAGCAGTCCAAACCGGCTACCGGCAAGGAGGCCTCATGAGCTGCTCTCGCCGTGACTTTATGGCGGGCATGGGCGCGGGGGCCCTTATCATGATGACGGGGACTGCTCGTGCCAACACCCGCTCCCTTGCCACCCCCATCGCCCACAGCCAGACCATCGACGGGATACGCTATGGCATGATCCACGATGAGACGGCCTGCATCGGCTGCACCGCCTGCATGGACGCCTGCCGGGAGGTAAATCAGGTGCCACAGGGGGTCTCGCGCCTCGAGATCATCCGCTCAGGCCCTATCGGTGAATTTCCCGATGCCGAGTACCGCTTCTTTCGCAAATCGTGCCAGCACTGCGACAACGCCCCCTGCGTACACGTCTGCCCGACCGGTGCCTCCCATATCCGCAAGGAGGATGGCATCGTCGACGTCAACCCGGATCTCTGCGTCGGTTGCATGTATTGCCTGGCCGCCTGCCCCTATCAGGTGCGCTTTATCAACCCGGTCACCCGAGTGGCGGACAAGTGCGACTTTTGCCGCAAGACCAACCTGGCGGCGGGCAAGGAGCCGGCCTGCGTGGAATCCTGCCCCACCAAGGCGCTGGTGTTCGGTAATCTGGATGATCCGGACAGCCCCATCGCTCAACGGCTGGTGAAGGAGACCACCTATCGCTACAAGCAGGCGCTCGGCACCTCGCCCAAGATGTACCGCGTGCCCAAAGGGGAGATAACGTCATGACCATGCAAGCGGCATTTTATTTTCCCTCCCTTATCTGGGGATTTGTCCGATCGCCATCTACCGCAGTAACAGAGGGAGGAATGGATCATGTTGCATGACGCATTTCACTTCCCTTCCCTTGTCTGGGACTGGCCCATCGCTATCTATCTCTTTCTGCTCGGCATCTCCGCCGGGGCCACCACCCTCTCGGTGCTGTTGCGCCGCAAGGGGGCAGGCAGCGAGAGCGGCATCATCAAAGCGACCGCCATTCTGGCGCCGGCAAGCGTGATATTGGGGCTGCTGATCCTTATCTTCCATCTGGCCCGCCCCTGGACCTTCTGGAAGCTGATGTTCCACTATCAGTTCGACTCAGTGATGTCGATGGGGGTCATGCTGTTTCAGCTCTATATGGCGGTGCTGTTCGCCTGGCTGGCGGTGGTGTTTCGCACCGAGATCGAGACAATGCGCAGCCGGTTGCTGAAAGAGAAGTTCGCTTTTGTGGATGGGCTGATTGGCTGGCTTGCCCGCATCGAGCGGCTGCTGGCCCCGCTGTTGCTGCTGCTTGCCGTGCTGCTGGGGGCCTACACAGGCTTTCTGCTCTCTGCGCTCAAGACCTATCCGCTCTTGAACAACCCGGTGCTGCCAGTGCTGTTTCTGGTCTCGGGTATCAGCTCCGGCATCGCCTCCACCATCTTGCTGGCGGTGACGATCTTCAAGGAGAACCATCACAGCCAGGGGGTGAGCTTTGTCCATCGCTTCGAGCGGCCGGTGCTGGCGATGGAGGTATTGCTGCTGGTCTGCTTCTTTACCGGCCTCTACTTCGGTGGCGGCCAGAAAGAGGTGGCGATGTGGGCCGCCATCGGCAGCGGCTTCTGGGCTCAGGTGTTCTGGCTCGGGGTGGTGGGCATCGGCATGCTGCTGCCCCAACTGCTGGCCCTGCTGACCCCGGCGCCCCTGCGGGAGCGCAATGGCCATCTGGTGCTGGTCTGCAGCCTGACACTGGTGGGGATCCTGCTGCTGCGCTACTTCGTGCTTTATGCTGGCCAGATGACGGTAGTTTAAAAACCGGTTCACGCTCCTGTTGCGAGGCCGTGATCAAGGCTCATGTGCTGCTCGGAATCCTCATGTATTCACATACACTCCGGTTCCTGCGCTGCTCTTTACCTTGCTGACGACCTCTCACGACGGATCGTGAACCGGTTATTGAAAGCTGGGGATAAGCACCAGCCACCTTCGGGTGACTGGCGCTTATTTGTGGCGATGAGTTTTTGCGATTGGTTGTTGCCAGGAGTGTGGATGTTATCCCCCAGCGCCGGTACGGTGCAGACGCTGCGGCATAACATAGACGAATGATTGACCGGAGGTTATGTGCTGGCGGAGCTCGGCTATCTCTCACTGTTGCTGGCGGCGGCACTCTCCTTGCTGCAGGGCACACTGCCTTGGCTGGGATTACGGCTCGCCTCCCCGACTCTGCTGCGCAGCGCAGCGCCGCTGGCGCTGATCAATGCCGTCCTGCTATTGGCCTCCCTGCTGCTGCTCGCCAGCTGCTTTGGCCAGGATGATTTCACCGTCAGCTATGTGGCCCAGCACGCCAACAGTGCCCTGCCGCTGGGCTTCAAGCTGGCGGCGGTGTGGGGCGGCCATGAAGGCTCCATGCTCTTTTTCGTCTTTGCGCTGGGGCTGTGGGGCGCTCTGGTGGCCCTTTGCTCCAGGCGGGTCGATCCGCTTATTACAACCCGGGTATTGGCCATCATGGGGCTGATCGTCGGGCTCTTCGGCCTCTATACCCTGATCTTCTCCAGCCCGTTTGACCGCCAGTTTCCGGGGCCGCAGGAGGGGCGCGATCTCAACCCCATGCTGCAGGATATCGGCCTTATCATTCACCCGCCCCTGCTCTATCTCGGTTACGTCGGCTTTGCGGTCAACTTCGCCTTCGCCATGGCGGCGCTCCATTCGGGCAGACTGGATGGCGCAGTGACCCACTGGAGCCGCCCCTGGGCGCTCGGCTCCTGGGTGTTTCTCACCGCCGGCATAGTGCTGGGCTCCTGGTGGGCCTATTACGAACTGGGCTGGGGCGGCTGGTGGTTCTGGGATCCGGTAGAAAACGCCTCCCTGCTGCCCTGGCTGCTCGGCACTGCATTGCTGCACGCTCTTGTCGTCTGCGAGAAGCGCGGCGCCTACGGCCACGCCGTGCTGTTGCTCTCCATCTTCACCTTCGCCTTGAGCCTGCTCGGCACCTTCGTGGTGCGCTCCGGGGTGCTCACCTCGGTGCACGCCTTTGCAGTGGATCCCAACCGGGGGCTCACCCTCTTGCTGCTGCTCGGGCTGCTGTTAACCTGCGCCCTCACCCTGTTTGCCCTGCGCGCAGACATTCGCGCCCCCTATGCCCGCTTTGGCTTGCTGTCAAAAGAGGGGCTGCTCGGCGCCGCCATCCTGCTGCTCTGCGTGGCCTGCGCCAGCGTGCTGCTCGGCACCTTCTACCCCATGGTGTTCCAGTCACTTCATCTGGGCTCGCTCTCGGTGGGCGCCCCCTATTTCAATGCCATCTTCGTACCGCTTGCCCTCTGCCTGATGGCGCTGATGACCCAGCTGCCACGCCTGCGCTGGCAGCAGCTTGCGACACATTCCCGACTAAACGCTCTGTTGCCGCCGCTGTTTGGCCTGCTTGGCGGCGGGCTCATTAGCCTTGCCTATCTGGAACAGGGATCGTTTTCCGGTAACTGGAACGGCATCCTCGCCAATATGGTGAGCCTCTGGCTGATGGCCAGCCTGCTGCTCCCGCTCTTGCAACCGACGTCGCTGCGCGAGTTCACCCTCAATCGGTTTGGCAGTCTGCTGGCCCACCTCGGGGTGGCGGTGTGTGCCCTCGGCATCGCTCAGGTGAGTCACCACAGTCAGGAAGGGGGCACAGTGCTTGGTGCCCACCAACCCTACCAACTCGGCGCGTTCGAATTTCGCTATGAGGGGCGCGAGCCGGTGATCGGCCCCAACTATACCGCCGAGCGGATCACGCTTAGCGTGCACAAGAGCGGTAAAGAGGTAGCGCAGCTGACACCGGAGCGGCGCCACTACAGCGTGCGCACCATGAACATGAACGAACCGGGCATTACGTGGGGAATGCTCGGCGATCTCTACGTGGTACTGGGTGAGAAGATGGGACCAGATGCCTATGCCATGCGGCTGCACTACAAGCCGCTGGTGCGCTGGATCTGGTTCGGCGGCCTGTTGATGATGGCGGGCGGCACCCTGCGTCTGCTCGCCCGTCGCCCCTTGCTCGCCTCCCGTTCCGTTATGGTTGGCACCTCCCATCACCCGCTCGAACAGGAGGCGTTATGAGATCCCGCCTGCGCCTCTTTCTTCCACTGCTGCTGACCCTGGGCCTCGGCACCCTGCTCTGGCTCGGCCTTGGCAACAATCCCTACAGCCAGGATGACGCGACGCTCGGACGTACCCTGCCTGCGTGGCAGAGCGACAATCTGCTGGATGGGAGTCCGATCCAGACCGCCAGCCTCAAGGGGGAGCCCTTTGTGCTTAACGTCTGGGCCAGCTGGTGCGCCAACTGCCGCGCTGAACATCCGCTGCTCAGCGAGCTCGCGGCAACAGTGCCCCTCTACGGTCTCAACTACCGGGACAAGGGGGATGCGGCCCGCGCCTGGCTTATCCAGGCGGGCAACCCCTATCGCGCCGTGCTGGCCGACCCCGACGGCAAACTGGCCCTTGAGCTCGGTGTCTACGGCACGCCTGAGACCTATCTGTTTGATGCCGATGGCACCCTGCTCGCCCGCCATACCGGCGAACTCACCAAAGGGATCTGGCAACGCCAGTTTGCCCCCCTGCTCGACCAGGCGCGAACGGACGCACAGATGAAGGCCGCCACAACGGCACCCGCGATTGCGCCATCTATTGCGCCATCTATTGCAACATCAGCTCGGGAGACACAGCCATGATGTGCCGTTCTCTTGCCTGCTCCCTGCTGGCCCTCGGCATGCTGCTGAGTGCCACTGCATATGCCAGCGGGGTCGATACCTATGAGTTTCGCCACCCCGAGCGGCAGACCCGCGCTCAGGAATTGGCCCGCGCCCTGCGCTGCCCCCAGTGCCAGAACCAGAACCTGGTGGAGTCCAATTCCCCCATCGCGCGGGATCTGCGGCTAGAGGTCTACCGCTGGGTGGACGAGGGGCAGAGCGATGAGCAGGTGATCACCCGCATGACAGAGCGCTTCGGCGATTTCGTCCGTTACGCTCCCCCCTTCAAGGCCAGCACTGCGCTGCTGTGGGGCGGTCCCCTGCTGCTGTTGGGGCTGGCGCTGTTGACCCTGTTTCGCCGCCTCACGCGCACACAGGTACAAACCATCCCTGTAGCCAAGGCCATCCATGAACCCGCCGCCGATCCCCGCAGCGAATTGAATTGGCTGATCATGCACGGGGAGCAGGCAGGCCTCGCCCCCGACCAACCACTCTACAGGGAGCTGAGCGCCGCCCGCCTGGCCAACGCCATCCCGTCGGCTGAGCTGGCCCTGCGCGCGCAACTGGCCAGCCAGCGTGACAATCGCGGCCGCAATAACCAGCACGGGCGGGCCTTGTTGCTGCTTGGCATCATGGCCATCGCGGCCGTTGCCGCTGTGTATTTCAGCAGCGGCCGCTATCAGGCATGGCAGGATTATGCATCCCGTCCCGATCCGCTGGCGGGGTTGAGCCCGCGGGATCTGCAAGACAAGGAGCTGGGGAGTCTGCATCAGAAGCTTCAACGCAGCCCCGCCGATCTCGACAGCTGGGCGGCGCTCGGCCAGCTTTATCTCTATCGGGGTGAATATGACAACGCCCTGCTCGCCTATAAGCGTATTGCCCTGCTGGAGGGGGGCGCCAGTGCAGCGACCCAGGCCGCCCAAGCCACTGTACTCTACTATCAGGCAGGCCAGCAGCTGACTCCCGAAGCAACCCGCCTGCTGGAGAGTGCCCTCAAGCAGGACGCGGGGGAAGTGAGCGCCCTGATGCTGCTCGCCTCCGATCACTTCCTGCATGGTCGCTACAGTCAGGCCATTGCGCTGTGGCAGCAACTGCTCGATGGCGAGCGCCCTCGTATCAACCGGGCCGCGCTGATCGAGGCGATCCAGACGGCAAGCATAATGGGGGGCTGACCGCCTCCTGTCACTTTGGCCCTCCCCGTCGGCACAGACCAGTGCCGACCGTAAAATCACTTGCCACTCTGACTCGTCCGCCAAACAATACGGCTCTCTTTGGCCAACCTCTGGAGTCACATCATGATCCCCATTCGCTGCAAGGCCGTCTCTGGCGTTGCCCTTACCACTGTCGATGGCGAAACCAAATTGATGGTGATGAAACGGGTCAAGGGGGGCTTCTGGTGTCATGTGGCGGGCACGATGGAGGCGGGTGAAAACGGCTGGCAGACCATTATTCGGGAGTTTGGCGAAGAGACGGGTATCCGGGTCACCGAGCTCTACAACGGCCAGTATCTGGAGCAGTTTTACGATGCCGCCTTGAATACGGTGGAGGTGGTGCCGGTCTTTGTGGTCTATTGCCCGGCCAATCAGGCGGTGACCCTCAACGACGAGCACACCGAATATCGCTGGTGTTCTCTGACCGAAGCCAAGGCGCTGGTGAGTTTCCCCGGCCAGAAGGCGCTCTACGACCATATCTGGCACCACTTTGTCGACAACGCCCCCTCTCCCCTGATGCGGGTCGATATCCGCTGACCGCGCACAACTTCCCCCTGTAGATACAACACGCCCCCGGATGGGGGCGTGTTGTATCTAAAGCCAGCCATGCGCTTTTGTTAGACCAAGCAGATGGCCTACGGCCGCTCGCCAGCCGCCAGACGGCGGTTGATATCGGCGATAACCGGGGCGATGTCGGCCAGGGTATCAATCACATAGTGTGCCCCCGCCGCCCGCAGTTTGGCCTCGGCCGGTGCGCGCCGGGCGGCGATCTCTGCCTCGCTCATGGCGGCAAACTCGTCCCAGGTGGCACCAAACTCGTTGCCGGAAACCGACAATCCCACCGTCCACATGCCCGCGTTAAGCCCTTCGCTGATACCCGGCACGGCGTCATCCACCTTGATGCAGCGATGCACGGCGCTTATTCCCAGCTCAATCACGTTGGCCAGCGCCATCCAGGGACCGGGGCGACCACCTGCCTTGAGATCGTCGGTGGCGACCCAGTGATCCGGCCGATAGCCGTGATCGGCAGCCGCTGGTACCAGCGCCTCCATCACCGGACGGGGGTAACCGGAGCATGAGCCGATACGCAGCCCCTGACCCCGCAGAGCATCCAGCACTGGCAACACGCCGGGGATGGGGGCGGCAAAGCGGGTCACGGCGGCAATCTGCAGCGGCATAAAGGTGTGATAAATGTGGTCCACCTCGGCGTGGCTCATAGGATGGCCGAAGCGAGCCTGCCAGCGCGCATCCACCGAGGGCAGACGGCCCAGCGCGGCGATATGATCCCACTTGCCAAGGCCCATAGGCTGGCGCGCCTCATCCAGGGTCACGGGGAAGTCATAGGCGCGGGCGAAGGCCTCGACAAAGATGGAGGTGGGGGCGAAGGAGCCGAAATCGACGACGGTACCGGCCCAGTCGAGGATCAGCGCCTCCACGTCGGTGGTCGGGTGAATGGCAATCTGCAAGTCAGTCATGGTGGTGTTCCTGTTTCGGTGAAAGTGCGATCTCGCCCAATGCGCGATCGAGAATGGTGATGGCGCGCACCAGATCGGCGCGGGTGATATTGAGCGGTGGCGAGAGCTGGATAACGTTCCCTTGGGAGACCTTGAAGCTGAGCCCCAGCTCCAGACAGCGGTAGAGCAGCCGCTCGGCGGCTTGGCTATTGCGGGCGCGACTCTGATGATCGACCACCAGATCGAGCGCCCAAAGCATACCGATACCGCGCACCTGCCCGATCAGCGGGTGACGTTCGGCCAACTTGCCGAGCTCGGCCGCCATAAAACGGCCATCCTCCTGCGCTTTTGCCAGCAACCCCTCTTCGCGGATGGTACTGATGGTAGCGAGCGCCGCCGCGCAGCCGATAGGGCTCTTCTCGTGGGTGTAGTGACCGAGTGAAATAGCTGCGGCCTGATTGAACCGGTCGCGGGTGATGAGAGCTGCAAACGGCACTACCCCGCCCCCCAGCCCCTTGCCCAGACAGATGATGTCTGGCTCGATGCCGAACTCTTCAAAGCTGAACCAGTGGCCGGTGCGCCCCAGGGCGTTGGGGATCTCGTCGACGATCAGCAGCACCTTGTGGCGATCGCAGATCTCCCGCACCCGCTGCCAGTAGGCCTTCGAGGGCACCTGCACATCGGTGTTGCGGATAGGTTCGGCGATAAAGGCGCCGATCCCTCCCTCCTTCTCGATGACGTACTCCAGATAATCGGCGTAGTGCAGGTCATCACCCTCCCCGCGGTACCAGACACCGCGATAACGGGTGGGCGGCGGGATGCGCTCCACTCCGGCCATCAAGGGGCCCATACCGGCGCGAAAACAGGCCTCGCCGCCGACCGAGATGGCATCGAGGGAGGCGCCGTGAAAGGCATCCCACAGGGATACCACCTTGCTGTTGCCGGTGATGAAACGGGCGAGCTTCAGGGCAATCCCCACCACCTCGCTGCCGCCGGGGGCGAACAGCACCCGGTTAAGATCGCCGGGGGCCAGCTCGGCCAGGGTGCGGGCGCAGTCGATGGCAACCTGATGGGTGTAGCGGCGGGGCGCAAACGGCAGATCGGCGAGTTGCTGCTGCACCGCGGCCACCACCCTGGGGTGACCGTGGCCCAGCTGATGGACGCTGTTGCCGTGGAAATCGAGATACTGTTTGCCCGATACACTGGTCAACCAGCTCCCCTGCGCGCGCTCAAGCAGATCCAGACAGGGGGTAGAGAGCGCCTGATGGAGGAAATAGCGGCTATCCTCCGCCAATCCGGCCCGTACATCTTCGCTCTGGTCGGCCCACCAGCGCGCCCGCCCCTCGCCGAGGTTGATATCCCCTTCGCTGTCGGCACGGCCGCTGCCGTGCAGCTTATGGTCATGCAAATCGCGGCCACGCAGATCACGACCCTGAGCCAGCATGCTGGTCATTGCGCGTCCCCTTGCCAGTAACAGGCGCTGGCCATGGCGGCGAGCAGCTCGCGCACCCGCTCCGGGGTCACATCGCCGATATTGCCAATCCGGAAGCAGTCGGCCTGGGAGACCTTGCCCGGGTAGATGACAAAGCCCTGCGCCTTGAGCCGCAGGTAGAAGTCGGCGAAGCGGTAATCAGGGTGGGTCGGAGAGTAGAAAGCGGTGATGATGGGAGATTGCCACTGTTCTGGCAGCAGTGGCGCAAAGCCGAGGGCAGCCATCCCCGCCACCAGCGTGCGCTGATTTTCACTGTAACGCTGATGGCGGGCGGCGATGCCCCCCTCCTCGTCCAGCTCGCGCAGCGCCTGGGCAAAGGCAAGCACGGTATGGGTGGGCGAGGTAAAGCGCCACTTGCCCCCTTGCTGCTCCATGGTCTGCCACTGGGCATGCAGGTCGAGGGAGACCGAGCGAGCACGACCGGCGCAGGCCGTCAGCGCGGCGCGGCGAGCGATGACAAAGCCAAAACCCGGCACCCCCTGAATGCACTTGTTGGCCGAGCTGATGAGAAACTCGATGCCAAGTCGCCCCATGTCGATGGGGATGCCGCCAAAGCTGCTCATGGCATCGACGATCAGGCGAATGCCGCGGCGCTGGCAGAGCGCAGCCACCTCCTCAAGGGGGTTGAGCATGCCGGTAGTGGTCTCGCAATGCACCGTGGCCAGATGGGTGATCTCGGGGTGGCGCGCCAGCATCGCCTCGATGGCGTCGGGTTCCGGGCGGATGGTCTCGCCGCAGTCCAGCTCATGGTGGCGCAGGCCAAGGCAGCGGGCCATCTCCCCCATGCGGGCACCGTAGGCGCCGTTGTTGATGATCAGTAGACACTCATCGACGCCGATCGCCGAGCCCAGCACGCTCTCCACCACATAGCTGCCACTCCCCTGCAGCAGCACGGCGCTGTAGTCACTTTGATATTCCGGGCCGGTGGCGAGGCGCACCAGCTCGCGGCGGATGGGCTCCACCACGCCCAGGTTGTAGTCCGCATCCCAGGTGCAGCTGTCTTGCAGCATGGCGGCACGCACAGTCGCGGTGGTCGAGAGGGGGCCCGGGGTCAGCAGCAGGTAATCGACGGCGGCGGGGGCCGCAGGAATATGGGTCATGACTTCGCTCCTTTTGGTATATACCAGAATGAGCGCATTGTGGGTAACTGCCCCGCCAAGGTCAAAGGGGTGGCGCTACGTGCAACAAAAAATTCATTTTCAGCGCCGGGATCGCGATAATCTAGGAAGCCTGAACAGCAGGGGCGCTGCTGGTATCTACCAACGCATGTTGATGTTGCCGTGTAACGACCGGGCAGATGACCTGCCCTGTGCCCAGCCCATTGCCCAACTCATTGCACAACTTATTGCAAAACCAGGGATTTTCATGAGCAAACCCCAATATCTGCAGATCAAGGATGCCCTCGCCAACCAGATCCTGGCGGGGGGTCTGGCCCCCAACGACAAGCTCCCCTCCGAGCGGCTGCTGGGAGAACTCTATGGCACCACCCGGGTCACCATCCGCGAGGCACTGGTGCAGCTGGAGGCGAACGGCCTTATCTATCGGGAGGATCGCCGCGGCTGGTTCGTCACACCGCCGCGCTTTCGCTTGAACCCCAGACGCACCTCCAACTTTCACCAGATAGTGCGGGAGCAAGGGGGTGAGCCGCGCACCGAACTGCTGGAGAAAAGCCGCCAGGCGGTACCGCCCGCGTTGATGGCGCAGCTTCAGCTCAAGCCGTTTGACAGCCTCTTTTTGCTCAAGCGACTGCGCTACGCCAACGGGCGCGCCATCTGCTACTGCGAGAACCACTGCCTGCCAGAGCGGGTGCCCGGCCTGCTGGCACTGGATCTCAACGGCAGTCTGACCGAGATCTACCAGGCCCATTACGATCTCCACTACGCCCGCATGCAGGTACGTTTCTTCCCCACCGCCCTGCCGGACGAGGTGGCCAAGGCGCTGGGGGCCACCGCCGGTCTGCCCGCCCTGCGCCTCGAGCGGCTCAACTTCGATCAGCACGGACGGGTGCTCGACTTCGATCTGGAGTACTGGCGCCACGACAGCCTAGAGATCGAAGTAGATACCCAGGATTAGTCACGGATAAATCAGGAACGGCAAAACGTCACGGGGCTGTCACGGTCACGTCATAAAGATCCCCTAGCCTCTCTCTCGACCAATCTGGTTTATACCAAACCAATTTAACTGGAGAAGAGGATGAAACAGGGAACCCATCTGCTGGCCGCCGCCGTGCTGGCTGCCATGACCGCCCCGGCACTGGCCGCGACCGATCTCACCGTCTACACCGCCTTCGAACCGGAGCAGCTCAACGAGCTGAAAACCGCGTTCGAGCGCCAGCATCCGGACATCAACATCAAGTGGGTGCGTGACTCCACCGGCGTGGTTACCGCCCGCTTGCTGGCAGAAAAAGCCCAGCCCAAAGCGGATGTGGTGTGGGGACTGGCCGCCACCAGCCTGATGCAGCTCGATCAGCAGCAGATGCTCAATGCCTATGCACCGAAAGGGCTGGATAAGCTCGACAGCCGCTTTCGCGACAGCAAGGCCGAGCCGCACTGGATCGGTCTGGACGCCTTCTTCAGCGCCATCTGCTTCAACAAGGTAGAGGCGGAAAAACAGGGGATCCCGGCCCCCACCAGCTGGGCCGACCTCACCAAGCCCATCTACAAGGGCAAGGTGATCATGCCCAACCCCAGCTCCTCCGGCACCGGTTACCTGAGCGTCGCTGGCTGGCTGCAGACCATGGGTGAGCAGCAGGGCTGGCAATTTATGAACGGCCTGCACCAGAACATCGACCGTTACACCCACTCGGGCTCCGCCCCCTGCAAGCTGGCCGCCAGCGGCGAGACGGTGATCGGGATCTCCTTCGACTTCCCGGCCACCAGCCTCAAGGCCAAGGGTGCCCCCATCGAGGTTGTGTTCCCGAAAGAGGGGTCAGGTTGGGATATGGAAGCTGCCGCCATCATCAAAGGCACCCCCAAGCTGGATGCCGCCAAACAGCTGCTCGACTTTGCCGCCACCGAACAGGCCAACGCCCTCTACAACAAGTCGTTTGCCGTGGTCGCCATCCCCGATGTAGCCCAACCGAGAGCGGGCTATCCGGCGGATATCAAAGGCCAGATGATCGACAACGACTTTAGCTGGGCAGCCCGCGAGCGTAACGCCATCCTGGCCCAGTGGAGCGCCAGCTTCGACGGCAAGACCGAAGCCAAGCAGTAAGCGTGAAGGGCGGCGGTTTGTTCACGCCAGACACACCGCTGCCAATAAACTGCCAGTCGAAGGCCAACAGCTGTTGGCCTTCGCTTTTTGGTTTTAACTTCCCGAGTTTGTATTGCCTTCAATTAGCGACGCTTCGCCCATCCACACAGGGCCCAGCCACTTGTTGACGGCCCGATCTCATTTGACTGTCATCAAGCTGTCATCCCCCGATCACCTGACCGTCACACTTCACCCGCAAACTGGTATATACCAAATCAGTAGCGAGTCGAACCATGACCCAGCCCTATCTGGACATTCAACATCTCAACAAGCAGTTCGGTGCTTTTCAGGCCCTGAAAGGGATCTCTCTGACCATTGAGCCGGGGGAGTTTATCTGCTTTCTCGGCCCCTCCGGCTGCGGCAAGACCACCCTGCTCAGAGCCATCGCCGGCTTGGATCTGCCGGACAGCGGCGAGATCTGGCAAGGGGGGCGCAATATCTCCCGCCTGCCGCCCCAGCAGCGCGATTTTGGCATCGTGTTTCAGTCCTATGCTCTCTTCCCCAACCTGACGGTGTCCCAGAACATCGCCTTCGGCCTTGAAAATCAGGGGTTGGCGCGGGATCTCATCAAGGAGCGGGTGGACCACTGGCTGGGGCTGGTGGATCTCACTGCCCAGTCCCACAAATACCCGAGCCAGATCTCCGGCGGCCAGCAGCAGCGGGTGGCGCTGGCCCGGGCGCTCGCCCTCTCCCCCGGTCTGTTGTTGCTGGACGAACCGCTCAGCGCGCTGGATGCGCTGGTGCGCACCCACCTTCGCAGCGAGATCCGCGCCCTGCAGCAGCGCCTTGGCATCACCACCATCATGGTGACCCACGATCAGGAAGAGGCGCTGACCATGGCCGACCGCATCGTGGTGATGGAGGGCGGCCGCATCGTACAGGTGGGCACTCCGCAGGAGATCTACCACCAGCCTGCCAGCCGTTTCGTAGCAAGCTTTGTCGGCACCATGAACTTCCTCGAGACCCTGGTGCTGAGCCCCAATCAGGTGCGCCTCAACGAACAACCGCTGACACTTGCCAACCAGGCCGCAGCCGGCAGCAAATTGCAGGTGGCGATCCGCCCCGAGGCAATCACCCTGAGTGCGCCGAGCGAGCCGTATCTTGGCCAACATGGCGTTGAAGCAACCATCGATCAGGTGGAGTTTCTCGGCGCCGCCCAGCGCCTGATCTGCACCGCCGACACCTATCTGGGCCCACAGCAAATTCTGGTGGAGCGCCCGACCCACGAGCTCCCCCGCCACGAACAGGGTAGCTGGCGCAGCGGCATGCGCTGCTCGCTGCACTGGCCCGCCGGAGCGATGCAGCTGTTTGAAGGAGATCGCCCATGACAGCCCCCTTCGCGACCTCCTCCCTGCTGCCACCAGTGACAGCCCGTCAAGACGCCCGCTGGCAGCGGCTCTGTCGCGGCTGGAGCCGGGATCAGCTGCTGCAACTGATCCTGCTGGTGCTCGGCATTGCCCTGCTCACCGGCGGTCTGCTGCTGCCACTGCTCACCATGCTGCAAAAAAGTCTGCAGGATGAGAACGGTCTCTGGGTGGGCCTTGCCAACTTCAGCGCCTACTTCGACTCCCCTCATCTGGGGCGCACCATCGGCAACACCCTCTGGCTCGGGGTGCTGATCACCGCGCTGGTGGTGACCATCGCCTTTGGCTACGCCTACGCCCTCACCCGCACCTGTATGCCGGGCAAGCCCCTGTTTCGCCTCATCGGTTTGATCCCGCTTCTGATGCCCTCCCTGTTGCCCGCCATCAGTCTGGTCTACTGGTTTGGCAATCAGGGGATCGCCAAGGGGCTGCTCGGCGGCGAGAGCATCTACGGCCCCATCGGCATCGTCATCGGCCTTGGCTTCTGGTGCTTCCCCCACGCCCTGATGATCCTTATCACGGCGCTGGGTCAGAGCGATGCCCGCCTCTATGAAGCCTCCCGGGTGCTGGGCAGCAGCGGCTGGCGTACCTTTGTCACCGTCACCCTGCCTACCGCTCGCTACGGTCTTTTGAGCGCCGCCATCGCGGTCTTCACCCTCACCATCTGCGACTTCGGGGTTGCCAAGGTGATTGGCGGCCAGTACAGCGTGCTGGCTACCGATATCTACCGGCAGGTGATCGGGATGCAGAACTTCTCGCTGGGCGCCGTTGCCAGCGTCACCCTGCTGCTGCCGGCACTGTTGAGCTTTGCCCTGGAGCACAGGGTACGCAGCAAGATGCAGGAGCAGAGCAGCACCAAGGCGGTACCCTATCAGCCCAAACCCCATCGGCTGCGGGATCTGCTGGCGCTCGGCTGGTGTACCCTCTGGGCCCTGCTGTTTCTGGCACTGGTGGGGATGGCGGTTTACGGATCCTTGGTACAGTTCTGGCCCTACAACCTCGGGCTGACGCTGGATCACTACGCCTTTGACAGCAACAGCGTCTACGGCTGGCAGCCCTTTACCAACACCTTGCAACTGGGCCTCTATACCGCGCTTATCGGCACCGTGCTGGTGATGGTGCTGGCCTGGGCGCAGGAGAAGGGGCGCCACTTTGCGCCGCTGCGCCAATTGCTACATCTGCTTGCCATGCTGTCGCTGGCGGTGCCCGGCATGGTGCTGGGGCTAGGTTATATCTTCTTTTTCAACGGCAATCCGCTCTTTGGCGGCCTCTATGGCACTCTGCCACTGATGGTGCTCTCCTGCGTCATCCACTACTACACCGTGGGTCATATGACGGCGCTGACCAGCCTCAAGCAATTGCCCAAGGAGTTGGAGCTGGTGGCCATCTCATTGCGCATTCCGCTCTGGAAGGCGTTTTGGCGAGTCACCCTGCCCGCCTCCCTGCCCGCGCTGCTGGAGATCTTCATCTATCTGTTCGTCAACGCCATGACCACCACCTCGGCGGTGATCTTCCTCTATTCGAGCGACAGCGTGCTCGCCTCCATCGCCGTGCTCAATATGGAGGATTCCGGCGATACCGCCGCGGCCGCCGCCATGGCCACCCTGATCCTGCTGGCCGCCGCCACCGTCAAGCTGCTCCAGCTCTTTTTAAGTCGCGCTCTGCTGGATCGCACCCAGCGCTGGCGCCACCAATAACCTTATCGAGGAGTCATCATGTCCACTCTCCCCTTCTGGCTGGCCGAGGCGCTCGCCGCCGAACAGCCCGCGCCCCCCGCGCCACTTCACGGCAACCACGAGGCCGATGTCTGCATCGTCGGCGGCGGCTTTACCGGGCTGTGGAGCGCCATCGCCCTTAAACAGGCCGAGCCCCACCTGCACGTCATAGTGCTGGAGAAAGACCGCTGCGGCAGCGGCGCCTCCGGGCGCAACGGCGGCTGTTTGCTCACCTGGTCGGCCAAGTATTTGACCTTAAAGCGCCTCTTTGGCGAGCAGCAGGCCGCCTGGCTGGTGCAAAGATCCGAGCAGGCGGTACACGAGATCGCCCGCTTCTGCGAAACGCACAACATAGAGGCACAGCTGAGGGTCGAGGGCACCTGCTACACCGCCACCAGCGAGGCCCAGCGCGGCCTGATGGAGCCGGTATTGCAGGAACTCAAGCGAGCCGGTCTTAACCAGTGGCAGGCGATTGAAGAGGGTGAGCTGGCGAGCCAGTGCGGTTCCCACGTTCATCTGGAGGGGCTCTACAGCCCCCACGCGGGCTCGGTGCAACCGGCGCTCTTGGTGCGCGGCCTGCTGCGGGTAGCGCGGGAACTGGGGGTCGAGGTCTATGAGCACTCCCCCATGCAGCGCCTTGAGGCGGGCCAGCCAGCGCGGGTGCCAACGCCGCAGGGTGAGGTACGTGCCCGCAAGGTGGTACTGGCCCTCAACAGCGCCATGGTGCAGCACTTTCGCGAGTTTAGCCGCAGCATAGTGCTGGTCTCCTCCGATATGGTGATAACCGACCCCGCGCCGGATGCACTGGCCGCCCAGCAGCTTGAGCACGGCCGCTCCGTGGTGGATGGCCGCACCTTTGTGCATTACTACCGCTCCACCCCGCAAGGGCGGCTGATGCTGGGCAAGGGGGGCAACACCTTCGCCTTTGCCAACCGCCATCTGGCCGAGTTCGATGCCCCTAGCCGTTATCTTGCCCCCCTTACCCGCACCCTGCGCCGCTTCTTTCCGGCGCTCAAAGAGGTGCCCATCGCCGCCAGCTGGTGCGGCGCCTCCGACCGCTCGGTAGATGGCCTCCCCTTCTTCGGCCACTGGCGAGGGCAGCCCAATATCGTCTATGGCCTTGGCTATTCCGGCAACGGGGTGGCCCAGAGCTGGATGGGCGGCCAGATCCTGGCGGCCCTGGTGAGAGACGAGATGCGGGAGGAGGACAAACCGTGGCGTGACTGCGCCCTGGTCAGCGGCCCGCGCGGCTATTTTCCGCCCGAGCCGTTTCGCTGGCTGGGGGCCATGGCGGTGCGCAACGCCATCCGGCGCAAAGAGCGGGCGGAAGATGAGAACCGCCCTGTGGCCTGGTATGACAAACAGCTGGCCAAACTTGCCGATGCGGCGGGCAAGGCGGATAAATAGCCCGGCGATAGAGGGCAACCATTTCCCATACTGTTCGCCCTACAGCCAATTTCTTGAAAATGCCGACCCGAGGGTCGGCATTTTTACAGGTGAAATCTGAGGGAGCATTATCGCCAAGCGTGATCCGCTGATGGGCCCCAGCGGCGGCAGGGTTGAGATAGCGTGATTTGTAGGTTGGCGCAGAGCGTAGCGCAGCGAAGCCCAACAGGCGAGCATGATTGATAGGCATATTTCACGGTAAACGTTGGGCTTCACTTCGTTCGGCACCCAGGGCGGGATCATACCCTGAGATTTAATGGAACTTTCTGATTTTTCAGCGATCTGATCGGGTGTTCTCATCTTATT